>CBHFOL010000493.1:0-4788 GCA_965995405.1 uncultured Saccharothrix sp.
ACGAGCCGGACGACGGGTGCGTGTCGCCGCCCTGTGGCCTGGGCGGGGCGTCCACGGTGCCACCGCCGGCCGAGCCGGACGTGTGCGTCGTGCCGCCCGTGTCACCGCCGTGCGGCTCCGGGGGCTTCGACACGGGCGGGGCGTCCGAACCCGAGGACGGGTGCGTGTTGCCGCCGGTGTCACCGCCCTTGGGCTTCACGTCGGTGTTGCCGGGCTTCTTCACCGGATCGGGCGACTTCGGCGTGCCGCCGGGCCCGTCCGCCTTGCGCAGCCCCTTCAGGCCGCGCTTGATCAGCTCCCAGATCTCGTCCAGCCGGGACAGCAGCGGGCGGAGCTTGGCGATCGACCGCATCAGCAGGTTCAGCTTGTCTGCGATCTTGGCGACCCACTTGGCGATGATCGACACCGCCGCCGCGACCACGTGCGGGGTCGCGAAGCCCAGCGTGACGGCCTCCTCGGCGAGCCACTGCGGGATGCGGGCCACCAGCGTCGCCACGCACTCGGCGATCAGCTCGCGCACGAGCCCGCGCACCGTGCCGACCAGCACACCGGACACCTCGACCACCAGGCCGATGGTGTTCGCGCAGGTGGCGGCGGCCGTGATGTGCTGGGACTGGCTGGTCACCGACGCCCGGTAGGCGTCGCCGGACGCGCCGGTCCAGCTCGCCGCGCCCCGGTTGACCTCGGCCACCAGGGTCTCGTTCGCCCGGCCGACGGCCTCCGACACGTTGTTCCACGTCTTCGCGTACGCCGCGATCTGGTCGGCGTCGCCGGCCAGCCAGTTCAGCGCGTCGCGCAGCGGGCCGATGTGCTCGATGAGCCACGACACCGCGTACGAGATCAGCGTCCCGAACGGGTCGAGCACGAACGACAGCGCCTCCAGCCCGCCGCCCGCCAGCCCGAGCCCCTGGTCGACCCAGGAGCCACTGGCGAACGCCTGCTGGATCTCGACGGCCGACTCGATCGCGCCGATGCCGGTGTAGCTCTGCGTCGAGTCCTTCCGTTCGGCGACCAACGGGTTGTTCATCTGCCGCTCCGGAACGCCTGGGCGTTGGCCTGCTCGACGGCCTCGTAGTCGGCGGCGGTGCGCCGGACGGTCTCCACGGTCTCCCCGATGGACCTGGCCACGTCGGTCAGCGACTGCACGCCCGCGTTGCTGATGAACACCATCATCGGCGGCAGCATCGTGCAGATCTTCCCGTACGCCTCACCGGACAGGCTGACCTGCCGCGCGGCGTCCACCGCCTGCGCCAACTGGTCCTCGACGCCGCGCAGGCGGTCGGCGTGCCCCCGTAATTCGTCGACGAGGACCCGGTAACCCTGGTTCACGCAAACCCCCTACTCGGTGACGGAAGGACCATCCCAGTCCTCGTCGTCCTGGACGGGCCGCCGGGCAGGCGGCGCTGACGGCCGCACCTGGTCCGCCCACGGAGGGGTGTCGGACGAAGGCTCGGGGAAACGCTGCCGGTACGACGACACCAGCGCGTCGGCGGTTCCCGGCTCGTCCACGCCGACGTCGGCCACGATCTCGGACACCCGGCCCGCGATCCTGGACTGGGCCCGGCTGATGGTGGCCATGATCGACGCGGCGAGCGTCGCGCCGGACACCTCACGCGCCTTGTCGGAGATCTCCAGCTTCTGCAACACCCCGGACGCGCCGACGCTGAGCCGCACCAGCCCGTCCCTGGACACCTCGCCGACGGTCACCTCGGCCACCCGCTGGCTGACCGCCTGGTACTTCTCGGCTTTCGCCGCCACGCCCGCCGCCCACCGGGCGATCTCCTGCTCCGTGCGCACTTCGTCGCCGCCGAACACGGGATCGGTCACCCCACGTCCCCCTTCTCCTGCCGGCTGATCGTTCGCGGACCGCACTCCGTTAGCTTGGACGGCCCCGCGCCCCGCGGGTTCCCCGGGGTCACCCGGGCTGGCAGCCGGGGCACCAGAACAGGTTGCGGCCGGCCAGTTCCGCGATGGCGACCGGCGTGCCGCAGACCAGGCAGGGCATTCCGGCGCGGCGGTACACGTAGACCTCGCCGCCGTGCCGATCCTGGCGGGGTGCGCGGCCGGTCGCTTCGGGGAGGTGTTCCGGGCGGACGGTGTCGATGCGCCCCACCTTCACGCCGTCGCGCATCAGCAGCACCAGGTCGGTCCACAGGATGTCCCACAGCGCGCGGTCGACCAGGTTGCCCGGTGTCATCGGGTGCACGCCGTGCCGGAACAGGACTTCGGCGCGGTAGACGTTGCCGACGCCGGCGATGATCTTCTGGTCCATCAGGAGCACGGCGATCGGCTGGCGCGATTTCGTGACGCGCTGGAAGGCCAGGTCGGGTTTCGCGTCGCGTCGGAGCGGGTCCGGGCCGAGTCTGGCCCGTAGCGCGGTCAGTTCGGCGTCGGTCAGGATCTCGCAGCGGGTCGGGCCGCGCAGGTCCGTCCAGTGCGTGGCGCCGACCAGGCGCATCCGCACCTGGCCCACGGGTTCGGCCACCGGGTGCGCGGACTCGGTGAACGTCCCGTAGAGGCCCAGGTGGACGTGCACGGTGGTGTCCGGGCCGTAGACGTGGAACAGGTGTTTGCCGTGCGCCTCGGCTTTCAGCAGCACCCGTCCGTCCACAGTGGACGCCGAGAACCGGCCCTGGGGGCTGGTGACCTCGACGGCGCGACCGGCGTAGCGGCGGTGGTGCAGGCGGGCCAGTCGGTGCAGGGTGTGGCCTTCAGGCACGGAACGGCACCACCGGACACAGGTGGGTGCGCACGGTCAGCCGGAAGTCCTTGCGCAGCAGGCGTTCCGCGAGCTCCACGGCCCGCGCCCGGTCGTGGCGGGCCAGTACCGCGCACAGGTCCGCGAGTTGCCGCACGCGGTCGAAGTCGGGTTCGTCGGAACGGTCCACGCCGCGGTCGATGACGGTCGCCAGCGCGTCGGCGGCGGCCGGCTCGTCCGCCGCGTAGGCCAACTGCCAGTCGAAGAACAGCTCGTCACCGAGGTCGATCAGCGCGTTCAGCGCGCCGATCCGGTCGGCCTCGCCGCCGTTGGCCACGCTGTACCGCTTGCCGTCCGCGACCGCAGCCGCGAGCTCCGGAAACGTGCGGTCGCGCCCCTGGTAGTCGGTGAGCATCCCCAGCCACGGCGACCGGCGGCCGGTCTCGGCGGTCGCCGCCACCACCGGGTACACCGGCCCGTGCCCCCACGACGCGAGGGCCTGTACCGCGAGGAACCGGTGGTAGCGCTCGGACCCGGCGTCGGTCAGCACGGCGAGCAGCCCCGGCACCCGTTCCAGGTACCGGGGGTCGTCGGCGGCGGCGTCGATGACGGTTTCCGGGTCCGTCGTCGGCACGCCCGCCAGGTCCACGAACAGCAGTTCCCGGATCGGCTGGTTCATCAGGGCAGCGCCGGGGCCTCGCCGGTCCGCTCGTAGTCGCCGAGGATCGCGATCCGACGGGCGTGCCGGGGCTGGTCGGAGAACGGGGTCGCGAGGAACGCGTCGACGATCGCGAGCGCTTCCCCGGTGGAGTGCATCCGCGCGCCGACGCCGATCAGCTGGGCGTTGTTGTGCTCGCGGGCGAGCCGCGCGGTCTCCACGCTGTAGGCGAGCGCGGCACGTGCGCCGGGCACCTTGTTGGCGGCGATCTGCTCGCCGTTGCCGGAGCCGCCGATCACGACGCCCAGGCTGCCCTCGTCGGCCACCACGCGGCGGGCGGCTTCGATGCAGAACGGCGGGTAGTCGTCCTCCGCGTCGTACACCGCCGGGCCGACGTCGACCACGTCGTGGCCGGCTTCGGTCAGGTGCTTGGCGAGGTGGGCCTTCAGCTCGAAGCCCGCATGGTCGGATCCCAGGTAGACGCGCACGTCGGGGAAGTCTGCCATCCTTGCGCGGGTGTTCGGACAAGAGGGATACCAGCTCCGGCTGGAGTGGGGCGACGAGGGCGTCGTCGCGCTGGGCGGGCTGTGCGCCGTGCTGGTGGTCGTGGACGTACTGTCGTTCGGCACGGCGGCGGACGTCGCGGTGGGGCGCGGCGGCTCGGTACGGCCGGTGAACTGGTCCGAACGGGAGCGCGCGGCGCGCCCCGCCGACCCGTCGTGGTCGTTGCGGCCGTCGTCGTTGGTGGAGCTGCCGGCGGGGACCGAGCTGGAGTTGCCGTCACCCAATGGGGCGACTTTGTGCGAGTTGGCGTCGGGTACGGAGTCGCTGGTGCTGGCCGGCTGCCTGCGCAACGCCCGCGCGGTCGCCACGGCGGCCCGTGAGCTGGCGCGGGGCGGTCCGATCGGGGTGATCGCGGCGGGCGAGCGGTGGGGCGTGCACATGGGCAGCGTGACCGGTGTGGAACGCGGCCCGCTGCGTCCGGCGGTGGAGGACCTGCTGGGCGCGGGCGCGGTGCTGGCGGCGCTGCTCGGGTACGGGGCGGCGTCGGTGGAGGCTTGCGTGGCGGCGGAGACGTTCGCGCGGTCGTCGGTGGAGGACGTGCTGGCCGGGTGCGTGTCGGGGCGGGAGCTGATCGCGGCCGGGCACGGTGCGGACGTGGCGCTGGCGTCCCGGGTGAACGTGAGCACCACCGTGCCGCGTTTGGTGGACGGGGTGCTCCGGGCGTGATCGCGGGGGTCGACGGGACTCCGGGCGGGTGGGTGGTGGCGCTCGTGGCGTCGCGGGCCGCGGTGGCTTGGCACCGGGTCGGGTCGGCGGCGGAGGATCGGGTGGTGGGGAGCATGACGCGATTGTAAGACGCGCTCGGTCTTCCACTACGATGCAGCCGCATGTCGACCGGAGACCGCGGCCCGCTCGGCCTGCTCCTCAC
>CBHFOL010000494.1:0-4782 GCA_965995405.1 uncultured Saccharothrix sp.
CCGGAACGGCCGCGCGGAACTGACCATCGGCTGGGGGCTGTGGGAGCAGAGCGGGTCGGCGGCGGACCCGTCGGCCCGGGAGACGTTGGCGGCCAACGGAGTCAGGTCCGGTATCACCGACGCGGAGGGGGTCGCGCACTTCCTCGCCGAGCTCGCGGCACACCGGCCGGGCGAGCCCGCGCCGTGGTACGCCACCGACGACCAGATGTCCGGCGCGGGTGTGCCCGCCCCGGGCCGTGGCGAGGTCCCGCCGCTGCTCGGTCCGCCCACGGACCGCTCGGACACGCGTGCGACGTGGCTGCTGAGCGTGGACCCGTTGGGGCACCGCTATCTGAACGAGCACCTGGTCGACGGGCGTCCTACGGTCCCGGGCGCAGTGCTGGTCGCGATGGCGGTCGAGGCCACCCGCCACCTGATCCCGGACGCCCCCGTGAGCCACCTGCGCGACGTGTCCTTCGAGGACTTCCTCCGGGTCGATCCACGGACACCGGGCCCGACCAGGTACCGCATCGAGGCGAGCATCCTCGACGCACCGACCGGCACTGGTGACGGTGGGCGGGTTCGAGTGGACGTGCTCTCGGACGTCACCGCACGATCAGGCCGGATACTGCGTCGCAACCGGTGCCACGCCCGCCTGGACGTGTTCACCGGGGAGCCGCCACCGCCACCACTCCTCACGGACGACACCGACGATCCGTTGACGCCACTGTCCGATCCGTACAGCCGGCCCGACGCCGCGGTGCACCTCACCGGCGGGTTCCGCAACGTGGTCGACATCGGCTGGACCGCCCGGAGGTCCCAGGCCCGCTGGCAGCCCGTCCCCGCCCCGCTGGACGTCATCTCGCACGCCCCGATTCCGGTCCTGCTGCTCGACTCGCTCTTCCGGTTGAGCGTGTTCCCGCTGCACGACGACACCGTCACCCTCCAGGCCCCGGTCCGGATAGCGCGAATCGACCTGTACGGGTCCGAGTCCGATGCCGACCTGGCGGCACACCACCCCGCCGGTATCCGCCTGCGCCGCCACCACACCACCGCGCCGGGCGAGCCGGACTACACGGCATCCACTTCGGCCGGACAGGTCCTGCTCGCGGTGCACGGGTTCGAAACGGTCGGATACGGCCCACCACTGCCGACAGCCCAAGGAGGTCTCCTCATGCCCACGAACACCCGGCCCGCGCCCGCCGACCCGGAGCCGACGCGCACCGCCGGGGCCGACGACCTGCCGTACTACGAGTGGTCCCACGTCGCGATGTTCGGCGACACCAGCGCGGCGGGCATCGTCTACTACGCCGAACTGCTCCGCTGGATCGGCGACTGCCGCGAGCAATGGGGGTTCGAGCACTTCCCCGAGTACATGCGGGGACTCGCCACCGGCAAGACCCTCATGGTCACCAACTCGGTCTCCCTGGACTACCTCGGCGAGATGTGGGCCAACGACCGGATCACCGTCCGGATGACCATTCCCTGGGTCCGCATGCACTTCATGTCCGGATCGTTCCTCATCCACCGGCACACCCCCGACGGCGAGCAGCTCGTCGCCCGGGGTGAACAGACCTGGGCGAACGCCGAACCGGGCACCGGCAGCCCGATCGTCCCCGCGCCGTGGCAGCCCGAAGTGCTCGCCGGACTGGCCGCGATGGGGACCGACCTCTCCCGCGCCTGGGCCGCCCGGCCCGACGACGACCACAGGAGGCAGACGACTGTGACCGACCAACCTCCCGGCGAGGACCAGTACGCCTTCGTGGCACGCAAGGTCCTCCAGTGGATCCGCTGTTTCGACCTGGACCGGGACGACATCGTGCACCGCGACGACCTGCTGCTCGGCGCGGACCGGTGGAGCGCCGCTGCGGGCCTCGTCGGCGACTCGGATCTCGCGGTCGGGTTGCGCGACGCGATGCGCGACGTCTGGGGCATCGCGCTCTCGCCCGACGGGAAGTACGACGAGACCGGCGCGGGGGTCCAGGACCTCATGGCCCGGCTCGGCCCCCTGTTCGCCGACCCGTGTTCCCCCGGCGTGGCCGCCATCCTGCATTTCGGCAACATCTGGTTCCAGGTCGTGGACCGCGACCGGGACGGGGTGGTGAGCGAGGGCGAGTACAGCGCGGCCATGCGCGCGGTCTTCGTGCCGGACGAGTGCTCCATCGCCGCGTTCCGCCACGCCGACCGGGACCGGGACCGGCTGATCACCAACGAGGACTGGATCCGGCTCTACACCGAGTTCTACACCGGGGACGACCCGATGTCTCCGGCCGCCGGAATGCTCGGCCGCGTGCGGTAGTGAACCACTCCAACGATTGGCGGACTTCCATGAACAGGCAGACAGTCGCGGTCATCGGCGCAGGGGTGTCGGGCATGACGGCCGCGTACCTGTTGCAACGGCGCTACGACGTCACCGTCTTCGAGGCCCGCTCCTACTTGGGTGGCAACGCGCACACCGAGGATGCGACGCTCCCCGACGGCACGACGGTCCCCGTGGACGTGGCCTTCATGGCCTACGACGAGTCGTACCCGAACTTCAAGCGGCTCATGACCGAACTCAAGGTCGACAACCGCCCGGCGAACATCGCGATCGACGTCGTGTGCACCGGCTGCGGGTTCGCCCACATGGGCGGAAGCCCGTTCGGGGACAACGTCATCCCCGACCGGCCGGACGGTGTCGACCACACCGACTGGGAACGGTTCGTCGCCGAACTGCGCCGTTTCCCCGCCGACCTGCTGGAAATCCTGGGCTCCGACCGGGACACCACCCTCAGCGTCGGGGAGTTCCTCGCCGACCGCGACTACTCCGACTACTTCTTCCAGCATTTCGTGTACCCGCGCGTCGGCCCGTGGTGGCTGAACGGGCCGGGCAGCGTGCACGCCATGTCCCTGGAATTCCTGCTGAGCACCATGCGCAAGTACGACCTGCTCGGCGCGGACGCCTTCGCCTCGTGGCGGGTGGTCGTCGGCGGCACCCGCGAGTACCTGGGCCGGATCGCGGAACAGCTGACCGCGGTCCACATCGGCGACCGGGTCCGGGAAATCCACCGCACCGCGGACGGCGTCCAGGTGCGTGCCGATGGCACCCACACGTTCGACAAGGCGGTGATCGCGGTACACCCACCCACCGCCCTCGAACTCCTGAAGGACGCGACACCGCGCGAACGGGAACTTCTCGGCGTGTTCCGGTACATGCCGCTGGATGTCACCCTGCACACCGACGCCTCCGTGTTCCCCCAGGCCGACCACAGCGGGTTCAGCATGCGGGTCTCGTGCCGGAGGAAGGACATCACCTTCCGCGGCTTCGACATCGACGCGGCCATCATCCAGCGCCTGGACACCTCGCAACCACTGATCGCCAGCTACAACGGCGCGGACCAGGTCCGTCCGGACACCTTCCTCTCGCAGTCCTCCTACGAGCACCCGGTGTTCAACAAGCAGGTCTTCGCCGCCCAGCGCCACCTGCCCGAGTTGTCCGGCGACAGGGTGGCGTTCGCCGGGGCCTACTTCGGCAGCGGATTCCACGAGGACGGCTGCGCCTCGGGCGTGCGTGCGGCCGAAGCCCTCGGCGTGTCGTGGGAATGACATGAGCGACATCCCGGCCGACCCCCTGGCACCACAGACCCTGGCCCAGCAGGTGCGCCGGTTCGTCCGCCGGGAACTCGCACCCGAGCCGCACAACGGGGTCGACCCGATCCCGTCGGCGCTGCACCGCCGCTTCCACGAACACGGACTGGCCAACTGGTGGCTGCCCGAGGCGTACGGCGGATCGGGCCTGAGCCTGGCCGAAAGCGTCGACGTCGTGTCCGAACTAGCCTACGGCGACCCGGGCACGGCGTTCACGCTCTTCATCTCGATCCTCGCCACCACCATGGTCTCCCTCTACGGCGAACCGGAACTCCGCGACCGGACCCTCGGACCGATGGGTACGTCGGGGGGATTCTCCTGCACGCTCGGCAGCGAGCGGAACGCCGGCAGCGACCTCGCCGCCACGGCCACCACGGTGTCCGAAAAGGACGGAACGCTCATCGTCAACGGGGACAAGCTCTTCGCGACCAACGCCGACTTCGCCGACTTCCTCGTCGTCATCGCCAGGACCGAGGCGAGCCCGCTCGAAGTCCGCGCGATCGTCGTCCCCCGAGCCACCCCCGGGGTACGGGTCGTCAAGCGCTGGCGCACCCTCGGCCTGAAATCCGCCGGCACCTACCAGGTGTCGTTCGACAACTGCCCGGTGCCCAAGGCCAACGCCCTGCGCGGGCACGGCCTGCAACTCCTGGAGGTCGGGCTCAACACCAGCCGCACACTCATCGCCGCCACGGCCATCGGCATCGCCCGACGCCTCCGCGACCTCGGCATCGACTACGCCCGGACCAGAACAGTCCGGGACGAACCCCTGCTGACCAACCCGGTGTACGCGGCGAAGCTCGGCCAGATCGAAATGCTCATCGACGTGATGCGCAACCAGTGTCTCGCCGCCGCGACCGAGTTCGACGCACTCGCCGCGCCGGCCGACGGTGCGGACGAACTCATGCGGCGGGGCACCCTCCGCTCGTCGCTCACCGCCAAGATGTTCTGCGGTCAAGCCGGGTGGCAGATCGCCGGCACCGCGTCGGAGATGTTCGGCGGCCTCGGCTACACCGACGAGACACCGATCGGACAACTCCTCTGCGACATGCGATACGTGGCCCTGGTCGAAGGCGGTGACGACGTCCTGCGGGACCTGCTGTTCCGGCGGTTCGTCCTGCCGGTGCACCAACGGATCTGACCCGGTTGTCCCCACCTGCCGCAACAGCCCGACGTGCG
>CBHFOL010000495.1:0-4647 GCA_965995405.1 uncultured Saccharothrix sp.
GGTGGAGGGGCTGGGGTTCGACCTGCTGATGGTGTCCGACCACGTGGCCGTGACGCCCGACGTGGCCACCCAGTACCCCGCCCCGTTCTACGAGCCGTTCACCACGCTGTCCTGGCTCGCCGGGGTGACCGAACGGATCACGCTCGGCACCACCGTGCTGATCGCGCCGTACCGGCACCCGTTGCTGGTCGCCCGGATGGCGGCCAACCTCGCCCAGCTCAGCGGCGGACGGTTCGTGCTCGGCGTCGGCGTCGGGTGGGCCAGGCAGGAGTTCGCGGCGCTCGGCGTCGACTACCACCGACGCGGCAGGCTCACCGACGACCTGATCGTGGCGGTGCGCCGAGCCTGGGCGGACGAAGCCGACTACGGCACCGCGTCGATCCCGGTCTGGGTGGGCGGGCACAGCGACGCCGCGCTGCGCCGGGCCGTCCGGCACGGCGATGCCTGGCACGGTCTGCGGTTGACGCACACCGCGTGGCAGGAGGCGTTGTCCCGCTTGAAGGTCATCGCGGCCGAAGAGCGGAAACCGTTGCCCGCCTTGACTCCACGCATCCTGCTGCGACTCACCGACGAGCCGCTCACCGACCGCCGGATGGGCGAGGGCACCGTCGAACAGGTGGTCGCCGACCTCGACCAGCTGCGGCACCAAGGGGTACACGCCGTGGTGCTGGACCCGTTCGCGGGCGACCCGACCGAAACGCTGCACCCGGAGGTGGCGTGGCACGCCCTCGCCACCGTGCGAAAGGAATTCCGTTGAACGAGCAGCACCTCCGCCGCGCCATCGCACTCGCCGCCGAAGCCCGCGCGGGCGGCAACCCGCCGTTCGGGTCGCTCCTGGTCGGCCCGGACGGCACCGTCCTCGCCGAGGAACGCAACTCCAGCCTCACCGACCACGACATCACCGCGCACCCGGAGCTGAAGCTGGCCCGGTGGGCGGCCCGCGAACTCGACCCGGAAACCGCCGCCGGCACCACCATGTACACCAGTTGCGAACCGTGCGGGATGTGCGCGGGAGCGTTGGCGCGCTCCGGCATCGGACAGGTGGTGTTCGCGCTCTCCGGCGACCAGTTGAACGGCCTGAAGTCGACCGGCGGCTTCCCACCCGTGCCGACTTCAGGCCCGAACCTGTACGACGAGGCCCAGGTGCCCGTCGCGGGCTACTATCCCTGACCCACCAGGGACTACAGGCCCAGGTGGTCCCGCAACGTCGGGCCGGTGTAGTCGGCGCGGAACACCCCGCGTTCCTGCAACAGCGGCACCACCGTGTCGGCGAACACGTCGAATCCGCCCGGAGTCACGTGCGGCACCAGGATGAACCCGTCACTCGCGTCGGCCTGCACCAGGTCGTCGATCTGGGTCGCCACCGACGAAGCCGACCCGATGAACGTCTGCCGCGCCGTCTTCTCGATCACCAGGTCCCGGATCGACAGGTTCTTCGCCGCCGCCAGCTCCCGCCACTCCCGCGCGGTCGCCAACGGGTCCCGGTGGCTCCGCACGCTGGCCCGCCCCTTGGCGATGGTGTGCTCACCCACCAACGGGTCGATCTCCGGCAGCGGCCCGTCCGGGTCGTACTCCGACAGGTCCCGGTTCCACACCTGTTCCAGGGATTTGATCGCGGTCTGCCCGCTCACCTGCTGCCGGCGCACCTCGTGCGCCAGCTCCTGCGCCTCGGAATCGTTGTCGCCCAACACGAACGTCGCCGCCGGCAGCACCTTCAGCTGGTCCGGGGTGCGGCCGTACTTCGCCAGCCGCCCCTTCACGTCCCGGTAGAACGCCTGCCCTTCGGTGAGCGTGGCGTGCCGGCTGAAGATCGCGTCCGCCTTGGCCGCCGCGAACTCCCGGCCGCCGTCGGAGTCGCCCGCCTGGAGGATCACCGGCCGGCCCTGCGGCGACCGGGGCAGGTCGAACCGCCCGGAGATGTCGAAGAACTCGTCCCGGTAGGCGAACTCGCCGTCCTGCCGCCACGAGTCGAACAGCGTCGTCGCCGCGTCCAGGAACCGCTTCGCCCGGTCGTACCGCTGGTCCTCCGGCAGGAAGCCGCCGCGCCGGAAGTTCTCGCCGGTGAACGCGTCCCACGACGTGACGACGTTCCACGCGGCCCGCCCGTCGGACAGGTGGTCCAGCGACGTGAACTGGCGGGCCACCTCGAACGGCTCGTTGAACGTGGAGTTGATGGTCCCGGCCAGGCCCAGCCGCGTGGTCACCGCCGCCAGCCCGGCGAGCACGGTGAACGTGTCCGGCCGGCCGACCACGTCCAGGTCGTAGATCAGCCCGTTCTGCTCGCGCAGCCGCAATCCCTCGGCCAGGAAGAAGAAGTCGAACTTGGCCCGTTCCGCCGTCTGTGCGAAGTGGACGAACGAGGAGAACTCGATGTGGCTCCCCGCCTGGGGATCGCTCCACACCGTGGTGTTGTTCACGCCGGGGAAGTGCGCGGCCAGGTGGATCTGCTTCATCTCGCGTCCTCTCAGGCGGCGTAGCGGTTGGCGGGACGGGACAGGCCGAGGTGCCCGCGCAGCGTCGTGGCCCGGTACTCGGTGCGGAACAGCCCGCGCCGCTGGAGTTCCGGCACCAGCTCGGACGTGATCGCCACCAGGTCGTCCGGCAGCCGCGCCGGCCGCAGCCGGAACCCGAAGACACCGGCCGAATGCCACTGCGCCAACAGGTCCGCCAGCTCGACGGCCGTGCCGCCGAACACGAACGCGTCGGATTCCGGCTCTTCCGCGCGCGCTTTCCCGTCGTCGTCCAGGAACACCACGATATCCGCGAAGTGTTGCACTCCAACCACTTCCGCGCCGATCGCCCGCACGTCGTCGACGCTATGCGGCGTGGTGAACACCAGGTCCGACGACCGCCGGGCCAACTCGTGCGTACGGGACACGTGCGACAGCACGGCGACCGGCGGCTGACCCTGTGGCGGGCGCGGCGTGATCGAGGGACCCTTGACGCTGAACCAGTTGCCGACGAAATCGATGTAGTGCAGCTTGTCCCGGTCGATGAACCGCCCGGTGGCCGCGTCGCGGATCTCCGCGTCGTCCTCCCAGCTGTCCCACAGCCGGCGCAGCACCTCGATGTAGTCGGCGGTCTCGTCCAGCAGGTCGGCGAACACGGCGTCGTCCGCCGGCTCCGGGAACGTCCGCCGCCCGAAGTGCCGCGCGTGCTCGTTCGACACGCTGCCCCGCACCCGCACACCGGCCCGCCCGCCGCTCACGTAGTCCAGCGTGGCGACGGCCTTGGACAGGTGGAACGGCTCGGTGAACGTCGCGACCACGCTGGGCACCAGCCCGATGTGCGAGGTCAGCGGCGCGACCCGGGACGCGACCAGCACCGAGTCCAGCCGGCCGGTCCGGCCGAGCTCGTCCTCGAACGTGACGAAGTCCAGCAGGCCGCGTTCCGCCTCCCGCACCAGGTCCACCCAGTGGCCCGGCGTGAACCGCGCGGCACCCGGCGGCGCGGCGGGGTGCCAGCCGGTGGATTCCAGCGCCACGGCCAGGTGCAGACCAGCTCCCATGTCCCCAGCTCCCTTCGACCTCCTTCGTAGTCTGCGACAGCGACCGGCCGGGCCGGCGGGGCGACCATCCTGTGGGAAGAACCGGGCTCCCCCGCCGTGCCGGGAATATCCGCCGGCGACCGGTCGACCACCCAGGACAGCGCTCTGACCTGCGGAAACAGAAATCTCGAAAAAACTTTGGGCCACGTGTCGATCCGGCCCGGTCCCCGATCGTCGCGTAGGCAAGACCACCGAGAAGGGACCGCGGACATGACCACCACCACCCCGCAGCCGACCACCACCAAGCGCACCGACCTGACGCTCGCCGCCTTCCGGATCGTGGTGTCGTTCATGTTCGCCTGCCACGGCCTCCAGGGCTTCGGCATGTTCGGCGGCATCGACACCCAGGGCACGGCGGTGCCGTTCGGCTCGTTCCCGGGCTGGTGGGGCAGCGTGATCGAGCTGGTCGGCGCGTTACTCGTGGGCCTGGGTGTCGCGGCCCGCCCGGCCGCCGTCCTCTGCTCCGGCGCGATGGCCTACGCCTACTTCGTGGTGCACCAGCCGACCGCGCTGCTGCCGCTGAACAACATGGGCGAACCGGCCGCCCTCTACAGCTGGATCTTCCTGCTGATCGCCGTCGTCGGGCCCGGCTCCTACACGCTGACCCGCGCACTGCGCCGCTGACCGGCTCGACCGGCCCGCCGATCTCCCGTCAACCCGCCAAAATAGGCTCGAACCACACTCCGAAAGGGACAAGACAATGCGTTTCATGGTGATCGTCAAGGCCAACCAGGACAGCGAAGCGGGCACGATGCCGAGCGAAGAGGTGCTCCGCGCGATGGGCGAGTTCAACGAGGAGCTGGTGAACGCGGGCGTGCTGCTCGCCGGCGAGGGACTGCACCCGAGTTCGAGGGGCGCCCGGGTGTACTTCGCCGGCGACCGGCGGACCGTCGTGGACGGGCCGTTCGCCGAGACCAAGGAGCTGATCGCGGGCTTCTGGCTGCTGGAGGTGAAGTCGCTGGAGGAGGCGATCGAGTGGGTCAAGCGGGTGCCGAACCCGACCGGCGAGGAGTCGCAGATCGAGATCCGCCAGGTGTTCTCCCCCGAGGACTTCGGCGACGTGGCCCCGGACGTCATCCAGCGCGAGGAGGAGCTCCGCA
>CBHFOL010000496.1:0-4640 GCA_965995405.1 uncultured Saccharothrix sp.
TCGTGACAACGTTGTTGGCACCGAGCAACAACGCCGCCAGCACACACCTCTGCCGAGCGTGCCCCAGCTTCAGTGACTCCCCTCGAACCCGGGCCTCGACCTCACCCAGCACTCCGAACTCCACGACGCCATCGTCCACCTCCGTGCCGAACCCCTGCCAGGCAACGGGCTCCTTCGGTCGAATCCAATGCCTCACAAAGGTCCGCTCGCGCAGTCGCGCGAGACCACCGACCACGACGACCATGCCTGGGACTATCCGACGATGACGACTCGGCCGGACCATCGGAGTCGACTGGCGCAACCCGGCACGCGGTACGAGCACCCCGTCGCCGGCGGGACCGCAGCGGTGGTCCGCCGACCCGCAAACCGGGCTCGGCCGTGGTGAGCGCACAGGTCACAGGACCGCTCAGAGCAATCCTCGCCGCGCGCTTGCAGACAGACCCTCGTGGACAACGTCCACGAACTCGCGGCGGCCGGCATGGCGATCCTCTACACCACGCACCACATGGAAGAAGCGGGACGCCTGTGCGACCGGGTCGGCGTGATCGACACGGGGTGCCGACGCCCACCGGGCATCGTCTTCTTCGCTCACGTGTCCTGAGGACGGGGGTGCACGACCAAGACCGGGCAGGGCGCGTGGTGGAGCAGGACGTGGCTGGTGGACGACAGCAGGAGTCCGGTCGCGGTGCTGCGGCCCCGGCTCCCGACCACGACCAGTGCCGCGTCACGGGCCCGTTCGAGCAGGGCCGCCGCGGCGGTGCCCCGCACGATCACCGGCTCGACCGGCACGTCCCGGTAACGGGTGCGCCACGGCGCGACGAGTTCGGCGAGCCTGCCGCCGTGCAGGGCGTCCTGCGCCGCCAGGTCGATGCCCATCGCCTCGGCCAAGGCGGTGGTGCCGAACGGCAGGTGCCACGCGTTCACGACCACCAAGCCGAGCCCGTGCGCGGCGGCGTGCTCGTAGGCGCGTGCCAGCACGGGGATGCTGTGCGGCGAGCCGGACACGCCGCACACCACCGGACCGGGCCGGGTCGGCTTCGCACCTCGCACGACCACCACCGGGCACGCCGCGTGCGCCGTCACCGCGATCGCCGTCGAACCCAGCAGGAGTGCGCCGAACCCGCCCAGGCCGCGCGACCCGAGCACCACGAGGCAGGCCTTCGCAGACTCCGCCACCAGCAGCGGTGCGGGGTCGGCGACTTCCACGTGGACGTCCAGCCGGACCCCGGGAGCGGTGTCGCGGGCCGCGTCGGCGGCCTCGTGCAGGAACCGCCACGCCGCCTGGTGCAGTTCGTGGCGCACCCGGCCGTCGACGTCGGGCGCGTCGGAACACAGGGGCAGCTCGGCGTGGACGAGTCGCAGCGCGGCACCCCTGGTACGCGCTTCCTCGGCCGCCCACCGCACGGCGTCGAGCGCGGACGGCGAACCGTCCACGCCCGCGGTCACCCGTGCCGGGAGCATCACGGTCCGACGCTGTACTGGGTCGACCGGGTGTCGTCCCAGCCGAAGGACAGGTGGCTCTCGACGTCGACCACGTCCGGCAGCGCCCGGGTCAGCCGGACCGCCAGGTCGGCTTCGCTGCGCCGCTCGGTCTGGCCCCGCAGCGTGACCACGCCTTCGGCCACCTCGACCGTGACCGCACCCGGGTCCAGCCACAGCGCGCGGCCGAGGATGTCGCGCACGATGTCGGCCCGCACTTCGCCGTCCGTGCGCAGGTACTGGCTGAGCAGGTCGCGCCGCGACACCACCCCCAGCAGCTTCCCGTCCCGGTCGACGACGAACAGCCTGCGCACCCCCGATTCGGTCAGCTTGCGCGCCGCGTCGCTGATCCGCTCGCCGGACCCCGCCGTCACCACCGGCGAGGTCATCAGGTCGGCCGCCGTCACGCCGTGCGCCTGCCGCCAACGGTGTTTGGCGTCGCGCGGCGAGAACACGCCGGGGCGGTCGACGGTGCCGCCCCTGAACTCCTCCTTGGGCAGCAGGTCCGCCTCGGACACCACGCCCACCGGCCGGCCGTCGTCGTCCACGACCGGCACCGCGCTGAACCCGCCGTCGGCGAGCAGTCGCACGATCTCCTTGAACGGGGTGTCGGCGCGGACCGCGACCACCTCGCGGGTCATGACCGTGCCGATCTCCGGTTCACGCATGGGTTTCTCCTCTGATCTGGTCGGGACGGATCACGGCGACGAACAGCAGCACGCCGCCGAGCAGCAACAGGAGCACGCCGGACCCGATCAGCAGCCAGGCCACGACGCCGAGTTCGGGCACGGTGACGGACGCGGTCACGGAGGTGTCCACGACCCGCGTGCCGTCGGCGTTCATGACGACGGCGGTCCACCGGCCGGGTTCCGCCTGCCAGGTCAACGAGCCGGTGCCGGAGGCCACCCAGAACCGCTGCAACCCTGGCGGCGTGCGCGGCGCTTCGCCGGCGAGGTGCCGGTACGCCGGCTCGGCACCGACGCCGACCACCCGGTCACGCTCCACGGCGGACAGGTAGCGGTCGACCTCGCCGGCCGGACCGATGCCGAGGAACACCGGGGAATCCGCGCTCAGCCGGACCTCGCCCATCCAGCCACCGCCGAGCATTCCGCCGACCTGGTGGTGCAACTCGAACACGCCGGATTCCAGCGCGTACGCGTCGGTGTGCAGGGACCGGGCGGGCGGGCCGAGCCCACCGAGCGGGTCGCGCTGCGTCTGGTCCGCCCACAGCGCGATGGTCCCGGCACCCGAGAAACCCGCGCCTGCCACCAACAGCAGCACGCCGAGCACCGCGGCGACGACCCGCCCGGTCGACCCGCGCGGGGGAGTCCGGTGGACAGGAGCCGGGCGGTCGGGCGGCGTGTCGAGGGTGGTGGTGCCGGGTTCCTCGCCGCCGGTGTCGAGCCGGAACGGCGGGTAGGCGTCGGTCATCAGGCCCACGTACGCCGCGACCCGCAACGCCCAGCGGTCCAGGCCCAGCACGAAGTCGAACACGCCGCGCGGATAGCGCCCGGTGAACAGCAGCACCACGCCCGCGATCAACACGAAGACGCCCACCAGGCCGCCCGCCGGGGTGACCGCCCACTCCCCCGCCCGCGATGCCAGGTAGCCGCCACCGCCGAGGAACACCCCGACGATCACCAGGTGCGGCACGGCGAGCAGCCACTTCACCAGGGCCAGGCCGCGGGAGAGCCGTTCGGGGTAGGCGATGTGCAGCGTGGCCGGGTAGTCCGGCTGCTCGCCGAGGCTGAACGGCGGGTAGCGGTCGGTCGCCAGCGCGCCGAACGTGTAGTACGCCACCCGCCACGTCCAGCGCAGCACGCCGAGGTTGAAGTCGAACAGGGCCCGCGGGTAGCGGCCGGTGACCAGGATCGCCAGGAACGCGGCCACGCTCAGCAGCCCGAAAGCCGACCACAGCAGGGACAGCACGAGGTAGTGCGGTATCGCCAGGAACCACTTCACCAGCCACAGCCAGCGGGTCAGCCCGGGGTCCAGGCGGGCGTCCACCCGCACCGGGTACGTCGTCGTCATACCGATCTCCTCCACACGGGTTCGGTCGCGGCCCACTCCGCCTCCCAGCGGCGGGCACTGATCCTGTTGTGCAGCAACCGGAAAAGGACGCACAGCAACCCCATCGCGATGCCCAGCGCCGCCCACGACCCGGCGGCCACGGCCACCGCGCTCACC
Organism: uncultured Saccharothrix sp.; assembly: GCA_965995405.1. Lineage (GTDB taxonomy): Bacteria > Actinomycetota > Actinomycetes > Mycobacteriales > Pseudonocardiaceae > Actinosynnema. The sequence goes on from CBHFOL010000496.1 coordinate 3,667, forward strand.
ACGGCACCCGCATGGGTCAGCGGCGGTGGCACGGGATCGCCGCGGTCGTCCAGCCAGATCCGCACGGTCGAACCGGCGGCGGTACCGTTCGGCGCGCTCACCGAGCCTTCGCGGGTCTGACCGTCGGCCGTCCAGCGGGCGGTGACCTCGGACCGGTAGACCTCGCCGCCGGGCGCGTCGGCCGTGAGCACGGCGGTCACGGCCCGACGGGACGCGGTCTGCTGTTGTGAGACAAGGGTCTGCGTCGCGTACGTCTCGGACCCGAGGGCGGCGGCGACCGGCAGGCCCAGCAGCGTCGTCACGATCGCGACGACCAGCACCGCGGCTTCCCAGCGGTCGCCGGGTCGGGCGAGCGGGTTGTGCCAGGAGAGCACGTGACGCGTCAGTCGCCTGGTGTCCACCGCGGACCTCCTTCGGTGTCGGCTCCCACGTTCGTCGCTTCCGGCGCGGGGGCACAGAGTCGTTGGTCTGCCGGGGAGTCCCTGTTGTGCCGGGACTTTGGCCACTGCCGACCGCGTCGGCGCGTGGCAGAGCATCGGGCCATGGACCGAATGCACGAGATCGTGAACATCCACACCGAGCTGGCCGACGGTGTCCCCGCCGAGGCCGCGGACTACGCCCGGGAGAAGGTCGGCGCGCTGGCCCGCTACGCCCCGGCGGACGTGCCGGTCGCCACGGCGCGGCTGGACTTCGACGGGCCTCGGCTGATCGTGGCGCACGGCCGGCTGGACGTGGACGGGGTGCCGGTCAACGCGAGAGCGGCCGGGGAGACCTACACCGAGGCGGTGGACCTGTTGCACGACCGGTTGAAGCACCGGCTGCTGACCCTGAGCGACTGACGAGGAGGCGGACGCGGCGATCCGGCCGACCTCGACCGGGACGTCGACCTGGTCATCGAGCCGACCGGCCGGTTCGGCACCTGCGCCGCACCTGGCGCGTGGCGCGCGCAAGGTGCGGATCACCGCCCCGGGCCA
>CBHFOL010000497.1:0-4626 GCA_965995405.1 uncultured Saccharothrix sp.
TTCTCCCGGCGGATGTGCTGTTCCCGGGTCTGCAACGCCAGCCGGTAGGCCCGGTTGCCGTCCGCGTCGACCGACACCCCGACCAGCCGCCCCGGCAGCTGCCGCTCCAGCCCGTCCCGGACCGCCATGTAGCCGGCGTGCGGACCGCCGAACCCGATCGGCACCCCGAACCGCTGGGTGGTGCCCACGACCACGTCCGCGCCGATCTCACCCGGCGGGCGCAGCACCGTCAACGCCAGCAGGTCCGCCACCACGACGGCCTGCCCGCCCGCCGCGTGGATCTCCGCGATCAGCGACTCCTGGTCGCGGACCACGCCGGACGCGCCCGGGTAGGACAGCAGCACGCCGAAGAAGTCGCCGCCCAGCCCGAGGCCCTCCAGGCCCTGCGACAGGTCGGCGGTGACCACCTCGATGCCCAGCGGCTCGGCGCGGGTCTCGATCACGGCCAGCGTCTGCGGCAGCGTGTCCACGTCCACCACGAACCGGTTGGACCTGCTCTTGCCGGCGCGGCGGACCAGCGTCATCGCCTCGGCGGCGGCGGTGGACTCGTCCAGCATCGACGCGTTGGCCAGGGCGAGCCCGGTCAGGTCGGCGATCACGGTCTGGAAGTTCAGCAGCGCCTCCAGCCGGCCCTGCGAGATCTCCGGCTGGTACGGCGTGTAGGCGGTGTACCAGGCGGGGCTCTCCAGCACGTTGCGGCGGATCACCGGCGGCGTGATGGTGCCGTAGTAGCCCAGGCCGATCATCTGCTTGAGCGGCTTGTTGCGGGCGGCCAGGGCGCGCAGCTCGGCCAGCGCCTCGGTCTCGGTGGCGGGCGCGGGCAGGTCCAGCACCAGCTCGCGCTCCCGGATCGACGCCGGCACCGCGCGCTGCGCCAGCTCTTCGAGGGAGCCGACGCCGATCACGTCGAGGATGCGGGCCAGCTCGGCGGGCCGCGGGCCGACGTGCCGGTCGGCGAACGGGGTGCCGTGCTCAAGAGCGGCGAGGGGGATGCGGTCCTGCGTCATAGATACGCCTCCGGGGCTACGGACACACTTCTGCCGTTGCCCTCCCCCTCTGTCTCCGCCCGGACCGGGCGCCTGAGAGCTTCACCCGGCCGGGACCGGGCTTGCACCGTCGGCGGGGCCGGTTGCCCGACCCGCTTTCCAGAGGCGTCTCACCCGCGCGGTCCTTGCGCCTGAGAGGTTCCGGGGAGGATTTGCTCCTTCGGCGCCGAGACGTGCTCGGACTCTCCCGCACGGGATAAAGCGACTACCCGCGAATGATACCCGGACCAGGACACATCCCCGTCATGGAGGCGACGCGGATCTCAGGCCACCGCGCACACCACCACCCGGCCGCCGGTATTCCACACTGCGACCGGGCCGACCGCCGACGGACTCAGCCGGTGGCGCGGGTCCGGCGACGCTTCGAGAGCTCGTCGTTCGGGGCCTCGTCGATCACCAGTCCGTCCGCCCGCTCGGCGGGGAACTCGTGGATCGTGCCGCTGATCTCCCGCATCGCGCCGCTGACCGCGATCCCGAACACCCCCTGGCCGCCTTGCAGCAGGTCGACGACCTCCTCCGGCGAGGTGCACTCGTAGACCGTCGTCCCGTCGCTGAACAGCGTGATCCGGGCCAGGTCCTGCACCCCGCGCCGGCGGAGGTGGTCGACCGCTACCCGGATGTTCTGCAACGAGACCCCGGTGTCCAGCAGCCGTTTGACCACCTTCAGCACCAGGATGTCCTTGAACGAGTACAGCCGCTGGCTGCCGGACCCGTGAGCACTCCTTATGGTCGGGTTGACCAGTCCGGTGCGGGCCCAGTAGTCGAGCTGGCGGTAGGTGATACCCGCGATCTGGCACGCGGCAGGGCCCCGGTAGCCGACGAGTTCGTCCGGCAGCGAGGAATCCGGGAACAGCTCACCCTGTTCGCCGGTGCCGGCCCGGATGGGCGCTTCCTCGACCACGCCTGCCTCCCCTCGGTCCGGCCACGACAGCCGGCGACCAACGTGAAGCCGCCTCGGTGCCGAATCACACCGTGGCAATTCACCTGAGTCCGACGGTAAGACCGCCTAGGGGGCAGGTCAACGCGACGCGCTGAGCGTGTCGCACCTCAACCTCAACTCAAGGTTGAGAGAGTCGCCCGTCGTAAGCCATTCGGGTGACGTTTAGTGATCGTTTAGCCGAGCACCGCTGACGTTGTGTAACCCATAGGTGTGACACCGGGGGGTGGCACGCGGGGCAGATCCACAACGCACCGCACACACCACGAGGGGCCGCTCCAACTCGCGGCTGGACCACGGTCCCTCGTGGCTCCCCGTTTCCCACGAAGGCCCGGACATACGAGCCTGGGCACACGGAGGCCCGAAAGCGACGACTCCGGCACCCGAGGCCCGGGAACGCGAAACGGCCCGGAGCAGGCGCCCCGGGCCGCGAACCGCCCGACCGGGTCCACCCGGCCGAGCTACACCTCATCACCAATGCGCCCGACACCGCGCCGGGCGACGTCCGGCAGTGCGTCTCAGGTATCGGCTCCGCGAAAGTCCTCCGGCGAGACCGAGTCGAGGAACTCGCGGAACTTCTCGACCTCGTCCTCCTGCTCGTCCGGGATGATCAGGCCGGCTTCGGCCAGCACCGACTCCTCGGCGTGGATCGGCACGCCGATGCGCAGCGCCAGCGCGACCGAGTCGCTGGGCCGGGCGGACACCCGCACGTCGCCGTCGAACACCAGCTCGGCGAAGTAGGTGCCTTCCTGGAGGTCGGTGATCCGGACCTGTTCGAGCTGCCGCCCCAGCGCCCCGATGACGTCCTTGAGCAGGTCGTGGGTCAGCGGACGGGCGGGCCGGACGCCCTGTTGTTCCAGGGCGATGGCGGTGGCCTCGACCGATCCGATCCAGATCGGCAGGTACCGCTCTCCTTCGGTTTCGCGCAGCAGCAGGATCGGCTGGTTGGCGGGCAGCTCCACCCGCACGCCGACGACACGCATCTCGCTCATCGGGTATCGCCTCCCTCAGCGCGCTGAAATTCTGGCGTCCCCGCTACGAACGAGGATCCCCCACGTACTCCTTCGACGCTACCCGCCAAGCGGGCCTCGTGCGCAACCGCCCGGTTTCCCGGATCACGATGCGGACACGTGTTTCACCTCGGCGAAACGCGGCCACCTGCGACGTCCCGCAGGCCCGCCTTCACCAGGAGTGTGTGCAGCGTTACGGAAAGCGCCGCCAATTCGCGGACGACTTCGTCGGCCCGTGCCCGCGCACGCGGGTCGCGCTGCCGATACAGGGGTGCGACGACCTGCTCCACCAATGCCACTTCCCGGTCGGCCGCCGCGCGGAACGAGCGCAGGTGCCGGGCTTGGAGGCCGTGATCGGTCATCGCCCGGACGGTGGTGGCGATCTGCACCGCGTCCTGGTCGTAGAAACCGGCCACACCCGGCCGGATCAGGCCGTGCTGCTCCAGTTCGGCCAGCACCGCGGCATCCAGTCCGGACCTGGCCAGCAGGTCCTCCCTGGTCGTCCGGTGCGTCGGACCACCGCCGAACTGCTCGGGAGCCGGCACGCTGTCGACGGCCCGCAACACCCGAGGTGGTGCCACAGCACCACCGTCCACCGCGTCCAGGTGCTCCTTGATGACCTTCAACGGCAGGTAGCGGTCCCGTTGGGCCGCCAGCACGTACCGCAGCCGCTCGACATCGGCCGTGGTGAACTGGCGATACCCCGAAGCGGTGCGTGCCGGGCGGACCAAGCCCTCCGACTCCAGGAATCGGATCTTGGAGATCGTCACGTCGGGGAATTCCGATCGCAGCTGCGCGAGCACCGCGCCGATGCTCAACCCCCCGCGCTGTGGCCGCCCGGCCGCCGTCACTGCGCCCCCTGACCCCCGGCGCCCGGACCGGTCAGGAACACGAGGCGGAACTTGCCGATCTGCACCTCGTCGCCGTTGGCGAGCACCGCCTGGTCGACCGGCTCGCGGTTGACGTAGGTGCCGTTGAGGCTGCCCACGTCGATCACCACGAACTCGCCGCCCTCACGGCGGAACTCGGCGTGCCGGCGGGACACCGTCACGTCGTCGAGGAAGATGTCGCTGTCGGGGTGCCGACCCGCGCTGGTGGTGTCCCGGTCCAACAGGAACCGCGACCCCGCGTTGGGACCGCGCTTGACCACGAGCAGGGCGGACCCGGCCGGCAGTGCGTCGACGCCGGCGACGGCCGGCTCCTGGGCGGGTGCCTCGGCACCCTCTACCTCTGCGAGGAAGTCGGCCCGGAAAACGGAGGTCCGCTCCGGGGACTGCTCGGGCGGAACGCCTGGCCCGTCGTTCGTGCTCACCTGAGCTCTCCTCCTGCTGCTGGAACCGTCGAGACCGCTAGAACCTATCGTGCCCGAGCCCCGGTCCGAGGAGCGGCTCCCCCACCGACCGAAGATCCGACGGAAGATCGACGTCACTCCTGTGCCGCCAGCTCCTGGTACGCGGCGGCATCGAGCAGGTCGTCGACCGCGGTCGGGTCCTCCAGCCGCAGCTCCACCATCCAGCCCTCGCCGTACGGGTCGGTGTTGACGAGGTCGGGCTGCTGGTCGAGCGAGTCGTTGCGGGCGACCACCTCGCCCGCGAGCGGCGCGTAGATGTCCGAGACGCTCTTGGTGGACTCC
>CBHFOL010000498.1:0-4580 GCA_965995405.1 uncultured Saccharothrix sp.
GTGGCTGCGCAGGCCGAGCCGGCCCACGGTCTCCAGTTCGGCGATGCCCATCAGGCCGCCGCCGTCACCGAGCGCCGCGACCGGCAGGCGGTCGGGTTCGGCCAGTGCCGCGCCGATGGTGGTGGCCAGGCCCAGGCCGATCGACTGGAACGCCTGGGTGAAGCAGAACCCGCGTTCGTCGGGCACCGACAGGTACGCGCTCGGGTAGCCCATGAAGTTGCCCGAGTCCACGCCGATCACCCGTTCGGCCGGCAGCAGGTCGTCCAGCCCGATGGACAGCGTGCGCGGGTCGATCCGGTCCACTTCGGACTCGTCCTGGTACGGAACGTCCCGCCAACGGCCGGAACTCGCGATCCGCGCGGCCAGTTCGGGCGAGCGGTAGCCCGGTGACTGTTCGACCCGCACGGCAGCCGCGACGGCCCGGACGTCACCCGCCACGCCCAGGTCGACGGGGCGGTGCGCGCCCAGGGCGTCCGCGTCCAGGTCGACCTGCACGACGGTGGCGGCGGGGCCGATCAGCGTGCCGTGCCGCATGGTCCACATGTTCAGCGCGCAACCCCAGCCGACCACGAGGTCCGCTTCGGTGATCAGCTCGACGGCGAGCGGACTGGCGAAACCGCCGGAAATGCCCAGGGACCACGGGTTCCCGGCGAACAGCCCGTTGGCCACGGCCGACGTCGCCAGCAGCGCGCCGCACCTCTCGGCGAGGCGTTCCAGCTCGGCGCGGGCGTGGCGAGCGCCCCGGCCGGCGACGAACACCGGACGGCGAGCCTTCGCGATGGCCGCCGCGAGCGCATCGACGGCCGAGGGATCGGGGGCGGGCGGGAGGTACGTCGGCACCGGCTCGACCGAGCCGCCCGGCGCGGGTTCGGCCTGCCGGTCGAGCGGCAGGTTGAGCACGACGGTACGGCGTTCGTGCGTGGCGCGGCGAACCGCTCGCACGACGGTGTCCACCGCGGACGCGGCGGAGGTGACGCGCTCGGTGACGGCACCGACGGACGTGGCGAGGGCGGTCTGGTCGACGAAGAAGTTCGAGCGCGGCGACGTGACCTCGGCGGCCAGCACGACCATGGGAGTCCGGCTCTTGGCGGCCTCGGCGATGCCGGTCATGGCGTTCGTCAGCCCGCAACCCTGGTGCACCGACAGCACCCCGAGCCTGCCGCTGGTACGCGCGTAGGCGTCCGCCATGGTGGCCGCACCGCCTTCGTGCCGGGCCGCCACGTACCGCGCTCCCCCGGCGACCAGGGCGTTGGTGACGTGGAAGTTCCCGCTGCCGACCACGCCGAACACGTGGTCGGCACCGAGCTCGGCCAGCGCGCGGCCGACGGCGTCCGCGACCGTCATCGTTCGACCAGGGCCAGCACCCGCGTCGGGCTGCCCGAACCACCGACGATCGGCAGCGGCGCGGTGAGCACCACGGCCCCGGTCGGCGGCAGGACCGCGAGGTTGCGCAACTGCGTGAGACCGTACTTGCCCGCGCCCAGGAGGTAGGAGTGGCAAGGGAAAGCGGGCTCGAACGAGTGCGCGGCCCCGGCGTCCGTGCCGACCGTCTCCACCCCGACGCCGATGACCGGGGTCTCCTCGGCGAGCCATCGGGCGCACTCCACGGAAATGCCGGGCGTGTGGCCGGCGTTGAGGAACTCCGACTGGCTCTCGCCCCGTGCGTCCCACCCGGTCCGGTACAGCAGCCAGCCGCCGGCCGGCAACGGGCCGTGCTCCTCCTGCCACTGCTTCACGTGCGCGATCTCCAGCAGGAAATCCGGGTCCTGCGCGGCATTTCCGGCGAAGTCCAGCACGGCGGCGGGCGCGACGAGCTTCCCGGGTGCGACCTGGGACACGTCCTCGCCGTCCTGGGCGGTCGCCCAGTGCACCGGGGCGTCGAAGTGGGTGCCGGTGTGTTCCCCGGTGTGGATGTCGTTCCAGTACCAGCCCGGTCCCCGGTCGTCGTAGCGGCTGATCTCCTCCAGCCGGAACGGGATCGTGTTCGCGAACGGTTCCGGGAGTTGCAGCAGCGGGGTGCCCGAGTGCAGCGGGGCGGTCAGGTCGACGACCTCGACCCGTCCCGAGCCGAGCGCGCCGAGCAGGTCGGACAGAATCGACATCAGCCTCTCCCAATCTCACGGAGCTTGAACCGCGGTCGGCGGTCCGGGTCAGTGCGTCGAGGAACGCGAGGGTACTTGGCCGTTCGCCGCGCGACACCTCACGCCGGCATGTTCTCCGACGGGCTGCCCGCGGGCACGAACACCCCGAGCAACCGGAGGAATCCCTCGCCGCCCAGGTTCTCCACCAGGTGGTGGACGCCGGCCGGGAGGTAGAAGCACGAGCCCGCGCCGATCGTGGACGTCGAGCCCGCGATCTCGACCTGGCCGGTGCCGGACAACACGAACACCATCTCGCTGTACGGGTGGAAGTGCATGGGGGTGCGGAGCACCGGGATGTACCCGACGAACTGGGTCACGCCGGAACACCCGGTCCCGGGGTCGAACAGGGTCTGGTACTCCCGGTCGCTCACCGCGTCCTGCTTGACCTGGTCGGCGAGGTCGATCCACGGGCGGTAGTCGCCGCACTCCACGTCGGCGTGCTGTTCCGCCGAAACGGACACCAGCACGACCTCGCTGTCGGTCGTGATCTCGTAGGTGTCCTCCCCGACCACGAGCACCGCGAGTTCCGCGCGCAGCGCGTGGCTTTCCCCGTTGACGTGCAGCGGTCCGTCACCGGACAGCACGAACAGGGTCTCCAGCCGGCCGGCACCCGGCGAACGCGGCTTCGAGCGACCGGCCCGCACGTGGTAGACCGCCTGCCGCAGTCCGTTCACGTCGTCCCGGTGGGTATCCCGGACGTCGACCGTGTCACCATCCACACAGGATGGTTCGACCTCGCTGTAGTGGAAGACCTCGCTCACGATTCGACCTCGACCTTCAGCGTGACATCGGCGGTGTAGAGGAGCCGGACCGGACAGGTGCGTTCGGCCTGTTCCGCCATCTCGCGCACCTTCTCCTCCGCCACGCCCGGCGCGCGGACCACGCAGGACAGCTCGACCGTGGGAATGCGGAAGCCCTCCGCGGTCTGCACGAGGTGGACGACGGCGACCGCGTCGATCGACTCGACCGGAGTGCCGTTCTCCTCGGCCAGGTTGGCCAGCGACATGGAGAAGCACCCGGCCAGCGCGGAGCCGAGCAGCTCCTCGGGGTTGGTCGCGGGCTCCTCGCCGACCCGGCTGCGCAGACTGAACGGCAGGGACGCGCCCCGCCGACCGAGATCGAGCGTCCCGCTTCCGGTGGACGCCGGACCGTGCCAGCTCGCTCGGGAGGACCTACGGATGTGCAGCACCTGCGTCTCCTCGGTTCGTCGCGTGGTAGTCGGCGATCGCCGAGCACACCGCGTCCACATCGGACTCGTCGTTGAAGTAGTGGAAGGCCAGTCGCAGCACCGTTCCCCGGGGTGCGGTGGCGATCCGGCGCGCGGACAGGTGGGCGGCGAGGGCGTTCGGGTTCCCGTCGACCAGCGCCACCTGGGGGCCGGGGTGCGCCGGGTCGCGCGGTGCCCAGACCTGCTCGCCCGCGTCGAGCAGCCGGTTGGTGGCCAGGGTCGCCAGCTCTCCGACGTGGCGCTCGACGTCGTGCAGGTCGACCCGGGACAGCAGCCGCATCCCGGCGTTGGCACCGTAGACGGCCGGGATGCCCGGGGTGCCGGTCTCGAACCGGCGTGCCTCGGTCGGGTAGTCGACCGTCCTCGGGTCGAACCGGAACGGGTCCACCCGCCCGAACCAGCCGGTGAGCTGCGGCGGCAGGTCGTCCGCCAGCCCGCCCCTGGCGTAGAGGAACGCGACGCCGGGCAGCCCCAGCAGGTATTTCAGCGCGCCCGAGACGAGGTAGTCGCAGTCGAGCGCGCGGACGTCCACCGGGAGCACCCCGGCGGCCTGGTACGCGTCCACGAACACCCGCGCGCCGACCTCGTGCGCCCTGTCGACCGCCGCACGGACCGGCAACCGCGCGCCGTTCCGGTAGGACGCCATCGGCACCGACACCAGACCTGTCCGCTCGTCGATCGCGGCGACGAGTTCGCCGATGTCGACGGCGGCGTCCCGCTCGGGCACGTGCGTCACCCGGGCGCCCCGCGCCGCCTGCGCCAGCCAGACGTGGCCCACGGACGGGAACTCCATGTCGGTGGTCACGATCCCGGGCCGCGCCGACCAGTCCTTTGTGGACGCCACCTGGTACGCGCCGTCCGACGCGCAGTGGACCACCGCGATCTCGTCGGGATCGGCGTTGACCAGCGCGGCGAACTGCCGCCGTGCCTGGTCGACCTCGGCCATCCACAGGTCCCACGGCGCGGCGTGCTCGCGCATCGTGAAGGTCATCTCGGACAGTGCGGTCAGCAGTTCGCCCGACAGCGCACCCTGGCTACAGCTGGCCAGGTGCACGGTGTCGGCCAGGACGGGGAAGCACTCCCGGAACTGGCGGCTGGTGAGTTTTGCTGGCATGACACCTCAAAACTTTTAGTGTGACTAAACGATGGTAGGGAGCCTCGCCGAGCCGAGTCAAGAAGGCGTTGCCCCGGTGCCACCACGACCACACACT
>CBHFOL010000499.1:0-4500 GCA_965995405.1 uncultured Saccharothrix sp.
CGCGCGCAGGCCGGTGAACGTGGTGGCGGACATCGTCTGGGGACGGTCCTCGCGGGCCGCGTTGGCCAGCGCGTCGATCGTGCCGAGCCCGGCGGCGACCAGTTTGCGCCGCTGGTCGGTCCGGATGCCCGCGACCAGCGACAGGTCGCGGTCCCGTTCCCGGCCGGTCGCGCAGTGCCCGCTGAACCGGCAGCCGGCGCAGGCGGGACGTTCGTCGTCCCAGAGCCGTTCGGGCAGGGTCGGGGCGTCCTGGGTGCGGAGCCGGTCGCGCAGGTCGCGGACCAGCGGCCGGAAGTCGGCGACCCGGAAGGTGCGGACGCTGTCGTCGCCCAGCAGCAGGTGCATTTCCGGTCCGGCGTGCGGGCCGAGGGCGTCGGCGTAGGCGGTCAGCTGGACCACGGCGGCCGGGGTGGCGTGGCGGGCGAGCTTGGCGTCGTGCGGCTCGTAGCCGTGGTCGGTGCGGACCAGGAAGTCGGCGCGGCCGTGGAACCCGTCGGCGTAGAAGACACCCTGGTAGACGACTTCCGTGCCGGCCAGGAGCGCCTGCCGGGTCTGTTCGGCGGCCTTGGTGAGCGCTTCGTGGGTCGGCGCGGGCTGCGCGATCTCCACCACGTCGTACCGCGCCCGGAACCGTTCCAGGACGGCCTGTTCGTGCGCGATGCCGTGCTTGGCTGCGAGCACGTCCTTCTGCGGGTCGGGACGCGGCGCGCCGGGCAGCCCGACGGCGGCGGCCAGGGTCAGCCGGCTGCGGTGCCCGCACTCCAACAGGTCCACCAGGTCCGCCGGGGAGTGCACCAGGTGGCCGTCGGCGGTGAGCATGGCGGGCAGTATCGCCGCCCGGAGGCCGGCGGTTGCGCACCGGGCCCGGCGAGTCGCGACAGTGTCGGAAGGGACACCCGGACCGGTCAGCAGCCGCCGGTCGTGCGGTCCAGCCAGCGCTCGCGGTGGGCGGCGGCGTCGGCGGTGGCCCGGGAGAGCGCTCTCGGGTCCACCGGCTCGGCGCGCCAGCGGCGCAGGACGCCGGCCATGCCGGTGACGAAACCGTGCCCCGTGTCGGTGAGCTTTCCGCTGGTCAGGAGGGTTTCGGTGGCGGTCAGGGCAGCGGCCCGCCAGCGGGCGTACTCGGTCTGCGCGTGCAGGCCCGTCCGGGTGCGCCAGAACGCCGCCACGCCCAGGTGCGCGTACGTCCCGTGCAGCAGCCCGGCGAGCGGCCGGGGGTCCTCGCGCCACGGGGCGTAGAAGATCTCCCGCCGGTCCGGCACCAGCAGCGGGAACAGGTCCATCAGCGCCACCAGCTTGGTGTGCTGCGCCTCGTGCACCAGCGTCACCGCCGTCGTCTCCGGATCCGGCGCGAGCGACAGGAACACGCAGCCGAACGCGTCGGCCACGGTCGCGCTGCTGGTGCCCGAAGAGGACGGCGGCATCGGCGTCAGCACCGTCACCAGCTCGGCGAACTCCGCGGCCATCGCCGGGTGGTCGGCCGCCAGGATGTCCCACGCCGACGCCAGCGCGGCCCGCCACCGCGCCACGTCCACGTCGTCGGCCACCGCCAGCCCCGGCGGCACGCCACCGCCCGCCCACCGGTCCAGCCGCACGGTGTGCGCGCCCAGCGCGATCTCCGGCAGCGGCTCGTACTCCAACGTCGACGGATCGGCCACACCCAGCGACGGCAGCGCGAACACGTCGACCGGCGGGAAGTCCACCGTCACCGGGATGCCGGCCCGGATCGCAGCCGCCGCCGCCACGAACGCCAGCTCGGCGGGCCGGGCGGCCGTGCCGCGCCGCAGCGCCAGCGCCGTCCGGGTCGCCCACGCGCCCACCGACGGGTGGTCCAGCACCAGCGCCACGGCCCGCGGCGACGCCCGGTCCGCGTCCACCAGCAGCCGGTACGCCGGACGCGCCTCGGGCGCGGTGGCGATCATCCGGACCAGCAGGGACGTCCGGCTGCGCCGTGCCAGCCGCAGCGCGCGCACCGCGTGCGGACCGCCCTCGCCGCGCGCCAGGGCGGCGAAGTCCTCGGCGGACAGCCGCCAGGGCCGAACCGTCACACCAGCTCCGCCAGGTCGGCCGCCACCCGGTCGCGGACGTGCGTCACCAGCCGGTACAGGTCCGGGCAGTACACCGAGGGGTGGTCGAAACCGTCCGCCGCGAACCGGTGCGCGCGCAGCCCGCCGCCGCACGCCGCCACCACCGCGCAGGACCGGCAGGTCGCCGACAAACCGGCCCGACCCGCCTGTCCGGCAACGACTTCCGGTGATTCCAGCGCCCGGTCGAAGTCGTCCCGGAAAACGTGCAGACCGGTGAACGCGGCGGCCGGCGAGGAAGACGCCAGGATGTCCGAGACCGAAATCGCGCCGTCCGTCTCCACCACGACCTGCGCACTCGGCGTGAGGCCGATCCCCTCGACTCCGGATTGCCCGCCCAGCACGACGTTGAGCAACTCCTCGAACAATCGCACCCGCGTTTCCGGCGTGCGATACCAGCGGGCGAACAACGTGATGAGCCAATCCGCGTAAGGCGTTCCCGGTGCGCCGGGGACCCGGCCGGGCGGTGGCGCGGACCAGTTTCCGTGCGGCAGCAGGAAATCCACCACCGGCGGGGAGAATTCGAGCAGCGACTCGTAGACACCGACCGGATCGGAGCGCACGTCCACCACGCACAGCACCCCGCCGTACACCGGGCGGAACTCGTCCGCCAGCAGGCGCAACGCCGTGCGGACCTCCGCCCACGTCCCGGTTCCGTCCGTCCGCACGCGGTGCCGGTCGTGCGCCTCCGGATCGCCGTCCACGCTCACCCCGACCCGCACGCCGAGGTCCCGGAACAGCTCCAGGAACGGCCGGTCGAGCAGCGTCCCGTTGGTCTGCGTGGAGAATCGCACCTCGGCCGGCACCGCGGCGCGGAACGCGCGCACCAGCGACTCGATCGGACCGCGCCCGAACAGCAGCGGTTCCCCGCCGTGCAGCACGACTTCCACCTCGGACAGCACGTGCGTCCGCACGTGCCGCGCCACCCGTTCGGCGGTGCGCGCCACGACTTCCGGCGACATCGCACGCGGCTTGTCCCGCCAGCCCCGGTCGGCCAGTTCGTAGACATAGCAGTAGTCACAGGCGAGGTTGCAGCGGCTGTGCACCTTCACCACGAACTGGCGGAACGGCCGCGGTCCCATCCACCCCCCGATCCATCAGCCCCCGACCAAACCAAACACATCGGGCCGGCCACTACTTCCGCCGATCGGTGGATTCCCCGCATTCCCCGTTGCCGCGCACTAGGATGGGTATCGGCGGACCTGGCACGAGCCCGCAGGTTTGCGGTGAGGGGGTATGGCGAGATGGCTGAGGAACCGGTCCTGGAGTCCGAACTCCTCGACGTCACCGGGGTCGACCTCGCCCGGTTGGCCGAACTGCCCGACACCGCGCTGCGCGCCGCGCTGAACCGGATCCTCGCCGAGAACGCCGAGCTGCCCACCAGGTTCGCCGCGTTCGAGAGTTCCCTGTAGCCGGCCGCCCGAGTGCGCCGCGACCCCGTTTCCCCCGCCGCACCGCCGATCTGGAGCAGCTGATGAGCAGTACCCCGGGCCAGGGTCACACCGGTGTGACGGCGTTCCTGTCGGCGACCGGCGGCACCGGCCGGACCAGTGCGGTGGCCAATCTCGCCTGGGTGCTTTCCAGTGCGGGACAACGGGTCCTCGTCGTCGACTGGGGTTCGGAGGTGCCCCGGGTGCGGGAGTACCTGGAGCCGTTCCTGGTGTCCCACCGGGCTTTGCCGGGCGAACTCGGCGACGCGCTGCTCGCCGCCTACCACGCCGACCCGACCCGCGAGGAGGACCCGCCGCCGGAGGTGGAGCGCTTCGCGCTGCCGCTGCCGGACGCGGCGGGCCACATCGACGTGGTGGCCCCGATGCCGGTCGTCCCGGCGGGCCGGCCACGGCCCGAGTCGCGGCACGGCGACGCGGGCGCGATCGCCGAGTTACGGGCCAGGCTCGCCGAGTCCGACTACGACCAGGTGCTGATCGACGCGCCCACCGGCCTGGCCGAGGAGTCGCTGACCCTCATCGCGACGCTGTGCGAACTGGCCGTGGTGTGCTTCCGCCCCCGGCCGCGCGCGATCGCCGACGCCGCCGACCTCGCCGCGCAGGTGCGCAGGCGGGCGCCCATAAGGATCGACGTGGTCCCGGTGGCCACCCTCTTCGACGACGCCGAGCAGGGCCGCGCCCAGCGGATCCGCTCGCAGATCCACGCCGCGTTCGCGGAACTGCTGGCCGGGCAGGCGAAGCGGGTCCCGGACGGCGGCACGGTGGAGATCCCGTACCGGCCGTTCGACGCGTTCGACCCCCTGCTGGCGATCCTGGCCGAGGAACCCAGCGGCGGCGGTGCGCTGGAAGCCCAGTATGGCCGGCTCGCGGCGGCGGTCAGCGGCGGCGCGGTCACCGTGTGCGCGCCGGTCCCCTCGACGCTGCGGGCCCGCTACCGCCGGGTGTTCGGCCTGGAGTCGGTGGGCGGC
>CBHFOL010000500.1:0-4474 GCA_965995405.1 uncultured Saccharothrix sp.
ACCACGGGTCGGCGTCGCCGGCCACGTCCATGACCGGGTTGCCGTCCGAGGTGAGCCGGTTGCCGTCGCTGCCGCGCAGTCTCAGGTAGAACGCGCGCTCCACGTTCCGGAACGTGTGCGTGAACCGCACCGTCCCGCGCGCGGTCCGGGCCACCTCGAACGTCTTGAGCACCGTCGTCTCCGGTGCGGACAGCGCGTCCCGGTCGGTCGCGGGACCGGTCACCGGGCCGCCGATCAGGTCGACCTTCGCGAGGCGGGGGATCACGCCGTGGAAGTTCGGCAGCCGGGCCAACCGCACCTCGATGACGACCTCGACGTCGCTGCCGCGCCGGACGAACGTCCGGCCGCCGATGGTCACGCCCCGGCCGTCCTCGTCCGAGCGCACCCGGAGGTCCAGGCCGTCGATCAGGCGTCCGTGCACCGCGACGACCTTGCCGCTCTGTAGGCCGCGCATGACGTCCACATAGGACTTCGACCGCGCGCCGACCAGCGTCGAGCTGTAGTAGCCGGGCCAGTAGTCGCCGTACACCTGGGGTTTGCCGGTATCGACGGGCGCGCCACGGCTGCCGGTGGTGGCGTGGTCCTGGCTGCCCGGCACGAACGTGTCGCCGTGCACCTGGTGGCTGTCCGAGGTCGCGGTGACCCACCACGGCCTGCCCTCGGCGAGCATGGAGTCCCAGAGGCCGCCGACTTTCGCGGTCAGCCAGTCGAAACCGCCGTACGTGCGGTAGGGGTTCTCCAGCGGAGTCGGTTGGTAGCCAGGGAAACTGTCCTGGTTGGGTGACGCCTCGTAGTAGCCGCGCGCGCCGCCACGGCCGCCGTTCGCCGTCGGGATGCCCGCCGCCTGGTGGCCGGGCGCGCCCTCCATGCCGACCGCGACCTCCGGGGCGGCGTCCCGCCAGCCGCGCAGCTCGTGCGGGCTGTCCAGGCCGCGGCGGGCCGGGTGGTTGGCGAACATCAGCGCGATCTCCGTGCGGCCGGCCAGGACCTGCGCCTCCAGGTAGCGCAACGCGGCCAGCGCGTACGGCTCGCCGTCCGGGCTGGTGGCGCGGGTGATCAACCCCTTGCCGCCCTGGGAGGCCGGCGTCGCCAGCACACCGCCGTCGTAGGCCGCCTCGAACGCCTTCAGGATGTCCACAGTGGACCTGCCGGGCGGGAGGAAGACGGTCGCGTGCTCCGCGCCCGGGATGTTCCACTCCAAACCCTGGTACACCAACGTGTCCCGGTGCGCGCGGCGGGCCCGCTCGATGTCCGGGGCCACCTGGTCGACGGAGAACTTCTCGTGCGCCACACCGCCGTGGTCGGTGATCACGACCCAGTCCAGGCCGTACCTGCGGGCGTTGGCGACCTGCGTGGCGACCTCGTACTGAGCGTCCGGGGAGTACTTGGTGTGGATGTGGTGGTCGCCCGCGAACCAGCGGTCCCGGCCGTGCCACGGGTTCGTCGGCCGGGCCGGCTGGTGGTCGTGCGCGTGGGCCGGTTGGGCGAACGCCGCCGACCCGGCCGCCGCGATACCCAGTCCCGCCAGGAACTTCCGCCGCGCGACGGACAGCGGCCGGTCGTCCTCGGGGTCCTGCCAACCGTCCGTCACGGGCTGGTGGTGATGGTCGTGATCATGCTCGTGCGACATGGAAGACTCCGATCCGCCGACGCCCGCGCCGAAGTATCGTGAGTCGCTCATCGGTGCGGCGGAAGGGGAACACGAACACCTGGTGAACACTTTTTCCACCCGGCGGAGCGGGTGCGGCTCCGCGTCCTGATCGGCGAGGCAGGGCTTGGCGCCGAACGGTTCCGGGTCATCCGCCCGGCCGGACCACTCGCCCGCGCCCGGATGCGCGACCACCTCCAGGACGTGCGCCTGGATCGGGATTGCGCGGAAATCCGCTGGCGCAGCACGGGATCCGCGGAATCGGACCGGGAGTTCCGCATCGGACACCGGAATCGGCGGCGTCAGCGGCTGCGGTGTCCCGTTGGTCCGGTTTTCCGAGGTCATCCACCCGTTCGTGCGACTCGACGGCCGTATTTCGGCGGTGCTAACTTCAGTCCGGTCAACGTGGAATTCACCGCACCGGGTGAGTATTCGTTTTCCCTATATGCCTTGAATTGGATGTGTGTGCGCAGTGACCGTGACCGAACCGATCTCGCCGGATCGTGCCCAGTCGAGCCTGGGCACGGCAGCCGCGCGGAACCTGGCCACGACCACCAAGTCCGAGCCCCAGATGCAGGGCATCACGCCCCGCTGGCTGCTCCGCGTGCTGCCGTGGGTCGAGGTGCAGGCCGGTACGTACCGCGTCAACCGGCGGCTCAGCTACGCGGTGGGCGACGGCCGGGTCACGTTCACCAGTGTCGGCGCGGACGTCCGGGTCATCCCGCAGGAACTGCGCGAACTGCCCGCCCTGCGGGACTTCGCGGACGACGCGGCGCTGGAGGCGCTGGCCGGCCGGTTCGAGCAGCGCGAGTACGCCGCGGGTGACGTGCTGGTCGAGGCCGGGCGGCCGGTCGACGCGCTGTTCCTGATCGCGCACGGCAAGGTGAACCGGATCGGGCGCGGCAAGTACGGCGGGCAGCACGTGCTCGACGTGCTCGCGGACGGCGCGTACTTCGGCGACCAACTGCTGTCCGGCGGCGCGGAATGGGAGTACACGGTCAAGGCCGTCACCCCGCTCACCGTGCTGGTGCTGCCCGAAGGTCCGGTGCTGGACCGGGTGCGCGACCGGCTCGCGGACGATCCCACCGCCGACCGCGCGCGCAACGCGGCCGGTGAGGCGGCGATCGAGCTGGCGTCCGGCCACGAGGGCGAGCACCCGCTGCCCGCCACGTTCGTGGACTACGAGCTCACGCCGCGCGAGTACGAGCTGAGCGTCGCGCAGACCGTCCTGCGGGTGCACAGCCGCGTCGGCGACCTCTACAACCAGCCGATGGACCAGACCGAGCAGCAGCTCAGGCTGACCATCCAGGCGCTGCGCGAACGCCAGGAGTACGAGCTGGTCAACAACCGCGCGTTCGGCCTGCTGCACAACGCCGACCTCCAGCAGCGCATTCACACCCGGACCGGCCCGCCGACCCCGGACGACCTGGACGAGCTGTTGTCGATGGTGTGGAAGGAGCCCGGCTACTTCGTGGCCCACCCGCGCGCGATCGCCGCGTTCGGCCGCGAGTGCAGCAGGCGCGGCGTGCACCCCGGCACGGTCGAGGTGGACGGCCGGCAGCTCCCGTCGTGGCGTGGCGTGCCGCTGCTGCCGTGCGACAAGATCGGCGTCACGGCCACCAACACCAGCTCGATCATGCTGCTGCGGGTGGGCGAGTCCCGGCAGGGTGTGGTGGCGCTGCGGCAGACCGGCCTGCCCGACGAGTACGAGCCGGGCCTGAGCGTGCGGTTCATGGGCGTGGACGACAAGGCGATCGTCTCGTACCTGGTGAGCACGTACTACTCGGCGGCCGTGCTGGTGCCCGACGCGTTGGCCGTGCTGGAGCACGTGGAACTGGGCGTGGCCGAGTAGCCGCCGGAAATCCTTTTGACCGCGGGGCCGGTGGTCGGCGATGATGTGCGCGTCCCGGAACGAGGAGCAGCCATGACGAACATGCGAGTAGCGCGTCGATACGCGCTCGCCGCGGTTTGCCGTCGGCAGCACCCGCGCAGGCTCCCCGCCGTGACACGACGATAGTCGGACTTCAGGGAGCCGCCCGTCGGGAAACCGATCCGGGCGGCTTTTCTTTGCCCGACACCAGAAGCCACTTTCCCCTCGCCCCCGCCGTTGACGATTCGCGACCAGGGCGGGCAGACGGCCCGGCCACCCGGCCGGGCCACCGGTCCCGATAGCTCAGCAGGACAGAGCGCGACGCTACGAACGTCGAGGCCCCAGGTTCGAGTCCTGGTCGGGACACCATTCGTCGGAGCACCGCCTCCGCGGCCGGTCCTCTCGTATTCGGTGTCGCGTTCTTCCCGCCCGCCGGCCCGGTCCCGTCCCCGACGTCCGTTGGATGTCGGGGCGGGACTCTCCTGAACCGCGATTCGGGCCCACGCGCGTCGAGCCACCCGGCGGCGTCGGCCGGCCCTCAGGGCACGAAGCGGAACGGTGCCTGGGCGGGGGTGTCGAACAGCGACGTCGGCCTGCCACGCAGGTGGAGGTCGACGAACGCGGCCAGGTAGCGGCGTTGCACGCGCAGCGATTCCGCCGGGTCGACCGTGCCGATGGCTCCGAGGCGCACGTCGGCGGGCAGGGCGGAGCCGAGTTGGGGCAGCACCGTCTGTAGGTCGGAGTAGCCGAGGTGGGCTCCGTCGACCAGGGCGAGGTCCCGCTTCCAGCCGTGCTGCGCGGCCCAGAACTCCGCCCAGCTCCGGTCGTGCGTGCCGGGGCCGTGGGTGTGGTCGTCGGTCTTGGTGACGGTGCCCATGAGCAGGAACGGGCGGTCGACGCTCTGCGTGGTGCTCGCGCCCGGCAGGTACGGGTCGGGGAACGAGGAGAACGAGCCG
>CBHFOL010000501.1:0-4461 GCA_965995405.1 uncultured Saccharothrix sp.
GGGGGGGGGGGGGGCGTGTGGGGGGCTCGTGCGGCCCCCCCCGGGGGGCGCCCGGGCGGCCCCCCCGCCCGTCCCCCCCGCCCCCCGGCCGCGCTCGGCCCGATCGCACCGGCCCACCCCGCACCGGCCAGCGCCACCCGGATGTCCACCAGGGGCTCGCCCAGCGGACGGAAGCCGTCCTCGGCCGATCGGTGCCCGACGGCGACCTCGTCGTCACCGGTCACCTGCCCGGACAGGTAGAGCTCGAAGACGGTGCCCACGCCGCGCATCCCGAACCGGTGCAGCTCGGCGGCCCGCAGCGCGCCCATGCCGGCCGCGCCCGCGACCACGATCCCGCGTTCGAGCAGGGCGAGGATCTCCCGGTGGCGGACCGCGACGGTGGGCGGGAACAGGCCGTCGACGATCAGCACGCGGTCACCGGGCACCGCGTCGCACCGCAGCAGGTCGCCCTGTGCGACCGGTGGGTGGAACACCGCGCCGGGCAGGAGTTCGTCCGCGTCGCGGATGTCCAGGGTCGGTCCGAGGAACACGTGGTCGGTCATCGCGGCCACCTCCGTTCCGACGCGGATTCCAGGCCGGGTGCGAAGACCTTGCTCACCGTGATCCCGACGTCCGGCCGGGTCAGGTCCACGGCGAACGGCTCGACCCCGGTCCGGCGTTCGATCCGGTGTGCGCAGTCGTGCACCGCCTCGGCGAGGTCGTCGGACGTGGTGATCGCCGGCCGCACCGGCACCGGCGGCCGGTCGGTGCGGCCGGAGTCGGTGCGGGTGCCGGACAGGGTGACCAGCCGGGACCGTGCGGCGTCCAGGAGTGCCCGGCCCAACGCGACGCCGCCGTCCGGATGGCAGCCGGAGCCGGCGCAGGCCGGTCGGTCGACGGTCCGGATCAGGACGCGGTAGCACGGCACACCGAGGTCGTTGGTGATGTCGTGCGCCTGGATCCGGACACCCGCCTCGGTGAGCGTCCGCACGACGTACCGGGTGGCGGGATCCTCGACCGTCATCGGGTCGACCGGCACGCGGTCGCACGGTTCGACCCGCGCGTCGGACGCCAGGCAGTCCTGCTCGATCAGGTCGAGCAGGGCGCGCGGGGTCGCGTCGGCGCCGGCGGCCAGACCGCTGCCCGTCGGCCCGAACACCGCCGTCGCCCACGGTGTCGGCCGGACGTCGTCCAGCGGGATCATCCCGAACGGGACCAGGCACGGCGACCCGCTGAGCAGCCCGGTGCCGGCGACCCAGTCCACGACGGTGTCCAGGCCCAACGGGGAACGCGCGGGCCGGGCGAGCCGCCGGACGTCGTAGTGCAGGGGGAGGTCCGCCGCCGGCGCGCGTGCGACGAGTTCGGGGCAGGGGTTCTCCGCGTGCCAGGTCCCGATGCTCGCCAGGGCCGCGGCCAACCGCGACTGCGCGGCGGTGAAACCGGTGCCCACCGACACCGCGTCCGTCTTGCCGGTGGGCCGGTAGGCGGCGTGCACCGGGACGCCGAGCTCGTCCAGGCGGGTGAGGTCCGCGACCCTGGTGATCGTGAACAGCGGCAGCAGCGGGCTGATCTCCTGCCAGGTCTCCTCAGCGGTTCGCGTGCGGTCCACACCGGCCCGGTGGGCGGTGCGGGGATCCGCGACAGCCATCTCGCCTCCTCGGTCACACGGGGATCGACGGCCCCGGAAGGCCGGAGACCACCGTCCCGCACCGCGCTTTGGCAATGCCTTGGCAGCGTGTGTGTGACCGGCTCAGGGCACGTCGGGCCGGCCGGTCGGTGAACTCGCCGGGCGTGCGGACACCGTCGTTCGGCACGGACCGGCAGCGTCCGCACACCGGTCGACGTGGTGATTTCCCGGGTGGGCAAGGCCGCGTACGGCCTTTGGGAGCAAGGCGCGGGCGCGTTCGGCCGGGGCCGGCGGGGCGGGATCTGCGCCAGACTGGGCCGTGCCAGGCCGCCGCTGGTGAGCGATGGACCGGTGCGCCCGCACCGCGTCTCATCACTGAAGAGGGGAAAATCGTGCGAGGGAAACGAAATTCGCGGCGGGCCGTGGTCCGGTCCGTCGCGCTGGCGGTGTTCTGCTCCGGGGTGCTGGTCGGGGTCGCGGACAGCGCGACGGCCGCGCCCGTGGAATTGGGGCTGGACTACCGGTGCGCGGTGGGGCCGGGCCTGGAGCTGACGGTCAGGGCCCAGGTCAAGGGTGTCCTGCCGGACGAGAGCATCCAGGGCCGCGTCAACACCGTCCCGCACTACGAACCGGCCTTCATCGACATCGACCTGACCCTGGGCGGCGACGGCGCGGCACTGGCCGCCGCCGGTCGCGGGCTGCGGATCGACGGGGACAGCACGGCGACGCTGGGCGTCACCATCGTCGGACCGACCGTGACGCGGTCGGCGGAGGCGGCGCTGTCGTTCGCGCCGACCCGGATCACCCCGTCCGGCGGGCTGAAGCTCAAGGCGGCGGGCGGTTTCCCCGCCCTCGACTTCGTCCAGTCCGCCGACTACGCCTTCCACCTGGACGACCTGAAGCTGTCCCTGCGCCTCGAACGGGCCGACGGGACGCCGTTGCGCACCATCGACAGCACCTGCACCCACGATCCGGGCCAGAACGACAAGCTGGCCACGCTGACGTCCGAGCCCAGCATCGTCGAGCACCCCGTGCGCCCGACCGAGCTGCGGGTGACGGCGTCGACGCCCACGAGCGTGTCGCTGGCCTGGCACGCGGTCCCGTGGTGGTTCGAGACGGCGGGCTACGACGTCTACCTGGACGGCGTGAAGGTCGCCTTCGTCACGGAGAAGGCGGCGACGCTGACCGGGTTGGCCCCGGACAGCCAGCACCGGGTCAAGATCGTGACCAGGGACCGGCAGGGCTTCTCCTCGCCGAAGAGCCAGGGTCTGGTCTTCGCCACCCCGCCCGGTAGCTAGGCGTCCGGCAGGTTCCGCCCGGACGCCGAGACGGCCGCGTGGAGCAGGGTGGCGTACTGCCGGTCGGTGAGTTCACGCCGGGCGTAGGCGCGGACGACCTCCTCGAACGAGTCCGGCACCGCCAGCTCCGGGTCGGCGGCGGGCGCGGGCCAGTCCCGCTCACGGAAGCGCCGCGCGACGGCATCCAGGGTCAGGGTGCCGTCGCGCAGCGCGGCGAGGAGTTCGGCGACCTCGCCCATCAGGTCAGCCCTGGCCGACCAGCGTGGGCGGCAGGACCGCCGAGTCGTAGAGGTACCAGCGGTCGAAGCGCTCCTTGGTCTGCTCGAACGCCCGTCGGTTCACGCTGCCCCACTCGGCGTCGGCGTGCTTGCGGACGAAGTCGGCCGGCACGTGCCTGCCGTTGCACAGGTCGCCGTTGCGGAACTTCTCGTAGCCGGTCCGGTGCCGGTAGTCGACCCGCTGCACGCTCACCTCGATCGGCACGTCGATGAAGACGGCCGCGATCTCGTCGTACCCGGCCGCCCGCAGCGGCCCGACGCGCTGGTCCACCGCCTCGGCCGAGGACATCGTGGTGTCCCAGATGACGTTCTTGCGGTCCCGGTAGGCGCGGTCGGCGACCATCCGCGTGATCAGCGCGGCCTCCCGCTGGATCAGGTCGGCGGTCTCCATCGGCGCGAACCCGTCGAACTCGGGGATCATCCCGTGCTCGCACATGGTTTCCTTGGCGTCGTCCGAGTTCAGGACAAGGTAGTCCTTGGTGTCGATGAACGGGTTGGCCGCCAGCGCGGTCGTCTTGCCCGCGCCCGGCAGCCCGCCGGTCAGCACCGCCTTGCCCTCGTCGGGCACCGTCACGCCCTTGGCGTACAGGTCGTCGGCCACCTCCCGCTGCTGGAGCACCCGGGGCGCGAGCCAGTGCACGCCATCACCGTTGACCGTGTACAGCACGTCGGTGGACTTGCCCTGCCGCTTCGCCTGGTCCACGGCGGCGTCGAGTTCCGCCACGTGCGCGGCCCACTGCTCGTCGTCGAGCGGTTCGACGCCGCCGGTGGCGGACGCGGTGGCCGGTGTGACAACGAGAACCGCCGCTGTCGCCATGCCGAGCAATGCCCGCAGCCAACGCGGGCCGGACGGTTTCGTGGAAGGGGCGGACAACGGACGGGACACAGCGGATTCCTTTCGCCGGTACCGGCCCGATGCTGTTCCGGACGGTCCCGCGCCGCAATCGGAAGCCGCGGAAACACCCGTGGTGGTGACGGCTCCGCGCGGTCGGTCACGGAACGTCGCTCACCCCGTCACCCACCCTGAGAACAAGTCGCCGACACCATCTGGCACCCAAGTGGTGCCAAGATGAGCCACCGTGGTGCTAGGGTGACACCGTTGTGGTGCCGCTGTGGTGCCGTTCGGTGGCGGGGGAGGGGTGATGGCGGTGCTGAAGCCGTGGCGCGAGTGGCATCGGCCGTTGATGGCGAACGTGACACTCATGATCGGCCTGGTGCTGGTGGCCGGGGTGGGCGTCGTGGTGGACGACCGGGTGCTGGTGGGCGAGTCGGTGTGGGT
>CBHFOL010000502.1:0-4438 GCA_965995405.1 uncultured Saccharothrix sp.
ACGCCCCGCCCAGGCCACAGGGCGGCGACACGCACCCGTCGTCCGGCTCGTCGGGCAACCCGCCCGGCGACGGCAGCGGCGGCGGCTCGAACAAGCCGCCGGGCGACCACAACCCGCCGCCGACCCCGGGCGACCCGAACCCGCACCCGCTGAACCGGCGGCCCGCCGACCTGACCCAGCCCCACCCGGAGCTGACGCCCGCCGAGAAGGCGGCGCTGGACAAGCACCTGAACGACCTGGAGACGCAGAACCCGGAGCGCTTCAAGGACATGTCCCGCGACCCGGACCACAACGGCAACGTCCGCCCCGGTTCGGCGGACGAGGCCCGGGTGGCGCTCGACCTGGAGGCACGCGGTCAGGGCCCGTTGGAACGGCCGACCGACGCCAACGGCAACCTCCAGGCCGGCAAGGGCGACTGGTACAACCCGGACACCAAGCAGTACTGGGACATGAAGGGCGTCAACTCGGACTGGCCGCCGAACGTGCCGCCCGAGGTGCGCGCCCGGCCGTATCCGAACGGGTACAACGACGCCTGGTTCTACAAGACGGCCGAGACCCAGTTCGGCAAGGGTCGTAACCTCATTCTCGACACCCGCAACGCCAACGCGGCCGACATCGCCAGGGTGAAGGCCATCGTGGACAAGGAGGGTTGGGGTGCCCGAGTCATCTTCTACCCGTGAGCCGTGGCAGCCGGTGCGCTGGCCGGCCGCGCCCGAGGCCGCGGACGTGCTGCGCGCGTGGCTGGCGGACCCGGACCAGCCGCTCTACGCGCTGGACCAGGACCTGCGCGGTGCGGACCTGTCCGGCGGGCCGTTCGTGGAGGCCTGGTTCTCCCGGGCCAACCTGGTCGACGTCACGCTGCGCGGCGTGCGGCTGTGGGCGGCGCACTGCGAGGAGACCCGGTTCGTCCGGGCCAACCTGGTGGACGCCGACCTGGTCAAGGCGAGCCTGCGCGAGGCGAGCTTCGTGCGGGCCCAGCTGATCGGCGCGAACTTCACCGGCGCGGACGCCATCGGTGCGCGGTTCACCGAGGCCGACCTGCGCCGGGCGGACCTGACCGACGCGGTGTTCGCCGACGCCGACTTCACCCGGGCCGACCTGTCCGGGACGTCCGTCACCACCACGTCGTTCCGGGACGCGGTGCTGGTCGACGCGAAGGTGGCCGGGATGACCGGCACCGTCCTCGGCCCGGCGGAGGTCGTGCCGGGGCTGAAGCTGGACGGCGCGGAGCTGGAGCAGTGGTTCGGGGCACGCGGCGCGGCGGTGTCCGTGCTGCGCACCCAGTCCGTCTGAGCACGTGAAGAGGGCCGCCCCCGCTCGGGGACGGCCCTCTCGTGCTGTCTCGGACGTCGGTCAGATGTCGAAGCTCCCGAAGTCGCCGCCACCACCCCAGTCGCCACCGCCGAAGTCGCCGCCGGCGTCACCGCCCGCATCGCCACCCGAGTCCGCGCCGGCACCGTCGGAGTACCCGTCCGCGTAGGCGGCGTTCAGGGCGTCCGGCGAGACACCGTGCATACCCGAGAACATCGCGTCGAACAGCAGGAACGAGCCCACGCCCCACGCGCCCGCCACCAGCGCGGGCTTCCACCACGGCTCGCTGTACCAGCCCTGCGGCACCGGTCGGCCGGCCACCACACCACCGGGGTAGTAGTGCGGCGTGCCCGCGCCCGGACGCGGCGACGCGGCGTAGTCGTGGCCCTCGACCGTGACGTTCCGGTCCTCCGAAACCTGGCCCGCGCGGCTCTGCCCGTTCAGGTCCGGCAGCTCCGGACCGGGGTCGATACCCATCGCGGTCCGGGCCGCGCGCACGTAGTACAGGCCCTCCATCGCGGTCTGGGTGACCAGCCGGCACTGCTCGACCGTCCGCGCCTGCTCCATCTGCGAGCCGGCGGCGGTGAACCGCTCGGACGCGTCGGCCAGCGCCTGGCTGGACGCCACGTCGGTGCCGGTCAGGCTCATCACCTGCCCGCCGAGCCGTTCGACCCAGCGCCGGGCGTCGGCCTGGGCGTCGTCCAACGCGCGCTGACGGGCGGCGGCCCGGGACTTCGCCAGGTACCACCCGCCGCCGATCACCAGCACGATCAGCACGAGTACCACGATGGTGGCGTTCACGGAGTCCTCCCGGACAGTGCGACGACCTTGTTGTCAGGTGAACGCTCCGGACCGGGACAGAGGTTCCCGAAACGGTCAGAACACCTCCGCGCAGTGTGGCTCGTGGTCACCCAGAAACGCATGTGACAGGCCGTTCAGCGCACCCGGTGTGAGTTCGCGCACCCGCTGTGCGTGGGCCAGCACGTTGAGCCGCGTGCCGCCGAGGAACGCCGCGCCCAGCGCCTGGACGTCCAGGGCCACGTCCGGCGCGTCGTCCACCCGGCGCACGGTCGCGTCGCCGTCCTTCACGGTCAGCCGCCAGCGGCCGTGGTTCCACGGGCAGAACTCGTCGCGCACGTCCAGCACGGTGTCCACGTCGGACAGGTAGCGGCGCAGCGGCAGGGCCCGGTCGACGTCCACGATCCGCACCCACAGCGAGTCGGTGCGCGACCGCAGCGCCTGTCGTAGGTCGGCCAGCAGGTGCACCGCCGGGTCGTCGGAGGCGGTGAAGTGCTGCAACTCGCCGATCATGTCGACGTCCAGCAGGTAGCGGTAGAGCGCGGCGTACGCCTCGTCGGTCTCCGCCGCGACCGTGCGGACGTGCAGCTCGTGGCGCGGGCCGCGTTCCTGCCAGTCGTGCTTGACCCGGTAGATCGCGAAACCCTGCGGGTGCACGACGTACCGGTAGGCGGTGAGGCCGTCGCGGTCGAACTCCTCGTCGGCCAGGTAGGCCGCCCAGTGCCCCTCGGTGCGGCTCAGCCAGCCGGTCCTGGACGGCCGCACCCGGTCGTAGACCTGCTTGATGAACGGCAGCGCCTCGTCCAGCGGCACTTCGCGGACGCGCCCGTCCCCGAGCTCCACACCAGGTCGGAACGCCGCCCCGCGCGGCACCGAAAGCCGGGTGAACTCGGCGGCCATGCCGTAGCCGAACCGGCCGTAGATGCCCGCCTCGGACGCCCACAGCGCGGCGAACGCCTCCTCCGACCGCTCGTGCAGGCCGTGCAGTTGGGCGGTCATCACCCTGGTCAGGACGCCACGCCGGCGGTGGCCGGGCTTCACGCCGACCGACGTGACCGCCGCGACCGGATGCGGAACGCCGCCCGGCAGTGTCATGTCACGGGTCTGGATCCCGCCGCCGCCGATCAGTTCGTCGCCGTCGAACACGCCATGGTGGCGGTCCGGTTCGAACAGGTCACGCCACCGCTCCAGACGTTGCTCGTTGACGTCGGAGAGGAACGCGCTGTCGAGCACGCGCTGGGCAGCGCCGAGTTCGTCGTGGTGGAGCGTGCGGATGGTGAGCGACATGGTTCTGTTAATACGCCGACAGTCGGTTGTGCGCGATCCAGTTTCCTAGGGGTGTCGGTTGGCGCGTGGGCTCGGACATGATTCGCCGATGGACGCACATGCGCTGGCCGGTGCCCTCCGGACCGAGGTGGCGGCGTTCGCCGTGGCGGCGGAACTGTCGCCGGGGGACCGTCCGGTGCCCGGCTGTCCCGGCATGAGCGTGGCGGACCTGGTGCGGCACGTCGGCTCGGTGCACCGCCTGGTGACGCGTTGGGTCACCAGGGGCAGTCGGCCGACCGAGTGGCCGTGCGACCCGAACGGCGCCGACCCGGTCGACTGGTATCGGGTGGGTGCGGCGTCGCTGATCGCCGTGCTGGACCCGACGCGGGCCGCCGAACCGGCCGCGACCTGGTGTCCGTGGGACCGCACGGTCGGGTTCTGGCTGCGGCGGATGGCGCACGAGACGGCCGTGCACCGGGTCGACGCGCAGGCCGCGACGGGTCTGGCCGCGCCGTTGGAGCCGGCGCTGGCCGTGGACGGTATCGAGGAGGTGCTGCGCCTGTGGCTGGGGTGTCACCTGCCGCCCGGCGCGCACACCGAGGGACGGGCGGTGACGTTGCGGGTGCCGGGGCGGGAGTGGACCGTGGCGCTGCACGAGCAGGTCGTGGACTACTGCCCGCAGGCGGACCCGGCGGCCGTGGTCAGCGGCTCGGCGTCGGCGCTGGACCTGTGGCTGTGGGGACGTGCGCCGTTGGCCGACCTGTCGGTGGAGGGCGACGAGGCGGTGGTGCACGCCTTGCGCGCCGCCGTCGCCGCCGCGACCTGCTAGCCGGGTGGCCAGGTGAGCGATCGGCCGCCGAGGACGTGGCAGTGCACGTGGAACACGGTCTGCCCGCCGTCACGTCCGGTGTTGAAGACCAGGCGGTAGCCGTCCTCCGCGATGTTCTCGGCCTTGGCGACGTGGTGCGCGGCCTGGAGCACGTCGGCCGCGGTTGTCGGGTCGAGATCACCGACTGCGGTGAAGTGGGTCTTGGGGATGACCAGCACGTGGGTCGGTGCCTGG
>CBHFOL010000503.1:0-4423 GCA_965995405.1 uncultured Saccharothrix sp.
CATCAACCCGCACGCCACGACCAGGTCGGCGACCACCACCCAGCGGCGGCGGCCCTGCTCGGTCCGGTACGCCTGGATCGTGAACAGCGACCAGGCCGTCATCGCGCCGACCGTCGTCCAGGCCAGCCAGGGTCGTTCGTAGGTGCTGTGGTGCACGATCACGTTGCCCACGGCGAACAGCAACGTCACGATGCGTAGCGCGGCAGTTCCCCGCCAGAGGTGCGCGACGGGGTCATCGGTCACCGATGGACCCGCCGTGGACGGCCTTGTGTGCACGGTGTGCTCCCTTCACCCCTGATTTTGCCGTGTCGGAGTGGCATGGCTAACCCCCAGGTGGCCGTCTGTTCCACCACCGATATGTATGGAAGGCTTGCCCGCACTACTGGGCGTGACTTTCGGGGAACACCGCGCCACTCGACTCCTACGACGCCGGGGGTGGGCTGAGCGTGCGGGACTGGCCACTGTGGACGCTGCGGCGGTCCGCGCTGGCCTACTGGCTGCTCGTGGACGCCCTCGCCCTCGCGGTGGTCGTGTACGTCATCGCCTCCTCGACGCAGCCCGACCCGGGTGAGGTCGCCCGGTTCGCCGCGATCGCCGGAACGGCCGGTGTGGTGATCATCGGGTCGTCCATCTACAGCCAGCGGATGGGCGAGACCGAGCGCAACCCGTGGGCCGCCCACCTGTGCTACCTGACCGCGGGCGTGATCGCCCTGCCGTGCAACCTACTGGTTCTGCTGCTGTTCGGGCCCGCGCTGCACGGGGTGCTGGCGCAACGCCTCGAATCGCACCGCTGGGTGTTCACCCTGTCCGCGACCACGCTGGCCGTGTTCGCGTCCCGGTACCTGCTCGGCTGGTCCGAGCCGGGGCCCGGCCTGGGCGTCCTGGTGCTCGGTGCGACGGTGATGCTGGTGCTGCGAGCCGGCGTGATCGCCATCGGCCTGAAGCTCCGCAGCCCGCACGCCACGGCCGAGGAGGTCGTCGGCGAGCCGATCGACGCGGTGCTGGGCATCGTCGCGGTGAGTATCGGCGGCCTGATGGGATTCGTCGCGACGACCACCCCGATCCACGCCCTGATGGCCGCCGCCCCGATGGCACTGCTGGAACGCGCCGCCCAACTCCCGCAGTGGCGCAGGTCGGCCCAGCGGGACGCCAAGACCGGCCTGGCGAACGCCGTGCACTGGGACGGCCGCGCCCGCTACGAACTCGCCAAGGCCCGCACCCGTGACCGCCCGATGGCCGTGATGCTGCTCGACCTGGACCACTTCAAGCGGGTCAACGACCGGATCGGCCACCTGGCGGGCGACGCGGCGCTGAGCGCGATCGCCCTGCTGTTGTCCGGCACCGTCCGACGCGGCGACCTCGTGGGCCGGTTCGGCGGCGAGGAGTTCGTGGTGCTGCTCCCGGACGCGGAACCCGCGATCGCCCGCTCGGTGGCGCAACGAGTCCGGCACGCCGTGGCGGACCTGGCCGTCACCACGGTCGGCACCGACGGCCAGGAACACCTGCTCACCGGCCTGACCGTGAGCATCGGCGTGGCGACCACCCACCGCTTCGGCTACGAGTTGCCGGACCTCCTGGTGGCCGCCGACGCCGCACTGCTGGCCGCGAAGGGCTACGGCCGCAACCTGGTCGAGATGGCCTAGCGCCGCACCCGACGGGCGGTCACGGTGACCCGCTCGGCGGTGGTGTGGAAGTCCGGAAGGGCTGATCGCAGTGCTCCCAATCCCGGAAGTCACGCTCCCGACTCCAGGCCCGCCTGGCGGCCTGGATGTTCCAGTCGGGGTCGTAGGCCTGTAGCGGGGTGCCGCCCAACTCGCCGAGGAGTTTGTCGGAGAGTTGGAAGACACCCCAGTTGCGGGTGCCATTGGTGTTGGTCAGCACGTGGAGCGGGTCGAGGAACGACTGGCAGCGGGCGATGCCGACGGCGCGGTCGGGCTCTTCCGGGAAGACTTCCCGGATCCGGCGCTCGACCTGTTCCGGCGGCCAGGTCGTCATGGTCACCTTCGGCTCGTAGAGCGCCCGTTTGGTGGGTTCGTCCACCACCCCCCGCGGTTCAAGGCCGGCCAACACCTGGAAGGCGGTCACCCGGCGCAGTGTCGCGGGCCCGAAATCGCCGTCCACGGCCAGCTTGGCACCGACCTTCGACAGCAGTGCCTGGACTTCCCGTGCGCACTCGTCGTGCTGGCCCATGCTCACCACGGGTGGACACGCCGACGACAACAGCAACGGCCCGCTGACGGTGTGCGGCGAATCCGGTCCGGCACTCGACAGGATCCACCACGTCGTGCCGCCCGCCACGAGCAGCGCCACCGCACCGACGAGTACCGGCCCGCGCCGAAGCAGTCGGGACCCGGGCACTGGTTCCGCCGAGGGCGTGACCGGGACGTGGTCGTCGAGTTCGGGGCCGGCGTCGACGGCAGGATCGGGTTGCGCCCGCCGAACGGCATCGGCCAGTGCCCACAGGCGGTGCAGCTCGTGCAATTCCGGTCGGGTGGCGCCGCACTCCTTGGCAAAGCGCTGGATCGCACCGTAGTCCACTGGAATCTTGGTCCCGGCGCAGTAGCGGTGCAGGCTCGAACCGCTGATTCCGGTCCGTTTGGCCAGCGCCTCGTAGCTGCGGTCCGTGCGATTCTTCAACATCCGCAATAGTGCGGCGAACTGTTCTTCAGCAGGCTGTGACATCAGGTCTCCCCACCTCATGCCGCCCCGCCGGCAGGTGCATCCCATGCCTATCCCACCAGGTCTGCGGTACGCGCACCGCAGGACCTGTTGGTGTGTCCCACCATCCCACCGTACCGGAAATGCTTGCTCCGTCCGTGCCCCCGGTGGAGTCTTCTGCATGTCCGTCCAGGCCTTGTCCGCATGGCGAGGCAGGCCGGGGGACAGTTCCTCACCTCAGCCGCCATCGCGCCGGGTCAATCGGAATACCGGTATGCGTCGACTCCGCGCGGAGGAAACAGGAGAAGAAGGTTGAAATCGAAAATCAAACCTCTGGCGACCGCCGCACTGCTGGTGCTGCTCGCCGCCGCGACTGTGTCCGCCCCCGCGTTCGGGGCCACCAAGCCGGTGGACGAGCCGGGCAAGGCCGCCGGCTTTGCCATCCGAGACTGCATCGACGTGCCGAACAGGGACATCGGCCGCGGAGACTCCGGGAACTACGTGCGGGAGGTCCAATGCCTCCTCAACTGGGCGATTCGCCCGAGCACCTACCACGATATCGCCGTCGACGGCAGCTTCGGCCCCGACACCGAAGGGAAGGTAAGAAAATTCCAGCAATGCGCGAATGCGTACGGCGCCGGCCTGGCGGTTGACGGCCGAGTCGGCCCGAAGACCGCGCCACACCTGGAATCCTGGGCGGCCAGTACCGCCTATGTCTGCTAGATCATCGGCCCCGAGTTCGGGCCCTGCCTGAACGGCCCGACGCGGCTTACCCCGCGTCGGGCCGCAATCCACGGTGTCACCCGCCGGACACCATCCTGCTGTGTGGTTGTCCGGGAGGTCGAGACCGAAACCGGCTGTCCTTACTTCTCCGCGTCACTTCTCCGCGTCGGTATCGGAAGCCGACGATGTGCCGGCCTTGTCCCCCGGCCCGGACCCGCCGCCCGAGGCCCCACCGCGCGCGGCCCCGCCGTCGGGAGACTCGCCGGGGGAAGGCTCCTCGGCCCGCTCCCCGCCGGTATCCGCCGGGCCTGTCTCCTGCGGTTCGTGGACCGCCACGTCCTCGGGATCGACAGATCTGTCCGAGTCCGCCAGCAGCGACCGGATGCCCGAGTTCAGCACCGCCAGCAGCGGCACCGACAGCAGCGCCCCCGCGATCCCGCCCACCACCAGGCCGGCGGTGATCGCCAGCACCACGGCCAGCGGGTGCAGCTTCACCGCCCGGCCCAGCAACAGCGGCTGGAGGACGTGGCTCTCCAACTGCATCACGCCGATCAGGATGGCCAACACGATCAACGCCGACAGCGGCCCTTGGGTGACCAGCGCGATCAGCACCGACACCGCGCCGGTGATCACCGCGCCGATGATCGGGATGAACGCGCCCAGGAACACCAGCGTCGACAGCGGCACGATCAGCGGCACGCCGACGATCCACAGGCCGATGCCGACGCCCACCGCGTCCACCACCGCCACCAGTGCCGTCGCCCGCACGTACGACACCAGCGACGCGAACCCGCGCCGACCCGCCACGTCCGCCCGGTCCCGCACGTCCGTCGGCACCGCGCGGATCAGGAACCGCCAGATCCCGTCACCGTCGTGCAGGAAGAAGATCAGTGTGAACAGCGCCAGGATCAGGCCGGTCAGCAGTTCGCCCACGGTCGCCGCCGTGGTCAGCGCGCCCGATGTGATCTCGGTCTGGTTGTCCTTGATGGTCTGAAGCACCCGGTCCAGGTACTGCTGCAACTGGACGTCACTGAGCTGGAGC
>CBHFOL010000504.1:0-4387 GCA_965995405.1 uncultured Saccharothrix sp.
GCCGGTGGAGGGTGCCGTCCCCCTTCCGGGTGCGGAAGCACCGGCACGCGGTGGTCGAACGGCCGGTCGACCCGGTCCGCCGGCCACGTCGGCTCAGAGCCAGGTGGACGCGGTCGGTGTCGGTGGGCAGCCGGACCCTGGCGCGCGGCGGCCTGGCCAGTGTCGTGCTGGGTGTCACCGGCCTGGCATCGCTGGTCGGGCGCTGCCTGTTCCCGCGCGCCGCGCACCGCTGGTCCACCCGGCACGGCACGGCCACGCCGACCCGGCTGGAGATGGAGTTCTCCACGTCCGAGATGGTCGACATCGTCTCGACCGTGTTGCGCACCACCGGGTTGAGCCGGGGCATGGCCGAGGTGGTGCTGATCGTCGGGCACGGCTCGTCCAGCCTGAACAACCCGCACGAGTCCGCGCACGACTGCGGCGCGACCGGCGGCGGGCGGGGCGGGCCGAACGCGCGGGCGTTCGCCGCCATGGCCAACGACCCGGCCGTCCGAAGTGGACTCGAACGGCGCGGGACCGCCATCCCCGAGGGCACGTGGTTCGTCGGCGGCTACCACAACACGTGCGACGACACGATGACCTACTACGACGAGGACCTGGTGCCCGCCGGACACCTGGAACCGTTGCAGGAGGCCAAGAACGCGTTGGCCGACGCGTGCGTGCTGGCCGCGCACGAGCGGTGCCGCCGGTTCGAGTCCGCGCCGGTCGACCTCCCGCTCGCGGATGCCTTGGCGCACGCGGAAACCCACGCCGTCGACCTCGGGCAACCAAGGCCGGAGTACGGGCACGCCACCAACGCGGTGTGCGTGGTCGGCCGGCGTGCGCTGACCCGGGGCCTTTTCCTGGACCGGCGGGCGTTCCTGGCGTCCTACGAGCCGGCGGCCGACACCGACGACGCGCTGCTCGCGTCGCTGCTGGCGGCGGTCGGGCCGGTGTGCGCGGGCATCAACCTGGAGTACTACTTCAGTTACGTCGACCCGGCCGGATACGGCTGCGGCACCAAGCTGCCGCACAACATCACCGGCCTGATCGGGGTGATGGACGGGCACGCGTCCGACCTGCGCACCGGGTTGCCGTGGCAGATGGTGGAGATCCACGAGCCGGTGCGGCTGCTGCTGGTCGTGGAGGCCGGTCCGGACCGGCTGTCGGCGATCGTGGCGGCGAACCCGGCGCTGGAGCGGCTGGTGGGCGGCGGCTGGATCCAGTTCGTGGCCTGGGAACCGGAGCGGGACGCGATGCACGTCTACCAGGACGGCGCGTTCCAGCTGTACTCGCCGGAACGGACGGCGTTCCCGGTGGTGGCACGGTCGGCCGAGGTGTACGTGGGCTCCCGCGACCACCTCGGGTGCGCGCACGTGCTGGCCGGGGCCGACGTGCCGGTGCCGGTCCCGTGAGCGGGGTGTTGATCGCGGCGGCCGGTGTGCCTTTCGGTGCGTTCCTGGTGCTGGGACTGGTTTCCGCGCTGGGGCTGCCGGTGGGCGAGCGTGCGGTGTCGGCGCTGGTAGTGCTGTCGGCGGCGGCGTCGGCCGGGCTGCTCGGAGTGGTGGCGCTGTCCGGGCCCGTCCGGGTGGAGGCGGGGACGTGGTTCCACGGGTTCCCGGTGGTGTTGGCGGCGGACGGGTGGTCGCTGCCGGTGGGTGTCACGGCGGCGCTGCTGGGTGCGCTGATCGGCGCGTTCTCCCGGCGCTACCTGCACCGCGACCCCGGCTACCGGCGGTTCCACCTGCTGCTGGCGCTGTTCGTGGCGGGTGTGCAGTTGGTGGTGCTGGCCGGAACGCTGGACCTGCTGGTCGTCGGCTGGGAACTCACCGGGCTGGCGTCCGCGCTGCTCATCGCGTTCTTCCACCGGCGGCGGGGCCCGGTGGCGCACGGCCTGCGGGCGTTCGTCACCTACCGGCTGTGTGATGTCGGGCTGGTCGGCGCGGTGGTGGTCGCGCACCACGACGGGCCGCCGCTCGCGGTGGGGTTGCTGCTGCTGTGGGGTGCGATGGGCAAGTCCGCCCAGTTCCCGCTGGGCGGCTGGCTGCCGCGCGCGATGGAGGGACCGACGCCGTCGAGTGCGGTCTGCTACGGGGCGATCTCGGTGATCCTGGGGCCGTATCTGTTGCTGCGCACCGAATCCGTGTGGTCGCAGACGGCCGTGCTGCCGGTGTTGATCGCGGTCGTCGGCGGGCTCACCGCGCTGTACTCGACGTTGGTCGGGCGGGCGCAGACGGATGTCAAGACGACGTTGGCGTTCGCGTCCACGACGCAGATCGGGTTGGTGTTCGTGGAGATCGGGCTCGGCTGGGACGTGCTCGCGTTGGTGCACCTGCTCGGGCACGCGGCGTTGCGGAGCGCGCAGATCCTGCGTTCGCCGAGCCTGCTGCACGACCACCACCACCTGGAGCAGGCGTTGGGTGAACCGGTGCCCGCGTCGGGGGCGTTCTGGGAGCGGGTGGTGCCGCGGCCGGTGCGGCTGTGGCTGTACCGGTTCGCGTTGGAGCGCGGGTATCTCGACGCGGTCGTGGTGGACCGGGCGGCGGGCGGGTTCGTGCGCCTGGTGCGGCGGTTCGCGGCGGCCGACGAGCGCCTCGTGCGCCGGCTGGCAGTGACCCGGTGACCGGATCGGTGGCGGTCGTCCTGGTGTGGTTGACGACCGCGGTTCTGGTCGCGACCGAGGAGGACGCGCGGACCGCGCGGCGCAAGGCGGTGTTCGGGGCCTCGGCGGCGTTCCTGGTGTCACTGGCTGGGTTCCCGGGCGGGCTGGTGTGCGGCGCGTTCAGCCTGGCCGGGGTGCTGATCACGGCGTTGAGCCCGGTCTCCACGCACCCGCCCAAGGTGCTGGCGCGGGTGCTGGTCCTGGTCGGGTCGGCGTGCGCGTTCACCGTCGCGCCGTCGCCGGCGGTGGACGCGGTGCTGTGGGCGTTCACGGCGGCCGTGGCGTGGTCGGCGGTGCGGGACGGTCGGCTGTTCGCGGTCTACCACGTGCCGAGCGTGCTGCTGGTCGTGGCGGGTGCGGCGGTTCCGTCGCCGGCCGCGGAGGTGCTGGTGCTGCTCGGGGTCGCGATCCGGGCGGCGGCGGTGCCCGTGCACAGCTGGTTCCCGTGGTTCGTGGCGCGCACGCCGTTGGGTGTGGTGGCGGCGTTCCTGCTGCCGTTGGGCCTGGTCGTGCCGGACACGCCGCTCGCGGCCGTCGTCGGCGGGGTCGCGGCGCTGGTCGGCGCGGTGTTCGCGGTGGTGCAGTCGGACGCGCACCGGGCGTTGGCGTTCCTGCTGATCGGCACGAACGGCGTGGTGCTGGTCGACGGGGCGCAGCCGGCCGCCGTGGTCGCCGCCACCGGGCTGGCGATGACCGTGGCCGCGCTGGGTGCCCGCCGGGGTGCGCTGTCGCTGACCACCCCGGCGGGCGACCTGGCCCGGACGCCCCGGCTGGCCGTCGCCTACCTGGGTTTCGGGTTGGTGCTGGCCGGTTTC
Organism: uncultured Saccharothrix sp.; assembly: GCA_965995405.1. GTDB lineage: Bacteria > Actinomycetota > Actinomycetes > Mycobacteriales > Pseudonocardiaceae > Actinosynnema. The sequence continues at coordinate 3,457 of CBHFOL010000504.1, forward strand.
CCACTCCTGCCGGGTTTCGCGAACGTCCACCGGCTGCTGGACCACCCGGCTGCGTTCGTCGTGGCGGCACTCGTGGTGGCCGTCGCGGTCAACGGGATCACCGTGCTGCGGGGCTTCCTCGGCCTGTTCGCCGGGCACGCCGCGGAGACCGGCGAACGCGACCTGACGCCGTTGGAGCACTACGCCGTCGCGGTGGCGCTCACGCTGCTGGCCGTCGGCGGCCTCGTGCCCGGGCTGACCGGGTGGTGACGCCCGGCCGGCCCCGTCGACCACGGCGGGGCCGGCCGGGGCAATATCGTTTGCGGTGCCGGCCGTCCTTCCCGGACGATGTCGCGCGGACCACCCACGGCACACCGGGAGCACAGATGGCGGAACACACCTACCGGGTCATGGTGCGCGGCCGGTTCGCCGACCTGGACGCCGCCGGACGCGAACGCCTGCTGGCCTCGGTGGACCGCCACGGCGTGCTGGACAACGGCTTCTCCGGGCAGGGCGCGCTGTCCTACGACCGCTCCCTCGACTTCTTCAGCTTCCGGGTGGAGCTGAAGGCCGAGGTCGAGGACACCGACCGGGCCGTCCGCGACCGCGCGCTCACCCTGGCCGCCCAGGCGGTGGAACAGTACGAAGTGGACTTCCGCGACCTGCGGGCCTCGGCGACGGACATGGACCTGGTCAAGGTCCGCCGACCGCGCCGCAAGGACTGACCGCCGCGGCGATCGCCCTGAATCCCGCAGTCGCCCCCGGAAGATGTGTTCCGACCTCCTATCCGCTCCGGGGGCGCACCGGGTTCACGCCCTGAGGCGCACCGGCAGGGACTGGTGCCCGTTGGAGATGAACGACGGCAGCGGGCGCAGTTCACCCGCCGGAACCGCCAGTTCCAGGTCCGGGAACCGGGCGAGCTGGTCCGGCCGGCCCGCCTTCTTGGCCCAGA
>CBHFOL010000505.1:0-4370 GCA_965995405.1 uncultured Saccharothrix sp.
AGGAACGCGGTGTCGTCGACGAGGGCGAGCGCGAGATGATCCACTCGGTGTTCGAGCTGGGTGACACCATCGCGCGCGAGATCATGGTGCCGCGCACCGAGATCGTGTGGATCGAGCAGGCCAAGTCGCTGCGGCAGGCGCTCGCGCTGTCGTTGCGCACCGGCTACACCCGCGTCCCGGTGATCGGTGAGAGCGTCGACGACGTGCTCGGCGTGGTGAACCTCAAGGACCTCATGCGGGCCACGCTCGCCGAGGGCGAGGACCCGAAGAACGTCGCCGAGCTGATGCTCCCGGTGAGCTTCATCCCCGACTCGAAGCCGATCGCGGACCTGCTGCGCGAGATGCAACTCTCCCGCAGGCACATCGCGATCGTCGTCGACGAGTACGGCGGCACCGCGGGCCTGCTGACCATCGAGGACATCCTCGAGGAGATCGTCGGCGAGATCACCGACGAGTCCGACACCGACGACCGTCCGCCGGTGGAGCACCTGACCGACGGCTCGGTCCGGGTCAGCGCGCGGCTGCCGGTGGACGACCTGGACGCCCTGTTCGGGACCGAGTTGGACGACCACGAGGTGGAGACGGTCGGCGGTCTGCTGGCGCAGCGGCTCGGTCGGGTGCCCCTGCCGGGCACCGAGGCCGAGATCGCGGGACTGCGGATGCGTGCCGAAGGCGGCAAGGACGAACGGGGGCGGATGCGCATCACGACGGTGCTCGTCCGCCCGGTGAACGGCGACACTTCAGCGGAGGAAACCCCCGGTGACTGACCTAGGCCCAGAGGACACCAAGATCATCACTCTGGCCCGCTCGGCCCGAGCCCGTACGGGAGCCGCCGAGGGCGCGGCCGTGCGCGACACGGACGGCCGGACCTACGCGGCCACCACGGTGTCGCTGCCGTCGCTGCGCCTGACGGCGTTGCAGGCCGCCGTGGCCGCCGCGGTGTCCAGCGGTGCGGACGGCCTGGAAGCGGCGGCCGTGGTGACGGGTGCGGACTCCGTGGACGCGGACTCGGTGGCCGCCGTGCGCGACCTGACGCCGGGTGCGCCCGTGTTCCGGGCGGACGGCACGGGCACACACCGGGAAACCGTCCAGTGGCCCACGTGACCGTGTGCCGCGGCTGCTGCTGCGGCACTGTCAAGAAGCACCCCGACTACGACCACCAGGCGCAGCTCGAACGGCTTCAGTCCCTGGCCGCCCGCTCCGGCGGCCGGGTGCGGGTGCGCACGGCGGACTGTCTGGACGCGTGTGAGAACTCCAACATCATCGTCGTGAAGCGCCCCGACGAGAAGCCGCTCTGGCTCGGGTTCGTCCTGCACGACGCGATCATGGACGACCTCGAACACTGGCTGGCCACCGACGGCCCGCTGCCCGCGACCCTGGAACTCAACCGGGTCGCGCCACCCAAGACCTGAGCGCACGCGTCCCACCCAAGACCTGAGCCCGTGTCGCCCTGAGCGCACGCCGCACGTGTCCTGTGGTGGTGCGGTGTGGTCGAACGCGCTGTGTGGTCGAACGCGCGCGAACAGCCGCGTGGGCCGCTGCCATACGTCCCCCGCCGCGCCTCGCCTCCATACTTCCTCGGCAACGAAATCCGCGGCCGGAAAGTGCCCGGTCCGCGGCGGGTTCACGACATGGGGTGAATCTTGGGCTTGAGGTAAACCGAACGGTGGGCCGGGAGCATTGGGGGCGTGTGGGGTGGGTGTTCGGGGGTTCGGTGAGGGGTGGAGGGGCGGTGGCGGCGGGTACGGGGACAATGGGCGGATGGATGGTTATCGTTCCGGGTTCGCGTGCTTTGTCGGCCGGCCCAACGCCGGCAAGTCGACGTTGACCAACGCGCTGGTCGGCACCAAGGTCGCGATCACCTCCAGCAAGCCCCAGACCACCCGGCACACCATCCGGGGCATCGTGCACCGCGCCGACGCGCAGTTGGTGCTGGTCGACACACCCGGGCTGCACCGGCCCCGCACGTTGCTGGGGCAGCGGCTCAACGACCTCGTGCGCGAGACCTGGACCGAGGTCGACGTGGTCGGGTTCTGCGTGCCCGCCGACCAGAAGGTGGGGCCCGGCGACCGGTTCATCGCGGCCGAACTGGAGAAGATCGCCAAGCGGACCCCGGTGATCGGGATCGTCACCAAGACGGACCTCGTCGGGCAGCAGCAGGTGGCGGAGCAGTTGTTGGCGTTGCAGGCGGTGATGGACTTCGCCGAGCTGATCCCGGTGTCGGCCCAGGACGGGTACCAGGTCGACACGCTGTCCGACCTGCTCGTCGGCAAGCTGCCGGAGGGGCCGCCGCTGTACCCGGACGGCGAGCTCACCGACGAGCCGGAGCAGACGCTGGTCGCCGAGCTGATCCGGGAGGCCGCGCTGGAGGGCGTGCGGGACGAACTGCCGCACTCGATCGCGGTCGTGGTGGAGGAGATGATGCCCCGGGAGGGGCGGGACGACCTGGTGGACGTGCACGCCAACGTGTTCGTCGAGCGGCCCAGTCAGAAGGCGATCATCCTCGGTCACCGGGGCGAGCGGTTGAAGCAGGTCGGGATCACGGCTCGGCGGCACATCGAGAAGCTGCTCGGGACCCGCGTCTACCTCGACCTGCACATCAAGATCGCCAAGGACTGGCAGCGCGACCCCAAGCAGCTTCGTAGACTCGGGTTCTGAGCTGCTTCGTGACGCGACTCGTGTTGCGTTTGGTTGCGTGACTTGTGTCGCGTCAGGTAGTGCGACACGTGTTGCGTTTGGGGTGCGACCTGTGTTGCGTCAAGCGTGGGTTGGTGCGACACGTGTTGCGTTAGGTTACGGCGACTGGGGTTGCGTTAGTCATGGCCAATCTGTACCGGGACACGGGGGTCGTCCTTCGGGTGCAGAAGCTCGGTGAGGCCGACCGCATCATCACGCTGCTGACCCAGAAGCACGGCAAGGTGCGCGCGGTCGCCAAGGGGGTTCGGCGGACGTCGTCGCGGTTCGGGGCGCGGTTGGAGCCGTTCGGGCACGTGGACGTCCAGTTCCACCCGGGGCGGTCGCTGGACGTCGTCACGCAGGTGCAGACGTTGGACGCGTTCGGCGTGGACCTGGTGGACGACTACCAGCGGTACACCGCCGCCTGTGCCGTGCTGGAGACGGCCGACCGGCTCACCGCCGAGGAAGGGGAGCCGGTCCTCCGGCTCTACCTGCTGGTGACCGGCGCTCTTCGTGCGCTGGCGGCCAAGGAGCGGGATCCCTCGCTCATCCTCGACGCCTTCCTGATGCGAGCCATGGCGTTCGCGGGCTGGGCGCCGGCCGTCAACGAGTGCGCCCGCTGCGGCGATCCGGGGCCGCACAAGGCGTTCAACGTGCAGGCGGGCGGGCTGGTGTGCCACAACTGCCGCCCACCGGGCAGCGCCACGCCCAACCACGACACGCTCCGCCTCCTCCGTGCCCTGCTGCACGGCGAGTGGGACGTGGTCGACGGCATCCCGAACTCGCCGCGCCGCGAGGCGAGCGGTCTGGTGGCCGCGCACCTCCAGTGGCACCTCGAACGCCGCCTGCGGTCGCTGCCGTTGGTCGAGCGCAAGGCACCCCTGGCGGACGGATAGAGTCGCCAGCCGCAGCCGACTCCCGCCCCCTGCACCCCTCGCCGCCGTGGATTCCCGGCCGTGACGGGGGACACCGGGGGCACATCTCCCGAGAGGACCGCCATGCTCCGCCGAAGGCGGGTCGAACGCGTCGAGCGCGTTCCCCGACCCCCGGAACCGCACCCGTCCGGCGCGATGCCGCCCGCGATCCCGGCCGACCTCGTGCCGAAGCACATCGCGATCGTCATGGACGGCAACGGCCGGTGGGCCAACCAGCGCGGCCTGTCCCGCATCGAGGGGCACAAGCGCGGCGAGGCCGTCGTCGTGGAAGCGGCCAAGGGCGCGATCGAGCTGGGCGTGAAGTGGCTGTCGCTGTACGCGTTCTCCACCGAGAACTGGCGGCGCAGCCCCGAAGAGGTCCGCTTCCTGATGGGCTTCAGCCGCGACGTGATCCACCACCGCACCGACGAACTGGACGAGCTCGGCGTCCGGGTGCGCTGGGCGGGCCGCCGGCCGCGGCTGTGGCGCACCGTCATCAAGGAGCTGGAGGTCGCCGAGGACCGCACCCGCGACAACTCCGTGCTCAACCTGGCGATGTGCATCAACTACGGCGGCCGGGCCGAGATCGGGGACGCGGCGCGGGAGATCGCGCGGCTGGCCGCCGCCGGGCGGATCAACCCGGAGAAGGTGGACGACCGGACGCTCGCGAAGTACCTGTACCAGCCCGACATGCCGGACGTGGACCTGTTCATCCGCCCGTCGGGCGAGCAGCGCACCTCGAACTTCCTGCTGTGGCAGAGCGCCTACGCCGAGATGGTC
>CBHFOL010000506.1:0-4353 GCA_965995405.1 uncultured Saccharothrix sp.
AGGGGGTCGGTGGCCCGGACGAGTCCCACGTCCTCGGCGAGCACCGCCGGGCGGTAGTCCAGGGTGGCGTGCCAGTGGGCCTGGAACACCCGGAACAGCCTGCGCACCACGGCGGCGGAACTCCCGGGCGGCAGGACGCCGGCCGCCACCGCCCGTTCGGTGAGGTGGTCGATCCGCGCCGCCTCGGTCGGGTCCGGCAGGGCGACGGCCTCGTCCCGCAGCCACAGCAGCTCCCGGCCGAACCACTCCAGCAGCACGTCCGGCGACACGTCGGCACGCGGTCCGGGTGCCAGCGCGATGGTGTCGAGCAGTACCAGTCGCTCGATGTCCGCGCCGGACTCGCGGAGCTGGCGGGCCATCTCGAACGCCACGAACCCGCCGAACGACCAGCCGACCAGGGTGTACGGGCCGGTCGGCCACACCCGGCGGATCGCTTCGAGGTAGCTGCGGGCCAGGTCGGGCACCGTGCGCAGCGGCTCGGTTCCCGGGTCGCAGCCCGCGGCTTGGAGGGCGTAGCACGGACGGTCGTCGGGCAGGTGTCGGGCGAGCGGGAGGTAGCACAGGACGGTGCCGCCGATGGGGTGCACGAGGAACAGCGGCGGGCGCGTGCCGTGCGGGCGGATCGGGACCAGCGGGTCGAACGTCGCCTGCTCGCTCCGCAGTTGTTCCGCGAGCGCCGCCACGGTGGGTGCCGCGACGAGAGTGGAGAGCGGCAGGTGTACGCCGTAGCGCTTCTCGATCAGGACGGCGAGGCGCATTGCGGTGAGTGACGTGCCGCCGTGCTCGAAGAAGTCGTCGTGCACGCCGATTCCGGGTATGCCGAGCAGATCGGCCAGGATTTCGACCAGGACGCGTTCGTGCTCATTGGCCGGTGGGGTGGTGGTGCCGGTGTGGTGGGTCGGGGCGGTGCGGCGCAGCGCGGCGTCGTCGCGCTTGCCGCTCGGGGTGCGGGGGAGCGCGGAAAGCCGCTCGAAGCGCGCCGGCACCATGTGTTCGGGCAGTTTGGCGCGCAGCGCGGTGCGGAGGTCGTTGTCGGAACGGCTGTTTTCGTCGGTGCTGACGAGGAACGCGACCAGTTGGTCGTTCTGGGCCACGACGGCGACCTCACCGATGCCGAGTGCGGTGATGGCCAGTTCGACTTCGGCCGGTTCCACGCGGAAGCCCCGGACTTTGACCTGGTTGTCGGCCCGGCCGAGGTAGACCAGGTCGCCACTGGGCAGTGCCATGCCGATGTCGCCGGTCCGGTAGAGCGGTTTGCCGGTGGCCGGGTCGGTGGTGAAGCGTCGCGCGGTCAGTTCCGGGTCGTCGGCGTAACCGGTGGCCAAGCCCTGGCCGCCCAGGAAGATCTCGCCCTTGACGCCGACCGGGACCGGGCGCATCCGGTCGTCCAGTACGACGGCGTGCAGGCCGTCCAGGGGCTTGCCGATCGGGGGTAGCGCGGGGAAGTCGCCGGTCATGGCGTAGCTGGTCGCCACGTGGGTTTCCGTTGGGCCGTATTGGTTTTCCAGCACGACTCCGGGGAGTGCCGTGCACAGTGCGCGGATCTCGTCGGTGACGCGAAGTTGCTCGCCTGAAGAGATGATCGTGCGCAGTGAGCGCGGTATGCGGTCGAGCGTGACGGCGGCCTCGGCGAGTTGTTGCAGAGCCACGTACGGCAGGAACAGGCGGTCGACGCCGTCCAATACCTTCAACAATGTGACCGGGTCTCGTCTGTCCATTTCGGACACCAGTCGGAGTCGTCCGCCGGCGCAGAGGGTGGAGAAGATCTCCTGGAACGACACGTCGAAGCTCAGGGGCGCGTACTGGAGTGTCGTGCCGGTGGCGGCGTGGCGGCCGTGGCGTACGAGGTTGGCCAGGGCACGGTGTGGCATGACGACGCCGTTCGGGGTGCCGGTCGAGCCGGACGTGAAGAGCACGTAGGCGGTGTCGTCCAGGGACGGTTCGTGGGTGATCGGCTCGGCGTCGCGAAGCAGGTCGGCGACGTCGTCCGCGTTGGCGATGATCCTTGCGGGCCGGGCTTTCGTGACCATCGCCTCTCGTCGTTGTCGTGGGTAGGACGGGTCGAGCGGGACGCTTGCCGCACCTGCTTTGGCCACGCCGAGCACTACCGCGACCAGCTCGAACGACCGGTCCAGGCCGATGCCCACCCGTGTGCCGGGGCCTGCGCCCGAGGCGGTGAGGCGGCGCGCGATGCGGTCGGCCGTGTCGTTCAGTTCCCGGTAGGTCCAGACTTGACCATCGAACTCGATCGCGACGGCCTCCGGTGGTTGTCCGGCGATCGTGGTGACGACGTGTTCGTCTTGAGCGAGGAAGGCGAAGTCGACGTCCTCGTCCGGTCGCCGCACGAGCCGGGCCAGGATCCGGGTGTAGTCGGCGACCACCAGATCGGCCTGTTCCGGTGTGAACGTGCTCGACGCGCAGTCCACCCGCAGCCAGGTGCGCCGGGTGACGGGGTGGACGATCACGTTGACCAGCAACGCGAAATTCGTCTCCTCCCAGGCATCGAAGCCGAGCAGCGCCACGTCGGTGAGCACGTCCGTCAGCACATGCGGGTGCATGTGGTTGAACGCGGTTTCCAGCACCGGCCGGCCGTGGTCGCGTTGGATCGCGCTCAGCGGGTAGTGGCGGTGCGGGTGGCCGTCGCGTTCCTGCCGCTGCACGTCACGTACGGCGTCCAGCCACGTCCGGGGCGTCTGGTCGACCCGGACCGGCACGGTGTTGAGGAACAGCCCGACAGTCCGGTCGTCGTGGCGGCTGTGTGTGATCAGACCGGTGGCCACGGGTTCGTTGTGGTGCAGTCGCAGGGTCAGGCAGTGGGCGGCGAACAGGACGGACTTCAGCGGCACGGAGTGCTGTCGAGCGAACGTGCGCACCTCGTTGTCCAGATCGGCGGGCAATTCCACCAGTCGCACCAGGAGATCGCCGCCGGCCGGCGGCACGTGCGGGCGGAAGGCGGTGAACTGCGCCGGGGACGTGTCCGCCAGCACGGCCCGCCAGTGCGCGGCGTGGTCGGGTGACGTGAGGGCGCGGCGTTCGGCGAGGACGTGCCGGGCGGGTGAGGCGGCGTGGCCGGGTTCGTCCGCGCCCAGATAGCCGGCCAGGAGTTCGCGCAGCACGGTGGCCACGCTCCAACCGTCCAGGATGGCGTGGTGGAAGCTGAACACCAGGTCCACCCGGTCGGGCCGGACGTGTGCCCGCAGGTGGTGCAGTGGTGGCCGGTCGAACTCGTAGCGGTGGAGCCGTCGGTCGTCCACGTGCTTGCGGATCTCGACCTCGGCCTCGTCGTCGTCCAGCGATCGGAGATCCACGACATCCAGTCCACTGTGGACGGCAGGGTGCACGATCTGCAACGAGCGGGCCAGGTCGAACGAGGACCGCAGCGCGGGGTGTCGCCGTACGACGGCGTCGAACGCCTGCCGGAACTCCTTTTCCCGCCATGGCATCGCGAGCGTGTAGCGGAAGACATCGTGGTATACGGCTGAATTCTCGTGTGTTCGGCTGTGGTACAGCAGGCCCAGTTGCAGCTCGGTCACCGGGCAGGCGTCGACCGCGTCGCCCAACGAGGCCCGGTCCAGCGCTGCGACCAGTTCGAACGGAGCCGGAGCGGGTTCAGCGTCGGACGAAGCCGTGACGTGTGTCGCCAACGCCGCGACCGTGGGGTGGACCAGCAGGTCGGAGGGCGTGAAGTGCAGCCCACGGGCCGCCGCCTGGGCGCGCAGGCGCAGCACGATGATCGAGTCGCCGCCCAGCGCGAACCAGTTGTCGTGCACGCCGACCGAAGGCACACCCAGTACGTCCGCCCACACCTCGGCCAACGCCGCTTCGACGTCGTTGCGAGGTGGGGTGCCCTCGGTGGTGGCCTGAGGCGAGGGGAGTGCCTTGGTGTCCAGCTTTCCGCTCGGTGTCAACGGAATCCGGTCGAGCGGCACGAACAGCGACGGGATCATGTGCTCCGGCAGGCGGTTCACCAGGTGGACGCGCAACGCGGACACGTCCAGGTCTGTCGCCACGCAGTAGGCGGTCAGCCGTTGCTCCCGCACCACGACGGCGGCGTCCTCGACACCGGGGAACGTGGTCAGGCAGGCACGGACCTCGCCCGGCTCCACGCGATTGCCCCGGATCTTCACCTGTCCGTCCGCGCGACCCAGGTACTCCAGCTCGCCGTCGGCCAGCCACCGGGCGATGTCCCCGGTCCGGTACATCCGCTCGCCGGGCGTGAACGGGTCGGGTACGAACCGTTGCGACGTCAGGTCGGGTCGGTTGAGGTAGCCACGGGCGACGCCGATCCCGGTGACGCACAGCTCTCCCGGCGCGCCGACGGGCTGCGGGTTGCCGTGCCGATCGAGGACGCTC
>CBHFOL010000507.1:0-4352 GCA_965995405.1 uncultured Saccharothrix sp.
GGGCCGCGGTCGGCGGGACGGCCGTCGTCACGCTGGAGCCGTGTGCCCACCACGGGCGCACGCCGCCGTGTGCGGACGCCCTGATCGCGGCCGGCGTGGTGCTGGTGGTGTTCGCCAACGCCGATCCGAACCCCAAGGCCGCCGGCGGCGCGGAGGTGTTGCGGGCCGCCGGGATCGAGGTGGTGCACCTGCCCGCGAACGTCGAGCCGTTGCGCGCCTGGCTCCACTTCGCCCGCACCGGACGGCCGCACGTCACCTGGAAGTACGCGGCCACCATGGACGGCCGGATCGCCGCGCGGGACGGGACCAGCCGGTGGATCAGTTCGGCGGAGTCCCGGGCCGAAGTGCACCGGATGCGCACCACGATCGACGCGATCGTGGTAGGCATGGGCACTGTCCGGGCCGACGACCCCCGGCTGACCTCCCGGGGAACAGGGGTGACCCGGCAACCGTTGCGAGTGGTCGTGGGTACCGGTGACGTGCCGGGGGGCGCCAGGGTGCTGGACGACGAGGCGGAGACGCTGCACGTGCGCACGCACGACCCGGACGTCGTGCTGGCCGAACTGGCCCGGCGGGGCGCGGTGGACGTGCTGCTGGAGGGCGGGCCTACGCTGGCGGGTGCGTTCGCGCGGGCCGGCCGGATCGACCGGGTGCTCGCCTACCTCGCGCCGAAGCTGCTGGGCGACGGGCCGACCGCCCTGCGGGACGCCGGGGTGTCGACCGTCACCGACGCTGTGGGATTGACCGTGGAGCAGGTCACTATGTGCGGACCGGATGTGCGGATTTCCGCTGTGCCGGCACCGCCGCGCTAGAGGAGGAACGGTGTTCACCGGGATCGTCGAGGAACTGGGTGAGGTCGTCGCTGTAACGGACCTGCCGGACGCGGCGCGCGTCACCATCGCGGGTCCGCTGGTCACGAGCGACGCCAGGCACGGCGATTCGATCGCGGTGAACGGCGTGTGCCTCACCGTGGTGGACGTCGCCGACGGCGCGTTCACCGCCGATGTCATGCGCGAGACGCTGGTGCGCAGCAGCCTGGCCAAGGTCGCGGAGGGCGACCGGGTCAACCTGGAGCGCGCCGCCGCCGTCGGGCAGCGGCTGGGCGGGCACATCGTGCAGGGCCACGTGGACGGGACCGGCACGGTCCTCGCCCGCGAGCGGGCCGAGCACTGGGAGATCGTCCACATCGGACTGCCGCCGGGGCTGGCGCGGTACGTGGTGGAGAAGGGGTCGATCACCGTCGACGGTGTGTCGCTGACCGTCGTGTCCGTGTCCGACGACCGGTTCACGGTGAGCCTGATCCCGACCACGCTGGAACTGACCACGCTCGGCAGGCGGAGTCCGGGCGATCCGGTCAACCTGGAGGTCGACGTGCTGGCCAAGTACGTGGAGCGGCTGGCCGCTCCGCACTTCGCGGGTGCGCGGGCGGTCGACTCGGAGGAGGCACGGTGAAGGACTTCGCCGTCATCGAGCGGGCCATCGCGGACATCGCGGCGGGGCGCGCGGTCGTCGTCGTGGACGACGAGGACCGGGAGAACGAGGGCGACCTCATCTTCGCGGCCGAGAAGGCCACGCCGGAGCTGCTGGCGTTCATGGTGCGGTACACGTCGGGGTACGTGTGCGTCGCGCTGACCGAACCGGACTGCACCCGGCTCGACCTGCCGCCGATGTACCACACGAACCAGGACCAGCGGGGCACCGCGTACACGGTGACCGTGGACGCCCGGGAAGGCGTGTCGACCGGTATCTCGGCCGCCGACCGTGCCCACACCATGCGGCTGCTGGCCGACCCGTCGTCGGACGCGAAGGACTTCACCCGGCCCGGCCACGTGGTGCCGCTGCGCGCCCGGGACGGCGGCGTCCTGCGGCGGCCCGGGCACACCGAGGCCGCGGTCGACCTGGCCAGACTGGCGGGGCTCGCGCCGGCGGGTGTGCTGTGCGAGATCGTGTCGCAGAAGGACGAAGGCGACATGGCGCGGCGGGACGAGCTTGAGGTGTTCGCCGCCGACCACGACCTGGTGCTGATCACCATCGCCGACCTGATCGCCTACCGGCGGCGGGTGGAGACGCAGGTGGAGCGGGCGGCCGAGGCGCGCATCCCGACCGCGCACGGCACGTTCACGGCGGTCGGGTACGACTCGAAGCTGGACGGCATCGAGCACGTGGCGCTGGTGTACGGCGAGATCGGCGACGGCGAGGACGTCCTGGTCCGGGTGCACTCCGAGTGCCTGACCGGCGATGTGTTCGGGTCGCTGCGCTGCGACTGCGGGCCGCAGCTGGACGCGGCTCTGGAGGCCGTGGCGGCGCAGGGGCGCGGGGTCGTGCTGTACATGCGCGGGCACGAGGGTCGTGGCATCGGGCTGATGCACAAGTTGCAGGCGTACCAGTTGCAGGACGACGGCGCGGACACCGTGGACGCGAACCTGGCGCTGGGCGTGCCGGCGGATGCCCGGGACTACGGGACGGGCGCGCAGATCCTGTGCGAGCTGGGTATCAAGTCGATGCGGCTGCTGACCAACAACCCGGCCAAGCGGGTCGGGCTGGAGGGCTACGGGCTGCGCGTGATCGACCGCGTGCCGTTGCCGATCTCGCCGAACCCGGAGAACCTGCGGTACCTGCGGACGAAGCGGGACCGGATGGGGCACGAGCTGCACCAGCTGGAACAGTACGAGGCGCTGAGCCAGGGCGGCGCGGTCGTGAGCAGCACGGAGGGTGTCGAGTGAGCGGCGAGGGTCGGCCGGAGACGGTGGTTCCGGACGCGGTGGGTGTGCGGTTGGCGGTCGTGGCCACGCGGTGGCACGAGAAGATCACCTCGCAGCTGGTGGAGCGGGCGCTGGTCGCGGCAGCGGAGGCCGGGGTCTCGTCGCCGACGGTGGTCCGGGTGGCGGGGGCGGTGGAGCTGCCGGTGGTGGTCCAGGAGCTCGCGCGGACGCATGACGCCGTGGTGGCGCTGGGTGTGGTGATCCGGGGTGGGACGCCGCACTTCGAGTACGTGTGCGATTCGGTGACCGCCGGGTTGACGCGGGTCGCGCTGGATTCGTCTACGCCGGTGGGCAACGGGGTGTTGACGTGCAACACCGAGGAGCAGGCGCTGGCGCGGGCCGGGTTCGAGGACTCCGTGGAGGACAAGGGGTTCGAGGCGGTCGCGGCGGCGTTGGACACGGCGTTGGTGTTGCGGTCGTTGCGGGTTTCGTCGTGAGTGGTGTCGCGGTGAGTGGTGTGGCTGTGGAGAGTGTGGAGTTTCGGCCCCGGAAGATCCGGACCGTCGCGATTGTCAGTGCGGTGTTCCTGGTCGTGGTCTTCTCGGTGGTCGGGTGGCTGTTGACGGACACGCCCACGGGCGTGATCTTCCGGACGTCGGACCAGATCGCGATGGTCGTTCTCGGGGTTCTGCTGGCCTGCGGTGTGCTGCTGCTGGCGCGGCCCCGGGTGCGGGCGGACGCGTCCGGGGTCGAGGTGCGCAACGTGATCACCGCGCGGCGGTTCTCGTGGGACGAGGTGCTGCACGTGTCGTTCCCGGACGGGGCCGCGTGGGCCCGGCTGGAGCTGCCGGACGACGAGTACGTGTCGATCATGGCTGTTCAGGCGGTGGATCGGGAGCACGCGGTCGCGGCGGTCCGGGCACTGCGCGAACTGCATCGCAACGCGGGTCGCTGATCCCGGGGTCCGCTGATCCCCGGGGTTAGCTGATCCCGGGGTTGCCGGTCCCGGGTTTCGCTGGTCCCGGGTCGTGCACCGCCGGCACCTGCGACGCCGGCGGTCGGTGGCGCGGGAGATGCCGTGGTCGCGGGCGAGCGCAGATCAGGTGCCGCCCGCACACATCAGCCGACTCCTGGTGATGAGATCACCTCAATGGCTGCTCCGGTTCGTCGTCAAGCCCCTGGTACCGGGGTGGACGCACCACCTCCCGAGCCGAGGTCGAGCACGCGCCGCGCGTGTCAAGATCGGTGCGAAGTTGGACGACCCGGGTTCCGCTCGGTGGTACACGCCGGGGATTGCCCCGGGGTCGACTGGTGTCGGCGAATCCATCGGACAGGGAGCCGAAGGTGATGATGACCTCCCAGGCAGTCGCGGCACGAGATCTCTTACAGGGAAAAGTTCAGGATCTGCTCCACAAATACGGGCCAGGACCGCGAGTCCACTACCACATCGGATTCTTCCCCAGTCCGGTGAGCTGCTCACCCGGGGCCGCGGCCGGCTCGATAAGAAGCCGCATCGTCGACTCTCAGGAGGCGCTGATCGTCCGGGCGGCGAATGTCTGGGAAGCAGCTCGAACTCTGCGCGGTACCATCATCGATGTCGGCTGCGGGCTCGGTGGGGGATCGCTTTTCTGGGCGCAGGAGTTCAATTCC
>CBHFOL010000508.1:0-4323 GCA_965995405.1 uncultured Saccharothrix sp.
TCGCGCTGGCGACGCCGGTCGTGCTCTGGTGCGGATGGCCCTTCCACCGCGCCGGGTTGTCACCGGACCGCAGCCCGCGCGCCCGCGTCAGGTGCTCGGCAGCGTCGATATCGCGGTCGGCGCCGGCCAGGTCACCGGCGCGCATCCGCATGGTGGCCAGCGCCACCAGGTACGAGACCTCGTCCTGTGAGCCGGACCCGGCGGCCAGCGCGAGGCCGCGTTTCACCGCCGCGATCGCCGCGCCGTGATCGCCCCGGACCGAATGGACCTCGGCCAGGGCCGCCAGCGCGACCCCCGTCCACAGCCGATCACCGGTTTCGGTGAACTCGCGAGCCGTTCGCTCCCTGGCGGAAACCAGGCCGGCCCAGTCGCCGCGATCACCGGCGATGCGGGACTCCAGCGCCGACATGCACGCACCGGCCCACGCATCCGGACCGCTCCGCACCCTGGCCATCTCGGCTTCGACCAGGTCGGCCAGACCCATCTGGTGCGCGATCGGCAGCGTCACCATCAGCAGCAGCGGATACCGCTCCAGCGCGCCGGTATCCGAACACTCGGCGATCAGGTCGCGCACCCGGTCCGGATCGGTGGTCGGACCGCTGTCGCCGATCAGCGCGTCGATCGCGGCGAAGGCGGCTCGGGCATCATCGGGAAGAGCATCGCCCAACGTGAGCGCCTCGGCGACGAACGACTCCGCCCGGGCGTCGTAGCGCAGCGCGTACCAGTACCAGTGCAGCAGGCCGAGCAGCTGTACCGCGGCAGCCGCGTCCCGGCTGTCGAGCGCCAGCCGCAACGCGTACACCAGGTTGTCGTACTCGGCTGTGAGCACGATCAGCGACGATGGCTGATCGTGGGTTCGTACCAACCGCGCGTGCTCGTCGGCCAGCGCGGCGAAGTGGCGGGTGAACCGGTCGCGGACCGTTTTCCGCTCACCCGCCCGCGAAAGCTCGTCCGCCATGAACACCCGAATGCTCTCCAGCATCCGGTAGCCGTCCCCGCTCCGCTCCACGAGCGACTTGTCGACGAGTGAGCCGAGCACGTGGACGACGTCCCCGGGCACCAGCAGCTCGCCGTCCGCGCAGACCGCCTCGATCGCGTCGACCGCGGTGGTGGCGGGAAAGATCGCCAGCCGACGCACCAGCACCCGTTCCCGGTCGGCCAGCAGCTCCCAGCTCCACTCGATCACCGCGCGCAGGGTGCGCTGCCTGGGCCGTGCCGCCCGGTTGCCCGTGGACAACAACCGGAACCGGTCGTCCAGACGCCGGCAGATCTGGCCGATGCCCAGCGCTCGCAGCCGGGCCGCCGCGAGTTCCAGTGCGAGCGGCAGCCCGTCCAGCCGGCGCACCACTTCCACAATCGGGTCCACAGTGGACTCGTCGAGCGTGAAACCGGGCTGGACGGCCGCCGCGCGATCCAGGAACAGCCGTACGGCGGCGGACTCGGCGGCACCGATGACCTCCGGGCGCTCCGGCGGGAGTTCGAGCGGGCCGAGCCGGCACAGTGCCTCGCCGATGATCTCCAGTGATTCCCGGCTGGTGGCCAGGATGGTCAGCCGTGGCCGCGCTTCGAGCAGCAACCGGGCGGCCCGGGCCACCTCGGCGACCACGTGCTCGCAATTGTCCAGGATGAGCACGACATCGTCCCCGCCGAGCAGCTTGGCCACCCGGTCCAGCGGCTCGGCGGGGCCGCTGCCGGTGAGCTGACCGGTGCCCGCGCCGAGCGTCCCGAGGATCGCGGCGGCCACCCCTTGCGGACTCTCGACTCCGGCCAGCGGGACGAGCCACAGCCGACCGGCGCCGTACGCCGGGTGGTGGGATGCCGCCTCCACGGCCAGCCGGGTCTTCCCGACGCCGCCCGGACCGATCACGGTCACCAGGCGGGAGGTCGCCATCAGCTCGGCCAGCAGCTTCAGCTCGTCGGCACGGCCGACGAACGACGTCAAGCGTGCCGGAAGCCGACCCGGCGCGGGCCCGGTCCGGGCCACCGGCCGGTCGAGCTCACCGCGCAGCACCGCCACCTGGGTCCGCCGCAGCTCGGCGGAAGGATCGACACCGAGCTCGTCGGCGAGCCTGCCCCGGACGTCCGCGTAGACGGCGAGCGCTTCCGACTGCCGGCCCGCCGCGTAAAGGGCTCGCATCCGCAACACGGCCAGGCGTTCCCGCAGCGGGTTGTCCGCGCACGCCGCCTCCAGGTCGGGCAGCACCTCGGAGTGCCGCCCCAGCCGCAGTTCCGCGTCGAAGCGATCCGCACGGGCCGCTGCCCGCAGCTCCTCCAGCCGCACACCGGCCGTCCCGGCGTACGGAGCCGCGAGCACGTCCGCGAACGCGGCCCCGTGCCACAGCGCGAGCGCGTCTCCGAGCGTCGCCGCCGCCGATTCGGGCTGACCTGCCACCAGCTCCCGCCTGCCCCGCGCGGCCAGCACCTCGAACCGATGCGCGTCCACGCTGTCGGCCGGCAGGGCGAGTCGGTAGCCCACCGCCGGCGACTCCACCACCCCGGCCTCCGGCAACGCCCGCCGCAGTCGGTGTACCAACGCGTGCAGCGTATTCGTGGGTCCGGCGGGTGGGTCCGCTCCCCAGATGTCCCCGATGAGCGCGTCGGACGACACCGCCTTGCCCACGGACAGCGCGAGCCTGCCCAGCAACATGCGCAGCCTGACGCCCGCGACCTCAATCGGTTCGCCGTCGTCGCCGAAGGCCCGCACCGGCCCCAGCACGTCCACCCGCATGCCCCACCGGACCTTCACACATCGCTTCTCGTCCCGCCACACCGCAGCCGCAAGGCTACGCACCCGGGCGAAGCTGGTCCGACGACGCGACCCCCGGGTCGACCGGGGGTCTGGCAATCCGTTACGCCTCACAGGTGACAGACGGCGCTTACGGTCACAGCAGGGCACAGCCGGTGGGGACCAGCCCTCGTCCGATGTCTTGCTTTCCTTGCCGCCGTTGGCATCGACCACGCTCGGTTCGTCTTCCGGGTCCTCGTCCTCGTTCCGGCCCGGCGTCTTCACGTTCCACCTGGTGATGATGAAGCGGAACAGGAAGTAGTAGACCGCCGCGTAGACCAGGCCGATGCCGACCAGCAGGAGCGGCTTCGTCGCGATGCCCCAGTTGAGCACCAGGTCGAAGAGGCCCGCGGAGAAGTTGAACCCGTCGTGGATGCCCAGCGCGTTGGTGATCGCCAGCGCCGTGCCGGTGAGGAACGAGGAGCACACCGACGACGACCATGACCCCGGCGACCAGGATCGGCACGAACCGGCGCCCGCCGAAGAACGCCAGGTACGGCGGGAGCTTGATCCGGTGGAACCGCTGCCACAGCGCGGCGGTGAGCAGACCGACGACGATGCCGCCGAGCACCCCGTAGGTGATGGCGGCGGGTTTCGCGCCCGGGCCCGTCGGCTGGTCGAGCACGAACGGTGCCGGCGCGGTGAACACGCCGTCGAGCACGTAGTAGCCGACGACGGCGGCGAGGGCGGTCGAACCGTCGCCCCGGCGGGCGAAGCCGATGGCGATACCGACCGCGAACAGCAGCGGCAGGTGGCCGATGATCCCCTCGCCGGCACCCTTGACGACGGCCGCCACCTGGTCCCAGCCCAGCCCCTTGGCGCCGAGCAGGTCCTCGTTGCCCAGCCGGAACAGCAGACCTGCCACCGGCAGCGCGGCGATCGGCAGCATGAGGCTTCGGCCGAACCGCTGAAGAGTGGCAAGTCCGTTGATGTCACGACCGCCGGTCCCCGCCGGGACGTTGGCGCTCATGGGTTACCTCCTTGGCGGAGGACCGGGCCGGAGTCCGGGGCGGGCCCGGTCCGATTGCCTGGTTACCTGGCAGAGATCACCCCGGTACCAGGACATCGTGTCCTCCACGGGTCGGCCGGCGGAACTGCCCACCCGGCGCAACCGCTCGCCTCGGGTGTCGGCTGAACAACGTGCGGAGCCGGTCGGGCCGACCCCGACCCGTCGAACCCCGGACATGGCGGTGCCCAGCGCCCGCGCGGGCCCGGGCCGGGCACACCCCGTGGGGGTCGGGGATCAGCCCTCGTCCAAGTCGGTGGCGATGAGTTCCGCGATCGCCTCCAGC
This sequence comes from uncultured Saccharothrix sp., assembly GCA_965995405.1. Lineage (GTDB taxonomy): Bacteria > Actinomycetota > Actinomycetes > Mycobacteriales > Pseudonocardiaceae > Actinosynnema. The sequence continues at coordinate 4,078 of CBHFOL010000508.1, forward strand.
GCGGCGTCCGCGCCTTCGCCGTCCGCGGTGAGCACGACCTCGTCGCCGTGCATCGCGCCGAGCGTCATCAGCCCCAGCACGCTCGCCGCCTCCACCGGTTGGCCGCCGTCCTTCCGGATGGTGACCTTCACCGGCTGGCCCGCCGCCGCCTTCGCCAGCAGTGCGGCAGGGCGTGCGTGCAGTCCGACCTTGCTCGCCACGGTGACCCGTCGCTCAGGCATGATCCGTCCTCTCGTTCTCGTGCGC
>CBHFOL010000509.1:0-4285 GCA_965995405.1 uncultured Saccharothrix sp.
CTGTCCCCACACCTGCGGTTGGGGCGTCGCCGGACACTGCTCCTCCCCACTGGCACCGGGAACACCGGGAGCGGTCACGATTTCTCCTTGCAGGTCTCCTCGGGACTCTTCTCCCAGGGGGGACACGTCGGCCTCATCGAGGACTGATTGAGACTCGGATACAGACGACATTTTCTCCCGATCGACGACCTGTTGGTGATCCACCACGCCGTGCGGTGGCGGCGTGGGATCGGCTGTGCTCAAGGCAATTTTGAGACGCTTGGACTTCGGTAGATAGGGACCGGACAACGCGCGCAGTACGGCCTCTTGAACCCTCACATAAGGGGTCGATTCAGGCGTTACTTCCGGTTCGTCGGTGGTCGGATCGTCCACGGCCGCCCGGTACGAGCGGAGCGCCGGGATTTCGTCACCCGCGAATTCGTCCAGGACCCGGGCGACGCGTGCGGTGTCGGTGCGACGGCCGATGGCCAGCAGTTCGTTGCGCACGTCGTCGTGGAAGTCGTAGGCGACGGCGTCCGCGTCGTCCCGGTCGGTGGGGAGTCTGGTGAGCAGTCCGCCGAGCATCACCTCGGCGAGTACGGACAGGTCCGACCCCGGCAGCAGAACCTTCTGCACCAGCGCCATCAGCCGGGGTGCGAGTGGCGTGGCCGCCAGCAGACAGGCCAGGGCGATCGCGTCGACGGAGGCGTAGGTCCGGAACCTGCGCACGCGTTCCGCGCCCGACAGCGGGGCCTCGTCCGGTACTTCGGCAGGCACCGGTTCGTGCTGGGGTCCCACCATCGCGGCGGTCGTCTCCACCCACTCGGAGCCCGGCGAGGTGAGCAGCCGGGCCCAGCCCGCCATCCACTCCTCGGACAGCCCCAGCACCGGCACCGGTATGGCGTTGGCGTCGACCTGTCCGGCGACCCGCAGTGCCCGGTTGGCGCTGCCGGGCGCGGGTGCGGACAGCCGCATCCGGCGCGCGGGCAGCCCGCCCCACGGCCAGAGCCGATGCGCCAGGGTCTGCACGACGGCGACGGGTGTCCGGCACCCGTACTCGTAGAGCACGTGGCCGATGGCACCGCTGTGCCACCCCTCCGCCACGGTGTCGGTCAGCACCAGGATGATCAGGTTCCCTGTCGGCTCCAGCAGGTGCCGCCAGTGGTGCCGCGTGCCGCCCTCGCCGCGCAGCGTCAGCAGTTCCGGGTCGGTGTGCCGCGAGTCGAGGTGGTAGCTGCGCACGTCGCGGAACGCGCCCTGCCGGTCCAGCAGCACCCGGAACTCCTCGACCGTCGCCACCCAGATCTCCGGCGCGACGACGGTGTCCACGACGAGCGCGACCTCGAACCGGTGCCACGGCGTGGGTTCGAACTCCGGTATCCACAGCTTGTCCTGCGCCGCGCGGACCGCCGTCCGCTCCTCGTGTACGACCTTCCGCCACGGCGAGGGCCGGGTGCGCGCCAACGGGCGCGGCGCGCGGCTGATACCCCGTCGGTCCGGCAGGCCAGGGACCGTGGGCCACGCCGCGGCCCTCGGCACGCAGTCCGGCCGTTCCTCGTACGGCTCGGCGGGCGGTAACGCCGACGGGCCGCGCGCCCACTTCTGCGTGTCGCGTGGCTCGGCACTGGACTCCGTGACACCCGGGTCGGCGGGGTCGGGTTCCGTGGCAGCCTCCTCTGACCAGGGTGGCTGTTCCGTGGCGGCCGGGTCCGGCTCCGCGCCGGTGTCCTCGGTCGGCCGGTCGGGTGATCGGGGCGGCGGCCGGTCGGCCTGCCGGTACAACCGGGTGGCCGGCCACAGCGCGTTGCGTGTCTCACGGACGTCGAGTTCCGCGAGTCCCGGTCGCTGTCCCCGGCCCTGGTCGTCTCCCAATTCTGGAGCAGCATCCGGCCGCCTGGTGGGCTGTCACGCGGATGGGTCATCCGTGCTCCGCCGAAAGTGGATGCCAGAGGCCGGCGAGGGGACTGGCCCAATCACCGTCCGGGTTGTAGTTGCCTGCTGTGGCCAGTCGTACGGCCATGTTGACGGCGTTGAGCAGTTGGTCGGGGGCGAGTGGGCCGACCTCGGCGGCGCGGCGCTGGAACGGGTCGATGAGCTGGTGGACGTCCAGGGCGTGGTCGGGTGCTTCCAGTTCGAGGGTCGGGCAGCGGCGGAGGAAAGCGGGTGGGAACTCGCGTTCGCCGTTGGAGGTGATGACGACGACGGGGAACTCCCGGCACTGGACGTGGCCGTGGTGGCCGATGTCGTTGGTCAGCACTGTGACCTCGGGCTGGGTCTTGGCGTACCGGACCAACTCGGGGATCTGGTACTCGCCCTCCTCGAAGATGTCGAGCAGGTCGTTGGGCAGGTCGATGTCGCCCTTGTCCAGTTCGTCGATCAGCAGCACCCGGGGCAGGCCGGCGGGCAGCAGCCCGGTGCCCAGCGGACCGAGGTGGATGTAGTCGCCGATGTCCGGGACCTCCGCCGCCGCGTTGGACGCCTGCACGCGGGCGATCGCGTCGTAGAGGAACAGTCCCTGCTGCGCAACGGTCTTGCTGGTGATCGGCCGGCGCAGCACCGGGCCGAGGCCGAGTTCGCGGGCGATCAGGTAGGCCAGGGCGGACTTGCCGGTGCCCCCGGGCTCCGGTGACCAGGAGGGGTCGCCGCAGGTAGATGGCCGAGTTGGCCATCTCGACCTCCTGTGGGGAGGGTTTGCGTGGCACGCCCGGTGGGGCAGCACGCGCCGCATCGGGTCGTCGTAGAGGACGGCCAGGTCGCCGCACGGGTGGGTGCGGGTCTCACCGAACGCGGCGGCCCGCGCGCGGCGCACGCGTTCCAGAAACGTGTTCTCGTCGTCTTCGTTGTGCAGCAGGTAGTCCACGGCGCTCTGGAATTCCTTGGCATGGCAGTCCTGCCGGTGCCAGATGATCAGGGGCACGCCCGCGTAGACGGCGGCCATGACCTCGTCCTGGGGTTCGACGTGCGGCTGCGGTGGTCGGCTGAGCAGCGGCGACACCACGTCGTGCCGCCGGCTGAGCATCGACCGCAGCTCGCGGATGCCGTCCTGGCTGCGTCGCGGGCGCGGAAGCTCGCGTCGCGGTCCACCGGGCGGCACGTCCGGGCCTGCCCGGCCGGCACCGACCAGCGGCGCCGCCAGAACCGCAGGTACTTGTCGTCGGAGTTGCGCTCCAGGCTGCGGATCACCGTCGGGTACCGGCTGCCCAGGGGTTCGGGGACGCGCTCGTCGTTGTCGGCGGGCCACTGGTCGACGGCCAGGTTGATGTTGCCGCGGTCCAGGACGAACTCGATGCGGATGTCCGGCTCGTACCACCCCCAGTCCCGTTCCGCCTGGGTGACGAGCGTCGCGACGTTGTTGCGGTTGCGGTCGAGCGAGCCGACCACGTCGCCGATCGGGAGCGGGGCCCAGTGCGGGCCGATGCCCGGGTGCCGGGACGCGGACAGCCGGTAGCGGTCGCCGGTGGGTCCTTCCGGTCGGAGCACCAGGACCAGGTAGGCGGTGGTGCCGGGGCGCGGCGGCAGGTCGTCCGGGGCATCGGCGCGCAGCGTCTCCCGGAGCGTGGCCACCTCGGCGGCGATCTGCCGTTTCTGCGCCTGGTCGACCCAGTGCTGGAGCCTGATTGCCGACTCTTTCCGCGCTTTTGCGGCTGCGTGCTTGATGGGGGCCATGGGCTGGGGTATTCCATCCGGCTGGTTGTTGAGGTTCTCCAGTGTGTAGAAGACTTCGAGCTGCGTTGTCGCCTGCGCAAACCGGTCGCCGAGTCGCCGGTCACCACGCGGTAGATGTCCGCGATGTCCGGTACGACGACACCGGTCGGCAACTTCAACAGCTTTGTCAGATCCTTGGCCTCGAACAACTCCTGGGTGCATGTCGCCCATGAGCTGTCGAGGTTCCGGCGTTGGTCTGGAATCCTGCTTCATTAAGTGTGTGACGCGCAACAGGGCGCTCGGCCGCCGTGGGTGGCGTGATCATGCCTCCGCTGAGTTCGGCAGGTGCACGACCGGATTGGCATGGGCCTCGATCGTGAGCGTCGCTCACGGTTCGCTGATCAGCGGCATTGCCGCCGATGTTCGCGCAGCGTGGTCCATCGGCGGCGGGATCCGGAGCAGCGTGGCGACAATGGTAAGATGGCACCTTTTTTCGTGTGATCGACACCTGTGTCGATCATCCCCGGGTTCCCCTGTCCGGGTATCCGTTCGGTCAGGCTGCGTCACTCGTGTGAGTTACTTTCTTGGCCGATCGGTTCTTTCCTTTTGGGTCGCGGGCACGGGCCCTCGTCTCAACTCCGGTCCACGTCGAAGGCACCGG
>CBHFOL010000510.1:0-4241 GCA_965995405.1 uncultured Saccharothrix sp.
TGGGCGGCCGCCGCCGATCCCCTCTTGTCGTACGCCGGCGACGAAGACGTGCGCTCCCACCTCCTGGGCGCGGTCCGCGCAGTCGGCGAAGTACGGCAGCAGCTCCGTTGCGGGCAGTTCGCAGGGGAACGGGGAGAACCAGACCTCCAACCCGGCGTCGGCGGCGTGTCCGGCGGCGACTGCCAGCCGCTCGGGGTCGCCGCCGGTGATCCGCACGGCATCGCAGTGCAGATCGTCGGCGATGACACGGATCTCCCGTCGCACCGCGTCGGCGTCGAAGACGGGCCGCGAACTCCGTCCACCGGGAGTGAAGCCGGTGTCGTAGGTGATGCCCTTGGCTCGCATGTCATCGCTCCTCGTCAGGTGACCGAAACGCGGCCACCCCTCATCCGCTGTCGGATCCGAACGTTAGGCAGGGCACGAAACACCGGTCAACGAAGCCTCTCCTGGACAAGCACTGTTTCCGCTGGTCGCAACAGTGATCGGCGATTGCAATGACAATGCCGGCTAATGCACACCCGAGACCGCCGTTGCAACGGCCGACGCCTTGGCCCGCATACTGGCGCCCGAGACGACCGAAGAGGAGGCGGGCCGGATGCCAGGACGCAGGCTGACCGGTGCCGACCGGCGGCAGATCGCCGCAGGCCTGGCCCAGGGCCTGGACTACGCCGGGATTGCCCACAGGCTGGGCCGTCCCACCTCGACGGTGAGCCGCGAGGTCGCGCGCAACGGCGGGCCGGGCCGCTACCGCGCGGACCTGGCCCACCTCGCCACCACCCACCGCGCCCGGCGCAGCCCCCGCCCGCCGGCAGCCGCGCAGCGGGCCGGCGGGCACAGCGGTCCCGACCCCGACGCGGCGGTCGCGTTCACGACCGACCTCACCGCGGTACTCATCGAGACCGGCATGCCGCGCACCGCCGCCGGCGTGATGGCGTGCCTGTTCACCTCCGAAACCGGCAGCCGCACCGCCGCCGAACTGGCGCGGCACCTTCAGGTCAGCGCGGCGACCATCTCGCACGCGGTCGGCCTGCTGCATCAGCACGGGCTGATCCGCCGCGACCGCGACGGCCAGAGCCGGCGCCACCGGTACTTCCTCGACGAGAACGCGGGCCTTCGCTCCGCGGTGGTCGGCGTCCGCGCCAACCGGCGATTCGCCACCACCGCCCTGCGCGGCGCCGACATCTTCGGGGCCGACACGGCTGTCGGAAGCCGACTCGCCGCAGCGGGCCGATTCCTCGAACTACTCGGCAACGACATCCTCCGTGCCGCCGAAAAGCACTGGCGCGCCACCGCGGGCGCCGGGCCCACGCACACGCGGACAACCCACTCGACGACGACGTGATGAACGCCGCCATGGGGCGCCGAGCCCGGCCGCGTCAGTTCCCGTACAGCTCGGTCATGCCGCTGAGTGGTTGCACCATCGGTGACACATGATCAGGCAGTGCGGACACCGACTGCTTCGCCCAGTGGTCACATCACACCGAAACACCGGGTCACGTGGTCAAGTCTGCTCATGTTCACGCGGAACGTACAGCCGTTTCGCACGGAGTTTTCGTCCGGGCTTCGTCTGCGAAGAGCCTGTCCCGGTCGAGATCGGTATCGAGAGGACCCGGTGACGGTGATGTCCGACCTGTTCGACTACGACGCGGAATTGCGCCTGCACAACGAACTCTTCCGCGCCGCCGCCCGCGTCGGCGCTCGTGACCGGGTGCTCGACATCGGCTGTGGCACGGGCCAGTCCACGCGCGAGGCCGCCCGCGCCGCCGTCGACGGAAGCGCGGTGGGCGTCGATCTCTCCGCGCCGATGCTCGAACGGGCCCGTCGGCTCAGCGACGAGCAGGGACTGGCCAACATCACCTACCAGCAGGCGGACGCCCAGGTCCACCGCTTTCCACCGCCGCGTTTCGACCTGTGTATCAGCAGGTTCGGCACGATGTTCTTCGCCGACCCGGTCGCCGCGTTCACCAACATCGGGCGCGCTCTGCGCCCAGCGGCGCGCCTGGTGCTGCTGGTCTGGCAAGAGCGCGACCGCAACGAGTGGGCCACCGCGATCCGCCGGACCATCACCGCCGCGTCGGCCACACCCGGCGGTCCGGACCCGTTCTCACTCGCCGACCCGGCTGTCACGGAAGGCATCCTGGCGGCGGCCGGCTTCACGGAAGTCGGCTTCACCGACGTGCACGAGCCCGTCTACTACGGCCCGGACAGCGCCACCGCCTTCGATGCCGTGCTCCGCCTGTGGGAATTCAAAGACCTGCTCGCCGACCTCGACGCCGCGGCGGCCGAGCAGGCACGCGCACGGCTACGCGCCACCCTCGACGCCCACAACACCGACGGCGGCGTGTACTTCGACTCGCGTGCCTGGATCGTCACAGCCTGCCGCCGGCACTGACCGCCGCCGGTTCGCCGGCGTGACCGCTCGGGTTCTCTCCGTGGCCGGAAGGTCGTGTCGGGGACGGGTTGAATCCTTTTGCCGTGTCGGGGTCTCTTATGGGGCGATGGTTACGTCACGAGGGACACGTGCGACGGGTTCGCCACGTGCTGCGGGGGGTGGACGTGGTTGACCGTGGTTGGGCGAGTGAGCAGCTCATCAAGGCCGCGCAGGGCGGTGACCTGGAGTCGCTCGCCGCTGTGGTGCACGGGGCTCACCCGCACGTGCGGCGCTTCGCCGGACATCTGTGCGCATCCCCGCAGGACGCCGAGGACGCGGCACAGGAAGCGTTGATCGTCCTCTATCGCAAGATCGGTTCCCTGCGCGCCACGGCGGCGCTCGCGTCCTGGATGTTCCGGATCGTCCGGCACGAGTGCGCGCGCCGCGCCCGGCGGCTGTTCGACCACCACGACGAGGTCGACACCGACCCGGTGGCGTCGGCCGAAGACGAAGTCCTCAAGCGTCTGGAAGCCGAGCGCGTCGCAGTGGCGATCCGGGCGTTGCCCGACATCCAGCGCCGCGTGCTGATCATGCGTGACGTGCTGGGTGACCCGGGACGGACGGTCGCCGAGGCGCTCGGCCTGAGCAACGCGGCGATGAAGTCCCACCTGCACCGGGCCAGGACCACGCTCCGGCTCAGCCTGAGTGGTGGGCTCGAAGGCCCCTTCGACACCGCCATCTGACCTGAACCGACGTTTTCGACAACCCCGGATCGAAGGGAGATCCCGCCATGCTCAAAACCGGATCAGCCGCACCGCAGATGGTGCTGGAAGACACCGCAGGGCAGACCGTCCGTCTGTCCGACTACCAGGGACGGCACGCGGTGCTGCTCTTTTTCGTGCGATCGACGACGTGTCCGGTCTGCAACAGGCACGTGCGGGATCTCGTCAACCGCGGGGACGAACTGGCGGCCGACGACGTCCGTGTCCTGCTCGTGGTCCCGGAGGACCGCGAGACGGCGACGGCGTGGAAGGCGAAACGCCGGATCCCGTTCCCCGTTCTCACCGGCCGCAGCGAGAACCCGCACGAGATGATCGGCCTGGGCAGGAAGGTCTTCGGTTCGATGCAGCAGTCCGGCAGCATCCTGATCGACCGCCAGGGCATCATCCGCCACACCCACGGTGCCACCCTGCCCACGAGCAGCTACGACAAGAAGGGCATCGCAGCGGCCATCGCATCCCTGCGCACCCCGGCCTGACCGGGCCGGCAGGAGCACGCCGTCGCCTAACGGAGGATCCGGAACACGTTGTCGGCGGGATCGACAATGACCGCGAACTCCGCGCCCAGCGAGGCTTCGGAGTCGCGCGAGCTGCGGTGGGTCGTCTCGAACTCCGGCACCTCCGGTCCGCTGATCCGCAGGGCGAACTCGGTGCCCGACTCCTCGCCGATGGTGCACGAGGTGGCACCGAGGATCCGCGCGGTGGCCGGACGTCCGTTGCGGGCCAACCGGTCCGCCCGACGCTTCTCCCGGGAGGTCGAGACCCACAGCATGGCCCCGAAACCACCCACGAAGATCGTCACCACGACGCCGATCACCGCCACGACCGGCATCCCCGACCAGGCGAGTTCACCCGTGGCGGCGGGAATCGCGATGCAGGCCGGCCCGCCCAGCATCATGAGCGCCGCACCGAGGTAGGTGAACAGGCGCGACACCGGCCCCTGCGGCTGCACCTGGTCGAAGTTCCCGTCTTCGGCCACGAGCAGGTCGTCAGGCTTCATGCCGGAATGTCAGCGGCGCGGCGGGTCGATCCGGCCTGGTCGGACCACACCTCCCGCAGGCTTCCCGGTACGCGTCGCCGCCATCCCGGGT
>CBHFOL010000511.1:0-4241 GCA_965995405.1 uncultured Saccharothrix sp.
GCGCGGTGACGATCTCGCGTTCCTGCACCACAGCTTCGCCGAACACCTCGCCGCGACCGCCACGGCGAGCCGGCTGCCCACTACGTTCGCCGCCGACCACGAGGACTTCGCCCGCCTGCTGCACGCCGCACGCCCGAAGGAACGCGGGCGCTATGCCCGGTCCGTGGCGCTGCACTACACGCGCCTGCGCCCGGACCAGGCGGACCCGTTGCTGCGGGCCCTGCACGCCGGGGGTGCGGAGCAGCACGTGCTGGCGGCCCGCCTGCTCGCGAAGCGGATGCCCGCCACCACCGGCGTCGTGGACGCCTTCCTGGAGACGGTGCGGGGCTGGGCCACGACGACCCACCACCTGGGCGGCGACATCCTCGCCCAGACGTGCCGCGCGACCCAGCACCCCGGCCTGGCCACGTGGCTGGTTGGTCTGATGAGGGACGAGCACGCGCCCTGGTTGTCCCGGACCGAGGCTGCTGCGGCGCTGTCCGTCCGGCTGCGCGGCGAACACCTGGCGGAGGCGATCAGGTTCCTGCATGCGGTGGTGGACGACGCGGAGGCGGCGGTCGAGGTGCGGCTCGCCGCTGCGGAGGCCTTGACGGATAGCGGGGTGGCCGAGCGCGATGCCGCCGAGCGCGGGTTGCGGTCAGTGCTCGATGATCCGGCGGGCTCGGGTGCGGACTACCGCACGGCGGCGGTGATCCTGGCCGCGTTCGGGCGGGACGCGCGGGACTTCGCGGCGACCGCCCTGACGCGGTTGCTGGACGACCGGGACACCGCGCCCGGCATCGTGGTGGAGGCGGCCACGGGCCTGATCGAGATCGGCATGGAGTTCCACGCGCGGGCGGTCGAGGCATTTCGACTCGTGCTGCACGACCGCGTCCACAGCGAGTCCGCTCGCGGAGACGCGGCCCTAGGTCTCGCGTCGCTCGGCCCCGAACACACGGAGGAGGCCGTCGCCGCGCTGACGGCGGTCGTCGGTGACCGCCGGCGAACCCGGGTAGACCGGGTTTCGGCGGCCGAGGTGCTCGGCCGCCTGGGGCCGCAACACCGCCAGGTCGCGGGTGAGAGCGTGCGCGCGATGCTCGCCGAACCGGACATCCGTGTGACTGACATCCGCCACTGCGCTGCGCGGCTCGCCGGTTTCGGTCCGGGGTTCCGGGAAGAAGCCGAACGCAGACTGCGCGAGATCATCACCGATCACGGCACTCCGGTCGAAGACGTGGCGTGGGCGCTGAACGCGTTGGGCGGGCTCGGGGCGGAGCACCTGCCCGAAGTCGCGCGGCGATCATGGGACCTGCTGGGCGAGATAGGGCCGGACACCGACCTGTACACAACGGTCCTGGGCCACCTTACCGATCTGGGAGAACCGCACCGGACAGCGGCCGTCGAGAGGTTGCAGGCGCTGCTGGTCGACGGCACAGCGTCGGCGAGGAGCCGTTGCAGGGCCGCTTCCAGGCTGATCGACGCCGGTCCCGAGTTGCACGCCGAGGCGGCCCGACACCTGTTGGCGATAGCCGCTGCGGAGGCCAGCCCGTTCGGGACCATTGATGCCTGGTACGAACTGGTGAAACTCGGCCCCCAGTTCCGCGACGGGGCACTCGACGTACTGCTTCGCACGGCCGAGCGCGTGGACGCCGAGTGCGTTGTCTGGTTCGGCGGGGCGTACATCCTGGCGTCGTCCGAAACCGACCTCGACCGGATTGGCGAGGCCATGACGGCTTTGGCGGCAGATCCGGGCCGATCGATCACGGAGCGGATGTCGGGGCTGAGAGGCCTGTCGAGGCTGGGGCCACGATTCCACCGCCGAGCGGTTCGGCAACTGTGCGCGCTGGTCCGGTCGGTGACGACGATGGAGTTCAACTTCCGGTACCACCTGATGATGATCACGGAAATGGGGATCGGCCTACGCGAGGAGACCGCCCGGGTTCTGCTCGACCTGACAGTCGATCAGAGGACGGGCTACGACCGCATGCACCGGATCCTGGTGGCGCTGGAGCTGATCGGATTCGCGGACAACCCGATAGCGCACGCCGCTCTGCGCACGGTGGCCGAGTACTCGGATCGCCCCTACGTGCGGCTTGAGGCGCAGTGCATGCTGCTCTCGGTCGACCCGGCGTCGGCACCCGCGATCGCGGACGACGTTTTCGCCCCCGAGGGCGATGTGCCGATCGACGCCTGGCAACGCACCATCGACCAATTGGCCCACCTCGGTGTGGACGTGGCACCACGGTTGTGTGCGCTGCTCACCGACCCTGACACGGACTATCGAGTGCGTTGGGGGAGTGCGATGCACCTTGCCAGGTCGTTTCCGGAACACCGGGACAAGGGAGTGCTCGAACTGACGAGGCAGCTGTCGGACATCTACCAGCGTCCCTCCGATCGGTCGCACGCCTTGCGTCAATTTGTCGATATCAGCCCGGTGACGCGGGATCAAGCCATCGACGCGGTCGCTGCTCTCGTCGGCGATGAAAGGCTGAGCGTGCACGACCGCTGCGAGTGCGTGAGTTCTCACGTGAGCCTGAATCGGGCCGCTGCTCCAGGTGCGGTCGCACTCCTCGGGCGATTGGCGGACGATTCTCAGCTGGCTCCGGCCGAGCGCGCGGAAGCGGTTTGTAGTATGGAGAACTTGGGGCCCGAGCACGTCAAGTCGAACAGCAGACTCGTCGCTGCCGCCGCGCTGGACTCTGGAACCGGTAAACTTCGGAGGTCGCTGATTGCCGAGCTGCCGCGGGACCTTCGCACACGCGTCGAGCGCACCCTGCTCGACGACCACGCGCTGGGGGTCATGGACCGAGTTCCCAAGCCCGACTTCTGGTACGACGTGCCTTTGATCGACGAGTTCGAGACTTCGGTCCGCGAGATACTCACCGAGCCGGAGTTCTCGCTGGGTGAACGGGTCGACGCCGTGAAAAGGCTGGGCTGGCTGCAAATCCGCACTGTGCCTGAGGCCATCGTCTACTTGGAGAGCGTGCCCGACGGATCATCGGCGGCGCGCCGGGCGAAGAGAGCGCTGATCTGGCTCGGCACTGCGCGTGGACGTGAGACATGGCGCGAAACCGAGCGGATCGCGTTGGATCGGACACTGTCCTTGCGTCAACGGATAACGGCGGCGAGATTGCTGTTGGGGGTGGCGTCCAGGACACCGCGATCATTGGTCGGTGTGCTCCGCGAGGTGGTCGCCGATCCAGGTACGTCCGACCAACGACGGGCCGAGGCTCTGCTCGCATTGGGGCCGTTCGACGGCCTCTCCGCGTTGCGCGCCCTGCGGGACGACGAGCGGACGCCGACACACGTGCGCTGGCTGGCGGCGGATGAACTGACCGATTTCCAGCCGGAGGACCGTGCCGCAGCTGCGCGGTTGTTCGCCGGCGACCCCGGCGAACGGCCGGCTCTCCGGTGGCGTGCAGCGGAGCGGCTGGCGAATTGCGGTCAGGTCGGACGGGACCGGGCGGTCGAGCTGTTGTGGGCGATTGCGCGGGACCCCGGCCTGCCGGTGGGCGCGCGGGCGCGGGCGGCGGCGACGTTGGGCAGTGTCGCGCCGAGCACGCGAAATGAGGTGTTGCGGCTGCTGCGCACGTTGCTTTCGACGGACAAGCCGTTGTTGCGTCGCAACGTGCTGCTCGCTATCGGTGAGGTACGCCCTGACGAAGCCGCGTTGGAGCTGCTCGCCATGGCGCGGGACACGCGGCACGGGAGCGTGGCTCGGGTGTGGTGTGCGGAGGGTGCCGTTCAGTTGAGGCGGGAGTGCCGGGACGGCGCGGCTGTGGTGGTGCGGGAGGTGGCGTCGGACGCGCGGGTGGCACGCCATGTCCGGCGGCGGGCGGCTTGCTGCCTGGCCCGTTGGAGCGAGGTGTGCCGGGAGGAGGCGCGGGAGCTGATCCGGGCGCTCGACCGGGCGGCGGCTGAGTAGCGCGGGTGTTGTGGGGGGGGGGGCCCCCCCCCCCGCCCCCCCCCCCCCCCGGGGGGGGGGGGGTGGGGGGGGGGGGGCCGGGGGCCGGGGGGCACCCCGGGGTGGGTTGGAGGCTCATTTTGCGGCCACCGGAGCGGTGTCACGCTCGGCCTCGGCGCCGGCCTTGCGCAAGGACGGGCCGTCGAGGGCGATGCGGTAGGCGTTGTGAACGAGGCGATCGAGGATGGCGTCGGCCAGGGTCGGGTCGCCGATCACGTCGTGCCAGCGGTCGACCGGAAGCTGGCTGGTGATGAGGGTCGAGCCGCGTCCGTAGCGATCCTCGACGATGTCGAGCAGA
>CBHFOL010000512.1:0-4228 GCA_965995405.1 uncultured Saccharothrix sp.
GCTCCATGAGCTCGGGGCCCATGATGCCGTCGCGGAAGCCGGGGTAGTTCTCGACTTCGGTCGTGGTCATCAGCGCGCCGCCGTACTGCGAGCCCTCGAACACCAGCGGTTCGAGCTGCGCGCGCGCCGCGTAGACCGCTGCGGTGTACCCGGCGGGCCCCGATCCCACCACGATCAGGTTCCGAACGTCCGACACCCTCGACCTCCGTAAGTCGTGACAGGCGACTTGGCCTGCACTGCCTACAACGGATCGTATGGTGCCGTGATTCCGCGCCGATCGGGTGAGGTGGGCTACTCCCGGTTCTACCGGGGAGTTATGTCACTGCGTGCGAGGACACCGTTGGGGTTGTCCGGGCCGCACGTCTCGGGGTCGAGCACCACGATCTGGAACGCACCCGGCTTGCCGCCGGGCAGGATCGCCATCACGGCGTCCCGGCCGTCCAGGGTGATCGGGCTGACGCCGAGCGGCTTGGAGCTGACGATGTTCGCGCCCTTCAGGCAGCCCGCCAGCTTGTCCTGGTTCTCCAGCGGGCCGTAGTTCTGGGCCTTGAGGACGTCGCCGAACACCGGGCCGAAGTCGTTGCCCTTGACCGCCAACGGCTTGGTCGCCCCGGGGTTGGTTGCGCCAGGTGCGTTCGTGACCGGGGAGTTCGTCGTGTCCGGCGGCTGCGCCACGTTGTTCCCGGGCGGAGCGGCGTTGTTGCCCTGCGTCGAGACCACCACGACACCGACCGCCACGGCGGCTGCCGCGAGCAGTCCCGTACCCCACCCGAGCTGCTTCTTCCGGCGCTTGGCCGCCAGGTCGATCACCGGGGCCTTGGGCTGTGCCTCCTGGGCGATCGCGGCGTCGATCCGGTCGGCCACGTGGCGCGGCATCGGGATCGGTGGCAGGTTGTGCAGGTCGTCCAGGGTGGCGTCGAGCGCGGCCAGGACGTCCTGCGCCTCGGGGTCGTTCGCCACGACGGCGCGCAGCTCGGCTTCGCTCCGCGGGTCGAGGACGCCCGCGTGCAGATCAGCCAGCAGGTCGACGGACCACGGCGGCCCGGAGCGCCGCACATTGCCGGTCATCGTTCCTCCAACTGACGTCGTTGCACCTGCACATCGTCGACTGGGACGTTCGCATCTGCACTCTGGTTCCGGAGGTGCCCCAGAACTTTCGCCAGCTTCGCGCGTCCCCGGGCACACCGGGATTTCACGGTGCCCTCGGCGATTCCCAGCAACTGCGCCGTTTCGGCTACGGAGTATCCCTCCACGTCGACCAACACGATCGGGGCACGCTGCTCCTCGGGCAGCTCGGCCAGCGCCTCCTGCACGACCAGTCGGGTTTCCCGTTCGGCCATCGCGTCCCGGGGTGCGACCGGCTCTCCGGGTCCGGCCTCGGGCAGCGGGACGGTGGGCCGGGTCTGCCGCCTGCGCATCCGGTCCAGGCAGGCGTTCACCACTATTCGGTGCAGCCAGGTGGTGACCTGCGACTCGGCCCGGAAGCTCGCGGCGGCCCGGAACGCGGAGATGAACGCCTCCTGCAACGCGTCCGCAGCCTCTTCGGGATCGCGCAGCGTCCGCAACGCGACCGCCCACATCCGGTCCCGGTGCCGTTTCACCAACTCCGAGAACGCGTGCGGGTCGCCGGCGGCATGTGCCGCGATGAGGTCTGCGTCCGAGCTGGCTGCGGCGGTCACACGGAAGAGGGTATCGGTCCTCCCTGGTCCCGCTTCGATCACCCGTTCAGCGGAGTGTCACGCAAACGCTTGCGCATCCCTTCGGTTTCACTCTCCCGAGGGAGCCCGCGGCCGGCTACTGCGCGCGGGTGTACACGAGTTCGGCGACCTCGGACTTGTTGTTCCGGCCGCTGCCGCCCAGCTTGGTGATCCACACCAGCAGGTGCTGCGTCGGGTCGTGCTCGTTCAGCTGGATCTGGGTCTGCCCCGCCGACAAAGTCGCCGTGGCGATCACCTTCGTCTCCTCCAGCGGCGCGCTCTCCGACGCGGCCACCCGGATCTCGACCACCGTGCCCTCGGACGGGGACGTCACCGTCACCGACGCCAGCTTCACCGGCTCGGCGAACGACGCCATCAGGCCGATGCCCGGCTTCAGCGCCGGGAACGGCTCGAAGTAGTTCTCCGTCTGCCAGACCGTCGTCGGGTTGTTGTCCACGGCCCGGTTCGCCCGGTTCGCGTTGTCCGGCTGGTTCGTCACGTCGTACACGCCCACCGACGCCGGCTGCACCGGGCCGGCCGGGGTCGGGGCCGGTGGCGCGGGCTGGCCGGAGACGGGCTGGGTCGACTGGCCGATCACGACCGTCGGGCCGCCGCTCTTGGTCGGGCTGTCGCTGAAGAAGCTCACGATCTGCACGCCCAGCCACACGACCACGGCCAGCGTCGCCGCCGCCAGCACGGCCACGCTGATCACCAGCTTGCGCTTGTGGTCCTTGCCGCGCTCCGGCCGCTGCGTCGTCCACACCGCGCCGTCGTCCCCGGCATCCGGCACCGGTTCCAGCAGCGCGGTCTGCGCCTCGGACTCGGCGATCTGGTCCAGCACCTGGAGGATCGCCGCCGACGTCCGGATGCCGCCGACGCTGGTGTCCTCCAGCGAGCGCACGGCCACCGACGACAGTTCGTGCGGCACGTAAGGGTGCAGCGCACTCGGCGCGACGACCGAACCGTCCGGCGCGGTCGGGGCCACCGGCACGCCGTCCGGGCCGCCCGGCAGCGCCCACCGGCCGGTGAGCAGCAGGTACAGGATCGCGCCCAGGCCCTTCACGTCGTCCCGGGCGATCGCGTCCGGCCGCGGACCGGGGAACGCCAGCCGCAGCCGGCCGTCCGAGGTGACCCGGATGCGCTGCGGGTGGTCCGCGCCGAGCACCAGGCCCGCGTGGTGCGCGCCCTCGATGGCCGCGCCCAGCGGCTCCAGCAGTCGGGTCGCCGCGCCGGCCGGCAGCGGGCCCTCGGCGATCAGGTCCATCAGGTCCGTGCCCTGGGTCCACTCGGCGACGACCATGCCGAGGATGCCCTCGTCGAACCGGATGCCGGTGCCCGGCGTCAGCACGTCGATCACCCGGGATACCCCGGGATGGGTGAAACCGGCCGCGTGCATCGCGCGTTCGACGGTGCGCTTGGCCCGGGCCAGCGCCGCGTGGTCGGCCGGGTTGCCGACCAGGACGGTCAGCGCCACGTCCCGGTTGAGCTGCCCGTCGCGCGCCCGCCACAGGTGCGCGGCACAGCGCTGGTCGATTCCGGACTGGGCGAGCAGGCGGTACCGGCCGTCGCCGATGACCCCGCCGGGTACCAGCGAGGTGTTCTGGATCGGACCGCTGCTCACCGGCCCGAGGGTACGGGAATCGGCCGGGAGGGCGCGGTCACCGACGCCGCACCAGTCGGCTGATCCTGTCCAGCGCGGGCTTGACCTCGGGTACCCGGAACAGCGCCAACAGCGCGAAACTCAGCGGCAGTCCCACGATCGTGAGCACCACCAGCTCCACCCACGCGGTCGCGCGTGGATCCGCGGTTCCCAGCAGCCGGACGGCGAGCCACGCCAGGCCGGCCGCGACCGCGAAGCCGATCGCCGACGCCACCACGGTCAGGCAGATCGTCCACGCGGTGTAACCCGTCCGGAGCCGGCCCAGCCGGATGCGCAGCCACAACTGGCCGACCAGGCAGCCGACGACGAAGCTCAGCGACATCGCGATCGACACGCCGACCGCGAGCTTCTCCGGCGGCGCGTACTCCAGGAACCCGTAGAGCAGCACGATCCGCACCACGACCATGATCCCCTGGATGTACGCGGGCGTCCGCGCGTCCTTCAGGGCGTAGAACACCCGCAGCTGGAGCAGCGTGATCGCGTAAGGCACCAGCCCGAACGCCGACAGCGCCAACGCCATGCCCATGCGCTCGCCACCGGGCAGCCCGGACTCGCCGAGCGAGAAGATCGCCACCCCGATAGGGAGACCGGCGACCGTCATCAGCGCGCTGAACGGCATCAGCAGGATGGACGACATCCGGTTGCCGAACGACAGGTCGCCCACCAGCGCCCCGATGTCGTTCGCCGCCGCCGCACGCGACATCTTCGGCATCAACGCGGTCAGCAGCGAGACACCGAGCACGCCGTAAGGCACCTGCGCGACCAGCCACTGGTAGTTGTAGGCGACCAGCGCACCCTCGGCGTGCAACGCCACCCGGGTCAGGATCGCCATGCTGACCAGCCCGAGCGCCACGTACAGCAGCACCCAGAA
>CBHFOL010000513.1:0-4104 GCA_965995405.1 uncultured Saccharothrix sp.
GCGGCCACGCCGAGGCGGTGGCGTCGGCCGCCGAGGAGGACCGACTGGCCGTGGTCCTGGTCAGGGCGCGCGCCGGTCTCGCCGCGCTGCGGCGACTGCTCGCCGCCGGGCAGTCCGACGCGGACGACATTCCGCCGACCCTGGCCGGGATCGCGGTGCTCGCCGGGCGACGCCGGGCCGGGCACCGCCGGGTCGGGGTGGCGCGAGCGGTGCCCCCGGTGGTGGACGTCACCGCGTACCTGGCCGCGGAACGACTGGTCACGGCGGGGTCCGTGGCCACCGTCGGCTACCTGGCCGCCGGGGTCGAACTGGAGGTGACGCACGCCCGGCCGGACCGGCGGGTGCGGGCGATGGCGGACGCTGTCGGGGGCCGGGCCACGGCGAGTCGGGATGGCACGATACGGGTGTGGCTGCCCGATCCGACCCCATCACCGTGACCGTCGCCGACGACGAGGCCATCGTGCGCGCCGGGATCGCGGCCATCATGGACGCCGAACCGGACATCACCGTGCTCGGGCAGGCCGCCGACGGCGAGTCCGCCGTCCGGACCGTGCACGACCACCGACCCGATGTGTCCATTTTGGACATCCGGATGCGCGGGACCGACGGTATCGCCGCGGCTGCACGGATCTCCGCCGAGGCCCCGGCGACCAAGGTGCTGATCCTGACCACGTTCGGCCAGGACGACTACGTGTTCGCCGCGCTGCGGGCCGGGGCGGCGGGCTTCCTGCTCAAGGACGCCCCGCCCGCGCGGATCGTGGACGCGGTGCGGGTCGTCGCGCGCGGCGGGGCGGTGATCGACCCCGGCGTGACCAGACTGCTCATCGACCACTGCAAGGCCACGGCGGTGCCCGGCGGCCCGGGTCCGGCCGTGCTCACGCCACGGGAGACCACCGTGCTGACCCACTTGGCGGCCGGGCTGTCCAACGCGGAGATCGCGATCGCGATGGGCCTGCGTTCCGCCACGGTGAAGGACCACGTTGCCGCCATCCTCGACAAACTGGGGGTGCGCAACCGGGTGCAGGCCGCCGTCGTGGCCTACGACAGCGGCCTCGTCCGCCTCCGGTGGTACTGACCCCCGCCGGTCGGCGGGGGTCGGAAACGCGCCCGCAGCGGGATTCCCCGTCGGGCCGACGCGCCTAGCGTTCCGAGTCGTGCATCGGATCATCCTTCGTCGCGTCGCCGGGTCGACGCTGCTGGTTCTGGCCGTCGTGGGCTCGCTTGCCCTGGGAGCCTTGGCGTTCCTCGTGGTCGCATCGGTCACCGCCGACGTCCCGGTCATCGCCGCCGCCTCGGCCGTGGTACTCGCCGGAACCGCGTTCCTGTTGGCCTGGGCGGGTTTCGCGGTGCTCGGCACGCGCCGCCGTCGACGGTCGGCAGCCGGGTTCGGCAGTGCCACCACGGTCCTGACCGGAGTACTCGCCGCCGTCACCGTGTTCGCACCCGGTCCGGTCGTAGCGGGTGCGCCACCACCGTCCGGGGTGCGGTTCTGGGACCTGCCGACCGGTTCACGCATCGCCTACCAGCACGCGCCAGCCGCCGGGACAGCCCGGCCGACCCCGGTCGTCTTCCTGCACGGTGGGCCGGGCACACCCGGCGAGGGCATCCCGGCCGCCGGACGCGCACTCGCCGCCGACGGCTACGACGTCTACACCTACGACCAGCTCGGAGCCGGGAGGTCCACCCGACTGTCCGACGTGACCGGCTACACGGTCGCCCGCCAGGTGGCCGACCTGGACGCGATCCGCACGACCATCAACGCCGACCGGATCGTCCTCATCGGACAGTCCTGGGGCGGATCGCTGACCGCGCAATACCTGGCCGCCCACCCGGACCGGGTGGCGAAGGCGATCATCACCGCGCCCGGCCCGATCTGGCGGGGCGACGTCGTCACCGACGCCGACGAAGGGTCTCCGTGGGCCGAGTCGCCGGACCTCACGCCACGCGCCCTGGCGATGTTCCTGCTGCTGGACCAGAACCCCCGGGCCGCGCACGCGCTGGTGCCCGACGCCGAGGCGGACAGTTGGCTGCACGAACTCGCGCTCACCGGCCGGGACTCGACCGGCTGTCCCGGTCAGCCCACGGCCCCCGCACACGGCAACATGCAAGGGTTCTACGTCAACCAGCTCACCAACGCCGACTTCGCCCGCATCCCCGACCCGCGCCCGGCGCTGCGCCAGGTCACCGTGCCGACGCTCGTCATGCGCGGCGAGTGCGACTTCGTGAAATGGCCGATCACCCGTGACTACCGGCGGACGCTGCCCAATTCGACCCTGGTGTACGTACGGGGAGCCGGTCACGCCATCGCGGCCAACCAACCCGACGCGTACCTCACCCTGATCCGGAACTTCCTGTCCGACAAGCCACTCCCCCTGCCGGACCACTCCTCGGACGAGCCCCCGCGCTGATCCGCGGCGGCGGTGCCGCGCGACACCCGTCTCCGGTGGGTACGACGAATCCGGGAGCGCGGTGTTGTCGGGCACGACAAGTCCGGCGCGGCCCGCGCGTGGTGGGGTTGCGGGATGGTGCTGCTGCGTGGTGGCCGGGCCCTCGATCCCGGCACCGGACTGGACAGGGTCGCGGACGTGCTGGTGCGGGACGGCAAGGTGGCCGCCGTCGGCGAGCACCTGCCCGCGCCGGACGGCGTGGTCGTGGTGGACGTGACCGGGCTGGTGGTGGGTCCGGGGTTCGTGGACCTGCACAGCCACGTGCACAGCGTCGCCGGCCAGCGCCTCCAGGGCATGGACGGCGTCACCACCGCCCTCGACCTGGAGGCCGGCCTCCACCCCGTGGACCGCGCGTACGCGGAGGCCGCCGCGCAGGGGCGTCCCCTGAACTACGGCTTCTCCGCGTCGTGGGGCGCGGCGCGGGCGAAGATCCTGCTGGGGGTGGAGGAGAACGCCGACCCCTGGGCCGGGATGAAGCTCCTGGACGACCCGCGCTGGCAGCGCTCGTCGTCACCCGTCGAGCTGCGGGCCTGGCTGGGCGACCTGGAAGGCGAGCTGGCGGCGGGCGCGCTCGGCGTCGGCGTGCCGCTCGGGTACGCGCCCCAGACCGACCCCGCCGAGTTCCTCGCCCTGGCCCACCTGGCGGCCCGCGCCGACGTCCCGATCTACACCCACGTCCGCGAGCTGGTCGAAGTCGACCCCACGACGCTGTTCGACGGCTCCGCGGAGATCGTCCGGGCCGCCGTCGAGACCGGCGCGGCCATGCACCACTGCCACGTCAACAGCACGTCGCTGCGGCACGTGGACCGCGTCCTGGACCTGCTCGCCCGGACCCAGGCCGAGGGGTCCCGGGTCACCGTCGAGTGCTACCCGTACGGGGCGGGCAGCACCGGTATCGGCGCGGTGTTCCTCGCACCCGAGCGCCTGTCCGCCCTGGGCATCGGGCCGAGCGACATCACGATGGTGGAGACCGGCGAGCGCATCGCCGACGCGGGCCGCCTCCGGGAACTCCGCGCCGCCGACCCGGCCGCCGGGTGCGTGGTGTCGTTCCTGGACGAGGACGACCCGGCGGACGCGGCCGTCCTGCGCAAGTCGTTGGTGTTCCCGGATTCCATGGTGGCCAGCGACGCGATGCCGGTCATGTGGCCGGACGGCAGCTACGACACCTACGAGTGGCCGCTCCCGCCGAACGGGCGCACCCACCCGCGCACGGCGGGCACTTATGCGAAGACGCTGCGCCAGATGGTCCGCGAGACCGGCACGTGGACGTGGCTGGAGGCGTTCCGCCGCTGCTCGTGGCTGCCCGCCCGGGTGCTGGACGCGGTCGCGGCCGATGCGGCGCGCAAGGGGCACCTGGGCGTGGGTGCGGACGCGGACATCGTGGTCCTCGACCCGGAGCGGATCACCGACACGGCCACGTACCTGGACTCGACCCGGCCGTCCGTGGGCGTCCACCACCTGCTGGTGGCGGGCACGTTCGTCGTCCGCGACCAGCGGATGCTCGACGCCCTGCCCGGCCGGCCGCTGCGGGGCTGATCCGGCGGCACCCGGCCAAGGCGATCGCGGGGCCGTGCCCGGGCTAGCCGCTGGGGTGTCGGGCGGCGCCGGGGCGGGGGTTGCGGTGCGGGGTCCACCGGGTCGGTGTGTCGGGGTTCGG
>CBHFOL010000514.1:0-4102 GCA_965995405.1 uncultured Saccharothrix sp.
GAGCGAGGCGAGGTCCGCGAGGTCCAGCCGGAGGTGGCGCACGTGCGCGCCGGGGACGCGGGAGCGGATCGCCGCCGCAGCGGCGTCGGCCTTGGCCGGGTCACGGCTGCCGAGGACGACGGTGGCCCCGGTGCCGGCCAGCTGCTCGGAGACGAAGTACCCGATGCCCGCGTTGCCGCCCGTGACCAGGAAGGTCTTCCCGTCGGCGCGCGGCAGGCGGTGGACGTCCCAGCGGGCTGTGGACGGCATGGCGGCTCCCGGGTGCTCGGCGTCTGACCCCGCGCAACCTTCAGACGCTGCGCAACACCGACACTACGGTGCCCAGGACGACCGCCTCGTCGCCGTCGATGACGTCGTACTCGGGGTTGCGCGGCTCCAGGAAGACGTGGCCGTCGCGCCGCCGCAGGACCTTCACCGTGGCCTCGCCGTCGATCATCGCGGCCACGATCTGGCCCGAGTGCGCCTCCTGCTGCTGCCGCACCACGACGATGTCGCCGTCGCAGATCGCCGCGTCGATCATCGAGTCGCCGCGCACGCGCAGCCCGAAGACGGTGCCGCGACCGGTGAGCTCACGGGGCAGCGTCAGCACGTCGTCGAGGTGCTCATCGGCCAGGATGGGGGTACCGGCGGCGATGTCGCCGACCACCGGCACGGTCACCGAGTCGTCGGCGGGCTCGCGCGTCGAACGCCCGGACAGGAACAGCCGCACGTCGATCGGCCGGGACATCGTGGTGCTGCGCCGCAGGAACCCCCGGTCCTCCAGGCTCGCCAGGTGCTTCGACACCGACGACGCCGACCGCAGGCCGACCGCGTCGCCGATCTGCCGGGTGCTCGGCGAATACCCGTGCTCGACCACCCAGTCGCGGATCGCGGCCAGGATCCGCTGCTGGCGCGGCGGCAGGGTCGAGGTGTCCAGGTGCTCGAACGCGTCGGGATCGTCGTAGGCGGTCACCGCCGAGATGATAGATCACGGCCCGGTCGGCGGGCCGCACCCCCGGCGTCCACTGTGGATGGTCGGTCCGGGGTTGTCCGGAATTGTCCCGGACGCGATCGCCGCGACCCGCCGGACTGCTGTGATCACCGGGTCGCGCCCATCGCGCGGACCGACGAGTCGACAGCGGGAGCAGCACATGAGGATCACGGGTAGGAGGGTGGTGGCGCTGGTCGCCGGCGTGTTGTGCGCCGGCACAGTGGCGCTCACCGGATCTCCGGCGGTCGCGGCACCGAACCGGACCGTCGAGGGAGGGCCGAGCCTGGGGGTCTCGTTCATCCCGGAGGAGTTCAACAGCCAGTGCGAAGGGCCGCAGGAGCAGTGGACCGACGGGCCGAACTGGACCGTCCCGGTGCGCATCGACGCCGACAACCGGCCCGGCGGGTGCCGGCTGGCGTTCGGCGTGGACGACCCGGACTACGACCTGGCCGGGGTGCGCCTGGAGTACGAGTGGCTGCCGACCCCGGGCGGGGACGCGGCCCAGTGCGGCACCGTCGTCGGGCGCAAGCGGATCCCGGTGACGCCGTTCGGGCAGCTGTCGACCGAGCTCCGGATCGACACCGACCACCGCACCGGCTACTGCGAGCTGACGTTCCACGTGTCGCGCCGGGCGGACGTCGTGCTCGACGTGCAGTTCACCGGTGAGCACAACTGGGACCAGTGCAAGGGCGCGACCCCGGTCGGCCAGCCGCGCACCGCGACCACGTCCCAGCCGGTGACGATCGGCATCGACACGGACGGCCGCGCTGGCGGCTGCTTCCTGTCGCTGCGGGTGCGCCAGGTCTGATCCAGGGGTGCGTGAGGCGGGCACCGCCGCCCTCCGCCTCACGCCACCCCCGCCGACGCCGTCAGCCCGTGCTCGTCCGGGCCTCCGCCGCCGCGCGCAACACCGACGGCAGCCAGCCGCAGCGTTCGGCCAACTCCACCGCCGCCCGCCGGTCCCCGAGCACCTGTTCCGCACCCAGCAACGTCTCCAGCAGGGCCAACGCGTCCGGGATCGGCAGCGGACCCACCGGAACCCGGCCCGCACCGTCCCGGGTCACCAGGTCGACCAGGTCGTCCCGGCTGGTCACCACCACCTGACAGGTGCTGCTCCCCGGCAGCAGCGGCCGGACCTGGTCGGCGCACGCCGCATCGTCCAGCAGCACCAGCATCCGCCTGCCGTCGAGCCGGTCCCGGTACCGGGCGGCCCGCACCGCGAGGTCGGCCGGCGCGTCCTCCCCCACACACCCGAGCAGCACCCCGAGCGCCCGTGACGCGGACAGCGGCTTCGACCGGCCGCCCAGGTCCACGTACAGGCACCCGTCGGGGAACCGGTCGCGCACCCGGTGCGCCCACCGCACGGCCAGCGCCGTCTTGCCCACGCCCGCCGGCCCGCACACCGCCGCGATCACCAGCCCGGTGTCCTCCCCGGCCCGCGACACCGACAGCCCGTCCAACGCCGCCGTCTCCGCCGTGCGCCCGGTGAACCCCCGCACCACCGGGGGCAGTGTGAACGGCGCCTGCACCGGCTGGTCGTCGCCCGCGCGCACCCGGAACCACGCCTCGTTCCACTCCCGCTGTTCCGCCGGGTCCGCGCCCAGCGCCAGCACGATCCGGTCCAGCACGTCGGACGGCGCGAACGTCTGCCCGGTCAGGTAGCTGTGCAGGGTCGACCGGGGCAGCCGGACCAGTCGGGCCAGGTCCTCCAGGCTCACCCTGGCCTTCATCGTGCCCACGGCGGCACGGGCGCGCAGCAGGTCCAGTTCCCTCGCGAGTCCCGGCAGGCCGCGCACACGACGCGGATTCGGGCCATAGCGCGTCATTCGGACACCTCCGACGCCCGAGCGTGGCCCGGAGGCGGGTCCGCCGGCGTCGGGGGTTACCCCGAAGCGGCACCCTGACATCCGTAACACCCACCCCCGTCACCA
The DNA here is from genome assembly GCA_965995405.1 of uncultured Saccharothrix sp. Lineage (GTDB taxonomy): Bacteria > Actinomycetota > Actinomycetes > Mycobacteriales > Pseudonocardiaceae > Actinosynnema. The sequence goes on from CBHFOL010000514.1 coordinate 2,902, forward strand.
CGACAACACGGTTGGACACGCACCGTGACATCGGAGGCCGTGATGGCCGGGGCAGGGACCACCGGGCCGGTCGGCCGGGGCCCACAGCTCGAACGCGTCGAGGCGACCTTGGCGGAGGTCGCGGCGGGCGCGTTCCGGGTGGTCGCGATCCGGGGCGAACCCGGCGTCGGCAAGACCGCGCTGCTCGACGAACTCGTGGCACGCGCCGGGCGGCACGGGCTTTCCGTGCTCGCGGGCCGGGCGACCGAGTTCGAGCAGGACGTGCCGTTCGGCCTGTTCGTGGACGCGTTCGAGCGGCTGCCCGGGAACGACACCGAGCCGTTGGCCGCGTTGGCGGCGGCGGCGATCGGCCGGTCGTCGGAGCTGGACCGGTACCGGCTGTTCCGCGGCGTGCGGGCAGTGCTCGCGGCCCGGCCGGGTGTCGTGCTGGCGCTCGACGACCTGCACTGGGCCGACCCGTCGTCGCTCCAGCTCGCCGAATACCTGCTGCGCCGCCCGCCGACCGGGTCCGCGCTGATCGCGGTCGCCCACCGCACCGCCCAGCCGCCGCCGGGCCTCGCCGACGCGCTCGCGCACCTGGGCGCGTCGGCCGTCCGGCTGCCGCTGGAGCCGCTGACCGCCGCCGACGTGGCCGAGCTGTTCGCCCACCTGCCCGCCCGGCGCCGGGACCTGCTGCACCGGGCGACCCGCGGCAACCCGCTGTACCTGCGCACGCTGGCGGACGCGGACGACCACACGCTGGCCGCGCTGGTGGAGCAGTCCGTGGACGACCACGCCGTGCCCGAACGCGCCCTGCTCGACGTGCTCAGCACCGAACTGCACGCGCTGGACCCGTTGCCACGCCGGGTCGCGCAGGCGGCGGCGGTCGCGGGCGACCCGGCGGGACCGGACCTGGTCGCGGCCGTGGCGGGCCTGGACCAGTCGGCGGTGGCGGGCGCGTTCGACGAGCTGAGCCGCGCGGGCGTGGTGGTCGCCGAGGGGCCCCGGTTCCGGTTCCGGCACCCGCTGGTCCGGGCGGCGGCGTACTGGGTCGCACCGCCGGCGTGGCGGACCGGGGCGCACCGCCGGGCCGCCGCCCACCTGCGTGACCGGCGGGGCTCGGTGCTGCTGCTGGCGCACCACACCGAGCGGTCCGCCCGGCCCGGTGACGAGGCGGCCGTCGACACGCTGGCCGAGGCGGCAGCCGTGTCCCGGCACGCAT
>CBHFOL010000515.1:0-4084 GCA_965995405.1 uncultured Saccharothrix sp.
GCGCTGAACATGCTGACCCGCACCAGCGCGCAGGAGATGCTGGACACCGACCGCATCCTGATGACCGCCGTCGACACCGGCTGGATCACCGACGAACGCCCGCACCCCACCAAGATGCGGCTGGCGTCGGAGGGATTCCACGCGCCGTTGGACCTGGTGGACGGGGCGGCCCGCGTCTACGACCCGATCGTGCGCGGTGAGCTCGGCGAGGACGTGTTCGGCTGCTTCCTCAAGGACTACGCGCCCTCGCCGTGGTGAGCCCGGCGTGAGGTGCCGGGTCGGCTGATCCGGGGGCTGGGGCCGAGGTCGAGGCATGGCCGAAGACCGTGATCCTGTCCACTGTGGACGGTAGCAACGGGTTTCGGCCATCCGGGTACGACGGTGACCGGATTCGGCCCCGTGTGCGACTCTCCGTCGGTAGGCTGATGCGGTTGCACGTCGTGGGGGTGGGCATGGGATGCGGGTGGGCGGATCGCGCCGACATCCTGCCGCGCCCGGCTCCGTCGGCCCGATCGGTGCCGACCAGCCCGATTCCGGCCGACCTCGGCCGCTGCGCGAGGCTTGTGGGCCGGCCGGCGGGTCGGGTCCGGGACAGCCCGCCGGGTCGGGCCACGTTCCGGGCGGGGCCGCCGGTCGGGATCTGGTGCGGACAGGTGACGCCCGGACGCCGGGCGGGTGACGCTCCGCGCACAACGGTGATCAACCGCACCGGTTACGGCGAGCACTGACATGATCACCCGCCGCCCCCTCAACCCGTTCCCGGTACCCGGCTGGGAGCGCACGCCGATGCGCCCGCTGCGGCCGTGGGACCGCGAGGCGCACCGCGACTACTACGTGGACGTGGACGGCACGGAGAGCGCGTTCCAGGAGTTCCGGCACGCGGTCGGCAAGCTGGCGGGCGTGCTCCAGGACGGCGGGCTGGTGCTGGTCGTCGGCGAGTCGGGCTGCGGCAAGACGGCGCTGATCAACCGGTGCGCCGACTGGACCGTGCGCGAGTTGCGGACACTCGGGATGCGCGGTGTGGTGGCGGACATGACCGGCTGCCTGCCGGAGGACGAGGAGCTGTCCATCCGCGAACGCATCGCGCTCGTCTGCGACCAGCTGTTCGACGTGCTGGTCGACACCGAGGCGATGCGCCCGAGGTCGGCGGACGCGCTGCGCGGCGACCGGGACAACCCGGAGCGGATCTTCCGCCGGCTGGAACACGCGCTGCACGAGGACGTCGTGCTGCTGGTGCTGCTGCCCTCGCCGAACGAGCTGCTGGACGAGGTGATCCGGTACGCGCGGCAGCTGCGCAGCGCCCGCGTGCTGTTCTTCACCGAGTCGGCGTTCTTCGACGCGGACGACATCGTCACGCTGGTCCAGGGACTGGAGTCGTGGGTTCCGCCGATCACGCTCCAGGTCGGGAAACTGCACGTCGGCGATCCGAAACGGTTCGCCGACGACCGGCTCTGCCGCCACTCCGACGTGGGAATTTATCCACCGCTGAGCGATCAGGCGGTCGAATTGCTCGACACAATCTGTCAATCGGTCGCCATGCTGCAGAGAATCCTGCACGGCACGTACCAGCGAAAGCTCATGGCCGGCCTAAGCTACACCGAAGCCGACCTGGTGACCGTAGAAGACATCCGCGCGTACCTCAACGGACTGGGGATGCAGCCATGACCGGCAGCGACGAACTCCCGCCCCCGCGGAAGAACCCCTTCTCGCCGATGGCGGTCGCCCTGATCATCGACGACTTCCAGGACGATTTCGACTCGGCGGACGTCACCATCCCGACCGACGCGTCCCGGCAGGCCGTCGCGCACCTGGACGGGTACCTCCAGGCATCGCCGGGCGCGGGCACCGTGCTGGCCGTGCTGGGCGACTACGGGACCGGCAAGACACACCTGGCGGTGCGGCTGGTCCGGCACGCCCGCAAGGCGTTGGAGGACCCGTCGCGCGCCCTGTACCTGGAGGCGACGGCGGACAGCTTCGTCGAGCTGTACCGGCGGTTCATGCGCCGGGTGGGGCGCGAGAGCGTGCGCACGCAGGTCAGCGACTACTACGCGGACATCGTGGCCGACTCGTTGCAGAGCACCGGGCTGACCGCCGAGACCCTGGAGTGGCTGGGCAGCCGCAGCCTGGAGCCGCAGGAGGTCGTGGAGCGGCTGGGGCTGATGGAGAGCGCGCTGCTGCGCCAGGTCCAGGACCGGCTGCGCCAGGTGACCAACAACAAGGACTTCGGCACCGCGCTGACGCTGCTGTTGCGGCCCGGGTTCGAGCACGCGGTGTGGTCGTGGCTGCTGGGCGGCACGCCGGACCAGGTGCTGGTGGAACGCGGTATCACGACGCCGATCGACACCGAGGTCGCGGCGCTGGAGGCGATGGGCGTGTTCGCCCTGCTGTTCGGCGGGCGGCGACGCCGGTTCGTGCTGGCCGTGGACGAGCTGGACAAGATCTTCTCCGCCGAGAGCAGGCCGCGGGCGCGCACGATGGCGGCGTTCCAGACGATGCTCCAGGTGTTCGCGAAGGCCGGGGCGTGCCTGGTGCTGTGCGGGCTGCCCGAGTTCAAGGCGGTGCTGTCGCCGGCGGTGCGGCAGCGCATCCCGTACACGGTGACGTTGTCCGGGTTGGACTACCCGCAGGTGCGGGAGTTCATCGTGCGGGCGCAGCAGGCGGTGACCGGGCGGGCGACGCTGGCCCCGTTCACGCCGGAGACGGTGCGGTACCTGCGGGACGTGGCCGGTGGCAACACGCGCAACGTGGTCCGGTTGTGCCACCGGGTGTTCCGGTTGGTGGACGACCGGGTGCGGGCGACCGGTGACCCGGATGTGGTTGCGGGCGACGAGATCGTGCGGCAGGCGGCGCGGGATCTGTTCGGGTCGTTGACGGCGGACGATTTGGACGGGGCGGTGCGGCGGCTGCTGGACGCGAACGGTTGGGAGTACTGGCACAACCACCTGCTCGGGCCGGGCGAGGAGTCCAAAGCGGACTACTGGGTGACCTTTCCGGACCGGGACGGGGGGTGCGCCGTGCTGATGACCGGGTCGTTGTTGGACAACGCGGACGTGACGACCGTGATGCGGCGGGTGTCGGCGGTGCGCGAGGCCGAATCGGACGCCGAGATCGTGTTGCTGGTCAACGGTGTGCTGGCCGACGGCGTGGCGATCCAGTTGCGCGAGCCGCTGGGTCGGGAGCCGTTGGTTTATTCGGAGCGGACGTTCGCGGACGACTTCAAGGCGTTGGTCGGTGCGATGAGCCTGCGGCTGGCCGGTGATGCCGTGCGGGACCCGATGTCGGCGGTGCGGCAGCGAATGGACCAGTTGGCGCGGCAGCAGTCGAGCATCTACGGGTTCATCGAGCAGTTGGCGGAGCACGTGGACGGGGTGCGGACGGCGTCCGACCGGCAGTTCGGGGCTATTGGGAGGCAGTTGGCTTTGCTGGTCGGGTCGGCGCCGGCTCGGGAGGCGGCTGATCACCGGTTGCCGGGTGAGGTGGAGCGGCTGTTCCGGGACGCGGTGGATGCCCTGGAGGGGTTGGTCCAGGTTGATTTGATGCTCGATGAGGCGTTTGATTTTGCGCCGCCGGCTACGCAGGAGGAGGTGCACCGGCGGCTGCGGACGCCGGAGTTCACCGATGCGGCGGGGAAGGCGATCCTGATCCAGCGGACGGTGCTGGCGTTCCGGGCCGCGGTCGGGGAGTGGTTGCGGGCGGGGGATGATTCGGCTCAGGCGGAGGATCGGCTGGAGGAGCTGTGCGGGATCTACGACGATGTCGTGGAGTTCCTGCCGTTGTTCGACCTGGATCCGTTGTTCGGGATGCCTTCGTGGAGTGGGCGGGCGGGTGGGTTGGTGGCGGACGTGAACCAGGTGGCTCGGCGGAACCGGGTGCTGGAGGCGTTGCGCAACCTCAGTCCTCGGGTGCGGCGGGCCGTGTTGAAGGCGACGCACAGCAACTGACTCGGCTGGGCTGGGCTGGGGCCGGGCTGAGGCGTTTCTCAGCTTCGGCCAGCGGGATTGTCGTACCTCGGTGGGATCATGGTGACCGGGGGCCGGAGGCCGCGCACCTCGCGGTGTGCGAGGTCCTGACCTGCAAGTTTGGG
>CBHFOL010000516.1:0-4073 GCA_965995405.1 uncultured Saccharothrix sp.
CCCGCGACATCGGGCCGCACCGTCGACGACGTCAGCCCCTTCACCGGCGAGGTGTTCGCCACCGTCGCCGCCGCGGGCGCCGAGGACGTGACCAGAGCGGTGGATGCCGCCGACGCCGCGTTCCCCGCCTGGGCCGCGCTGAGCCCGTTCGCACGGCGGAAGATCCTGCTCGACGCGGCCGACCTGCTGGACTCGCGGGCCGACCAGGCCGTCGAACTGATGGCGGGTGAGGCGGGCGGCACGAAGCGGTGGGCGATGTTCAACGTGTTCCTCGCCGCGAACATCCTGCGTGAGGTCGCCGGGTCGGTGACCGCGCCGCGCGGTGACGTGCTGGCCGCGCAGGAGCCGGGTGCGCTCGGGCTCGCGGTGCGTGAGCCGGTGGGCGTGGTGGCGGCGTTCGCGCCGTGGAACGCGCCGCTGATCCTGGGCACCCGTGCGTTCGCCGCGCCGATCGCCGCCGGGAACACCGTGGTGCTCAAGCCCAGCGAGGAAGCGCCGTTGGCGTCCGGGCTGTTCCTGGCCGACGTGCTGCGTGACGCCGGTCTGCCCGCCGGGGTGCTGAACGTGGTCACCAACGACCCGCAGGACGCGGCCGAGGTCGCCGAGGCGCTGATCGCCGACCCGCGGGTCCGGGTGGTCAACTTCACCGGCTCCACCGAGGTCGGCCGGATCATCGGCACGCACGCCGCCCGTCACCTCAAGCCCGCCGTGCTGGAGTTGGGCGGGAAGAACGCCATCATCGTGCTGGACGACGCCGATCTCGACCACGCGGTGGACGCGGCGGTGTTCGGGGTGTTCATGAACTCCGGGCAGATCTGCATGTCCGGTGACCGGGTCCTGGTGCACGAGCGGATCGCCGACGAGTTCACGGCCCGGTTCGTGGCGAAGATCGCCTCGCTGCCGCACGGCGACCCGGCCGACCCGGCGACGGTGATCGGGCCGCTGGTCAACACCCGGAGCGCGGTCCGGGTCGCCGCGTTGGTGCGGGACGCGCGGAAGAAGGGCGCGGTCGTGCTGACCGGCGGTGACGAGCCGGACGGCGCGCTGCACCGGGCGACCGTGCTGACCGGTGTCACGCCCGCGATGGACCTGCACTACGGCGAGGCGTTCGGACCGGTGTGCGTGCTGGAGACGTTCGCGTCCGACGACGAGGCGGTGGCCCGTGCCAACGACACCGACCACGGCCTGACGTGCGGCATCCTCACCGAGAACGGCACCAGGGGACTGTCGCTGGCCCGTCGGGTGCGGACCGGGATCGTGCACGTGAACGACCAGTCCGTGGGTGACGAGCCGCAGGCCCCGTTCGGCGGGGTGAAGTCCAGCGGCTACGGCCGGTTCGGCGGACGGTGGGGCGTGGAGGCGTTCACCGCGACCCGCTGGATCACCCTCGCGACGGAGCACGCACACTACCCGTTCTGATCGGACCGCACGTCCGGTCACCCCAGGTCAGGGATCCGGCCGCCCCGGGCCGGATCCGCCGAAATCGTGGATCGACCTGCGCCATTCCGGTGGCGTGCGCGGCCGAACGTGGAATTGGAGTCGTTTCGCGGCGGACATCGCCGGCAGGCTGCCCAATACTGTGCCGACCCGGCCGCGAGGGGACCTGGCCGGCGGAGATCCGGGAGATCCATGTCCGAACCTGGACGTGACCTGCCGGGCATGCGCGGCATCGCGTGGAGCCTGGTGGACGAGTTGGTCCGGCGGCCCGACGGGCGGGGCCGCGCGCTGCCGGTGGTGGTCGCGCTGGGGCCGCGCGGCAGCGGGAAAACGGCTCTGCTGGACCAGATCCGGGACCGCTGCGTGAACCGGGTGCCGTGGGCGCGGCTGGACTTCGAGGAGACCGGCGACGCCCGGCCCAGTCGGGTCCTCGCCGGGCTGGCGTTCGACCTGAGCCGCGAGGTGCCGCAGTTCGGGCGGATCGCGTTCCCCCGGCTGTGGCTGTGCGCGCTGGTGCTCGCCGGGAACCTGAACACCGCCGACCGCCCCAAGGCGCTGGCCGGGCTGAACGACCTGATGGCCAAGGACCGGCCGCTGGAACGCCACCGGGACCAGGTGCTCGAACTGACCCGGCTGGCGGGCGAGGCGGGCGGGCTGCCGGGCTGGGCTCCGGACGCCACCAACACCCTGCTCAACGGCCTCAACTGGCTGTCCCGGCGGCGGATGCTGCGGTCGGTGCGCAAGCTGTCCCGGGGAACCGCCGGCAACCCGCGCGACCTGCTGGTCGACCTGAACCGCAAGGACAAGGGCTCGTCCGCCGACCGCCGCGCGGTGGACGACATCGTGTTCGACGCGTTCCTGGCCGACCTGGACCGGGCGTTCACCGGTCGGCTGCACCACCTGCGGCGCACCGCGAACTGCGTCATCCTGCTGGACAACACGCACACCGCCGAGGGGCGGGCGTTCCTGACCGCGCTGCTCGCCGCCCGGCGGCGGTCCGGCGCCGTCGACCACTCGGCGGTCGTCGCCACCAGCCGCACCTGGAACGTGGAGTGGAACGGCGCGTGGCGGCGTCCGGGCGCGCCGGCGGGCGGCAAGTCCGCGCCCCTGCCGCGCACCCCGGCCGAAGCCGACGCGGACAGCCGGCAGCGGACCACGTGGGACCGCTGGTACCTGGTGTCGCTGGGCAGGCTGGACGCCGAGGACACCGACGAGGTGGTGGCGCGGGCCGGCGTGGAACTGCCCGCCGGGTTGCCGCACCGGCTGACCGGGGGCCACCCCGGCGGGCTGCGGGTCGTGCTGGACGTGGTCGCCCGCCAGGACGTGCCGCCGAAGGGCCGGGCGCTGCGGGGGCTGCTGTCGCTGCCGGCCGACCCGGAGGGGTCGTCGGTGTCGCTGGCCGACGAGGCGCTGGACGCGCTGCTCCGGGACCTGTCGCCGGCGCTGCGCGCGGACCTGGTCACCGCGTCCGCCGGGCACGGCGTGGAGTTCCTGTCCGACCCGGCGGTGCTGGCGTCCGGGATGCCGGACGGCGGTGGCGCGCTGTACGCGTTCCTGGTCAACGACTTCCTGCTGCGGGTCGAGTCGGACGGGCGGGTGGTTCTCGACCCGTGGCTGCGCACCCTGCTGCTGCACCGGCTGGCCCGTCGGTCCGAGGACAGTCCGGTCGGCTGGGCCGCCGTGCACCGCCGCTGCCGTGCGTACTACGAACGGCTCGGCCACCCGACCGAGGCGTGCTACCACGACCTGGCGCTCGGCGACGTGGGCGCGGTGGTGGACCACTTCGCGGCGCCGTTCGCCGACCCCGACCGGTCGCTGGACGAGCCGACCGCGCGGCTGTGGCTGCGGGACCTGGACCTGGTGACGTCCGCGCCGAACCGGCTGGACCGGGACGTGGACCCGCTCGTCCTGGTGGAGCGGCTGATCGAGGACGTGCCGGCGGTGGACGCGGCGCTGGGCAGGCTGGTCGCGGCGCGGTGGCTGGCGAACGACCCGCTGGGCGACCCCGGAGACGAGCTGCGCGGCCGGATCGGGCAGGCGTACGGGGCGTTGGCGCAGCGGCACCGGGGACGGGGTTCGATCCTGCTGTACGACCCCGAGGGCAGCCTGCTCCGGCACGGTGGGGCTCCGAGCCTGCCAGCCGCCTATTGCGCCGCCATCGACGGCGTGAGCATTGGACCCGTGGCAGGCTCGTGCGGCACGGCCGCCTATACGCGCAGCAGCGTCATCGTGACCGACATCGCAACCGATCCGTTATGGACCAACTGGCGCGACCTTGCCCTCCGCTACGGCCTGCGGGCCTGCTGGTCGAAGCCGGTCTTCTCGCGTTCTGGTGAGGTGCTCGGCACGCTGGCCCTCTATTACGACGAGCCGCGCGCGCCGACGCAGAACGAGATGGAGCGCATGGCGGCCGTGCAGCATCTGGCGGCGCTCGCCATTGAGAGGCAGCGAAACGATGCCGCCTTGCGCGAAAGCGAAGAACATCACCGCCATTCGGTCGAACTCAACCCGCAGATTTCCTGGACGGCGGATCCGCAGGGCAATCTTCTCGACGTCTCCTCGCGCTGGCACGACCGAACCGGAATGAGCATAGACGATGCGGTGGGTTCCGGCTGGAGCCAGGCGCTGCATCCCGA
>CBHFOL010000517.1:0-4067 GCA_965995405.1 uncultured Saccharothrix sp.
ACCGGCTGGGAAGTTGCTTCCGCCCCGCTGTTGTCAAGCGCTTTGGCGGTTAAGGTGTATGTTCCGGTTGCCGGTGGCGACCATACCACCTCGTACGGGTACACGCTGGTCTCCCCTACTTTCACGGTGCCGGGGGGGGCCCCACGCTTCCCCGGGGGCCCCCGCGCCCGCACCGGAAGCCGTTCGTCATTGCCACAGGTCGATGGGCACGTGTCGGACGGCGCGCCCCGCGTTGTCGAGGATCCAGCCCATTCGCTTGGTGTTGGCGAGGGTGATCGACCGCCCGGTGACGGTGATCTCGGGAAACCGTTGGGAGACGTAGGACTCGAAGCGGTGGCTGTCCGGGATCGACCGGACCCAGGTGTTGACGACCAGGTTGTGCCGCGAGGCGACCGAGGCGCACATGCGGACCTGGGGCAGCGTGGCGAGTGCCGGGCCGACCCGGTCGATCACGTGGAGGCGGGTGTGAACGGCTCACCCGCCTCCACGACGGTCACGCGGTCAGCAGCGGCAGGACGCCGCGGGCGACGAGGAAGCTCGTGCCCGTCATCGCCTGCTCCTTGGCGTAGGTGTAGTCGAACGGCGGCGCGGGCTTGCGGCGGTCCACGGTCACCGCGTCGTAGCCGACGTTTCCGTTGTAGGACCGGCAGGTCAGCTGCACTTCGACGAACCTCCCACCCGGCTCGACGTCACCCCACAGGTACTGCGCCTGGCACGACGGCATCAGCCGGGCGATGATCCCGTTGTTCGCGTTGACCAGGACCGACCTCAGACCGTCGGTCGACATGCCCGCCCTGGCCCGCGCGATCAGCGCGATCGGACCGACGGAGTTGAGCGCGAAGCCGATCTCGTCCACGGCGGGCGCGCCCAGCAGCGGGATCCGGTCGTCCGCCCGCACCACGCAATCCGTGGCGTCACGGGCGAAGGACTGGAGGGTGTCCGGTGCCATCGCCCGGATGTCGACCAGGTCGAGGACGGCGCTGCGGGCGCAATCCTTGACCTCCACCGCCTCCAACGCGTCGATGTGCGCGACGATCGCATCGCGTGCCCCGTTGATCGCGCCGACGATCCGCGTGGTGGCGTCGTCCAGTGTGAGCTGGTCGCCGAAGAGCTTGTTGTAGAGCTGGTAGGCCGTTTCCAGTGCCGTTTTCACCTCGCCGGGTGTGACGGCCCCGGCCGGTGCGGCGGGTGCCAGGATCGCGACGGTCGCCGCGATCACGCCGACTGCCAATGCTCTGAGTCTCACTTGCCCCTCCTCGTTGGACTACTGACCGGTCTGCAAGGTTGCGACCGGACACGTTGGTGCGACGTTCCACCGGTTGCCGACGGACACGACCGGTTCGGGGAAGCCGCCGTCCCCGCTCTGCGAGCACTGGAGCGACCGGACGGCGCCGCGTGACGAGTTGAGCGCGACGGTCAGGCCGCGGAACCGCTCCGGCCGGGAGTCCAGCCGCACCGCGGCGAAGTAGCCGGGACCGGCGATCGAGTTGCCGGTGACCATCACCTCGTCGACCGGCCCGTTGATGGCCTGGATGTGGATGCCGGAGCCGTTGGGTGCCTGCTCGGTGAACGTGATCGTGTTGTCCCGCACGCCGAAGTCGCGCACGCCGTCGCCGTAGACCCCGGTGGAGTCGCCGTCGGCCACGATGGTGTTGCCGCCGACCGACACCTGCCCCGGCACGCCGCCGCTCTGCGACACCACCCGGATCACCGGACCGGGCACGCCGTGGCGGCGGATCACGTTGTTGTCGATGCGGATGCCGTCGGCGACGTTGCCGCTCTCGATCACCCCGCCCCCGGTCACGGCCGTCACGTCGAAGGTGTTGTCCGCGACCACGACGTCACGGGTGCGGTACAGCGACAGGCCGCGCCCGGCGAAGGTGTTCCCGCTGACCACGGCGTGCTGGTACGAGGTCAGGGCCGCGCTGTAGGTGGCGGGCGCGTCGGCGAAGGAGTTGCCGATCAGCCGCAGCCCGTCGTCACCCTCGCCGCCGCTGGGTTCGCCGTCGAACGGGGTGTCGCCGATCTGCTCGCCGAAGTGGTTGCCCAGCACCGCGAGCGACACCACGTTGCGCTGCACCGCGATGCCCGAGCGGGCGCAGCTGGTGAACGACACCCCGGACACGGTCACCCGCCGCACCTGCGTCGCCGGCGTCTGGCCGAGGATCCGGATGCAGTCGCCCTTGCGCACACCGGCCGTCTTCGGGTGGGTGAACCGCACGTCGCGAACGGTGACGTCCGAGACGGGCATCGAGCAGGTGCCGTTGGAGGTCGCGCACACCCGCGACCCGATGCCGATGGCGTGGGTCTGCTCGTCGGTGTCGGTCGCCGCCGACGTGTCGATCGCGAACCGCTCAAGGGTGATGTCGGTCGCGCCGGGGTCGAGCGAGATCACCGACACCGCGGCGACCTGCTGGTCACCGGCCAGTTCGAGCACCGTCCCCGGCCCCGCGCCGGTCAGCGTGAGGTGCGCGCCGTGCGTCGCCAACGCCGCGTTCCTGTTGTAGGACCCGGCCGGTGCCCGGGTGACCGTCCACCGCCCGGCGGCCAGGCACACCGTGCCGCGACCCGCCGCCACGGCGTCGTCGATGGCCGCTTGGATCGCAGGGCGGTCGTCCACGCCGTCGTCGGGCACCGCGCCGTAGCCGGCCGGGTCGAAGCAGCCGCCCGTCCCGGCTCCGGCTCGTGGTGGCCCGGCCGCCTGCACGACCAGTTCCGTCGCGGCGACCAACGTGCCGGCCACGGCCACCGCGACGAGGTATCTCCATTTCGTCCGCATGTGCCCATCCCAGGCCCGGGAGCCGGCGCGGGCATCCGTGCAAAACACGGAAATCCCTTCGGTGCAGGGGTGATACTCGGGCCGTGGACCTGGTGCCGCCGGCCGGCGCGGGCGTGACGCCGAGCGAGCTGCGGATCTTCCGGCTCGTGGCGGACCGCCTGCGCAACAAGGAGATCGCGAACGCGTTGCAGCTGTCGGTGCGCACCGTGGAGAGCCACGTGTCGTCGCTGCTGCGCAAGCTGGGCGCGCCGGACCGGCAGTCGCTGGTGGACATCGCCGCACGGCTGCGCGAACGCGAACAGCCGGGCCTGCCCAACCCGCTGTCGTCGTTCGTCGGGCGCGAGGAGGAGACCGGCGACCTGCTCCGCCTGATCGCGGCGCACCGGCTGGTGACGCTCACCGGTCCGGCCGGCGCGGGCAAGACGCGGCTGGCCCTGCACGTCGCGCGGTCCCTGGCGGACGTGCGGCACGCCGTGCTGGTCGACCTGGCGACCGTGCCGCCCGGCGGGGCGGTGGAACCGGCCTTCGCGGACGCGCTCGGCGTCACCGGGGACGAGCGGCGGCTGCGCGCGGTGCTGCGGGACGCGCTCGCCGACGGACCGCATTGGCTGCTCGTGGACAACTGCGAACACGTCGCTTCCGCCGCAGCCGACCTGCTGACCGCACTGCTCACCACCACGGCTCGGCTGGACGTGCTGGCGACGAGCCACGGCCCGCTGGGCGTGGCGGGCGAGACCGGCTACCCGGTCGGCCCGCTGCCACTGCCGCCCGACCTGGACGATCCGGCGGCCGTGCTGGCGGCGGACTCGGCACGGCTGTTCGCCGATCGTGCCGCGGCGGCGTCACCCGGCTTCGTCGTCACCCCGGCCAACGCGCGGGCCGTGGCGACGGTGTGCCGCCGCCTGGACGGCCTGCCGCTGGCCGTCGAGCTGGCCGCGGCCAGGGTGCGGGCGTTCTCACCGGCGGAACTGGTGTCGTACCTGGACGACCGGTTCGCGCTGCTGACCGACGGCCCCCTCGGCAGGCACCGCACCCTGGAAGGGGCGTTGCGGTGGAGCTACCAGCAGCTCGACGACGACGAGCGGCTGCTGTTCGAGCGGTGCTCGGTGTTCCCCGGCGGGTTCGACTACGCGACCGCGGTGGACGTCCTGACCGGCCCGCCGCTGACGGACCTCGCCGGGACCTTCCTGCGCCTGGTGGACCGCTCCCTGATCTCGCGCCGCCGACACCACGAGGTGACGGAGTACCGCCTGCTCGACAGCGTCCGCCACTTCGCGCACGACCGGCT
>CBHFOL010000518.1:0-4054 GCA_965995405.1 uncultured Saccharothrix sp.
AGCGCGCAGATCACCAGTGACGGCACCGGCAGCGCGAACTCCTTGACCAGGTCGACCGGCGGGGTCAGGCGCGCCAGCTCGTCCAGCTGCCGCTCGGCGATGTCGATGATCTGTTCTTCGAGCTGCTTCATGCGTTTTACCGTGAAGGCACCGGTGAGCTTGCGCCGCAGGCGGGTGTGGTCCGGCGGGTCCATGGCGATGAACAGGCCCGGCACCTGCGGGGACGGTTCGGTGGCGGCGGGCATGCCGGGCGTCTCGTACGGCACGTGGAGGACACCGATGTCCTGTCGGGAGCTGAACCGGGTGTCGGCCATGAGCCGGCGGACCGCGTCGTGGCCGGTGACGATCCAGCCCTGGTGACCGTCGGGGAAGACCATGGGGCTGACCGGACGGGCCTCGCGCAGCGCGGTGATGGCGCGGGGCGGGTCGAAGGGGCCCGCGTCGCGTTCGGTGGGGAGGCCGTGGGGGACCGTGTCGCTCATCGGGTTTCCTCTCGTGGCGGTTGTTGCGGCCACGTTCGCCGAGGGGCCTGACACGGGACTGACACGGCTCAGACACCGGCCGTGCGGGCGACGATGCCTGTGACGGTCCTGTCTGTGGTCTCGAACGGGTGTTTCGACGGGCTGCGCGGAGGCTGTCCGTCCAAAGTGGAGGAGAAAGGGGTGAAGACGAGGAGAACCCACTCGTTGCCCGTTCGACTTGTTGGCGGACCGGGGGCTTGCGGCAAGGCCCGTGCCGTACCGCATACAACTGGCAAGCCAGGCATCTGTCGTGGTCATCGGGGCGTGGTCGACCGGAGTGTGTTCAGCCAGAGGTCGAGGTTGAGGGCGAAGTCGATGCCCGCGCGGGTGGCCCGATCGGTTGCCGGGCGGGCCAGGCGTGCGCGGAGGCGTTGTGGGTCGAGGACGGTCCACACGGGTGCGGACGGGGTGGCCAGCAGGTCGGCTGCCTGGTGGCGGAGCACCCGGTCGTAGGCCGGGTCCTGGGTGACCGGGTACGGCGCCTTGACCCGGCTGGCGACGCTCGCCGGCAGCAGGTGGGCCGAGGCGGCGCGCAGCAGGGATTTCTCGCGGCCGTCGAAGGTGTGGTGTGCCCATGGGGTGTTGAAGGCGTACTCGACGAGGCGGTGGTCGCAGAACGGGACCCGTACCTCCAGGCCGACGGCCATGCTCAGCCGGTCCTTGCGGTCGAGCAGGTCGGGCAGCCACCGGGTCAGGTGCAGGTGGAACGTCTCGCGCATACGACGTTGCGTGCCGGATTCCCCTGGCAGCACGGGGACGTCGGTCAGCGCCTGCCGGTAGTGGTTCGCCCGGTGGGAGGCGGTGTCCAGGTCGGCTGCGACCTCCTCGCGCAGCAGCGCCCGGTAGGTGCCGCTGCGACCGGTGAGGTATCGCCACGGGTAGTCGGCGACGGCCGTGGTGTCGGGGTGGTGGAACCAGGGGTAGCCGCCGAAGACCTCGTCGGCGCTCTCCCCGGAGATCACCACGGTCGAGTGTGCCCGCACCGCCTGGAACAACAGGTAGAGCGAGGTGTCCATGTCACCGGTCGCCGGCGCGTCCCGGGCGGTGACCACCGCCTGCCGGACGGCGGGGTCGGTCAGCGCCGCCGCGTCGAGGACGATGTCGCGGTGCCTCAGGCCGCAGTGGGTGACCATGTCCTGTACGTAGGGGCCGTCGGGTGTGGCCCGGAGCCGGTCGGGAACGAACTGCTCGGCGTGGCCCGCGAAGTCCACGGAGAAGGTGCGCAACCCGCCGGGTGTGGCGCGCTGTCCCAGCGCGGCGAGCACGCTGGAGTCCAGCCCTCCGGACAACAGTGCCCCGAGCGGCACGTCGGCCCGCACGTGGCGGCCGGCGATGTCCGCCAGCAGTTCGCGTGTCCGGTCGATCGTGGTCGGCAGGTCGTCGGTGTGCGGGCGGGCGTTCAGCGCCCAGTAGCGGTGTTCCCGGATGCGGTGCGCGTCGACCACCAGCATCGTGCCGGGGCGGACCTCGCGCACGCCGCGGAACAGACTCCCACCGGGTGTGCGGACCGAGGCCAGGAAGTCGCGTAACCCGTCCTCGTCCACAGCCGGGGTGATCATCCCACTGGCGAACAACGCCTTCGGCTCGGAGGCGAACAGGACACCGTCGTCCAGGCGGGCGTAGAACAGCGGCTTGACGCCCAACCGGTCACGGACGAGCAGGAGCTGGTGGCGTGACGCGTCCCAGACGGCGAACGCGAACATCCCGTTGAGACGTTCGGCGGCGTCCGGTCCCCACTCCTGGCAGGCGTGCAGGACGACCTCGGTGTCCGTGTCGGTGCGGAACTTGTGGCCCAGCAGTTCCAGGTCGGCGCGCAGTTCTCGGTGGTTGAACACCTCCCCGGTGTAGGCGAGCACCACGACCGGCCGGTCCTGGTCGTCACTGATGGCCATGGGTTGCCCGCCGTGTTCGGGGTCCATCACCGCGAGCCGGCGATGTCCGAGCAGGACGTGCGTTCCCGCCCACAGGCCCGCTCCGTCTGGGCCCCGCGCGGCGAGCGTGTCGGTCATGCGGCGCACCACGCGAGCGCCACCGTGCAGTGAACGATGCAGATCAGCCCAGCCCGCGATGCCGCACACTGCCGATTCCCTCCGTGGAACGAGACACCGGCCGCACCGAGAAGGCTGCCAGGGCCGCTACTCCGGCCGCACGAATGATCACATAGTGTGTGCGCCCCGGCCGTGATCATCCGCACCACGAACGGGTGTGATCCAGTTCATGATCATCCACAGTGGGCGCGTTCGGCGCCCGGAGAAACGGGCGAGGACCAGGTGAACCTGCACGAGCCGATCGCGATCGTCGGCATGGGCTGCCGCGTTCCCGGCGCGATGACCTACCGCCACCTGTGGCGACTGCTCGGCGACCGGGTCGACCCGGTCGTGGCAGGCCCTCCCGACCGGTTCGACGCCACGGACCTCTACGACCCGCGGCCCAGGCAACGCGGACGCCTGGTCAGCCTGGACGGCGGGTTCCTGGACTACGCACAGGACTTCGACGCCGGACGGTTCGGTGTCACCGAACGTGAGGCCGCCGTCCTCGACCCCCAGCACCGGGTGCTGCTGACCACCACCCTCGATGCCCTCGGCGATGCCGGTCTGAACGCGGAGTCCGTGGCGGGTCGGGACATCGGCGTCTTCATGGGGCAGAGCACCGGCGAGCACTGGGACACCACGCGTACCGGCACGGCGGTGGACATGTACGCCATCGCGGGCGCCGCGGCGCGCAGCATGGCGTCGGGACGCATCAGCTACGCCTGGGACCTGCGCGGCCCGTGCGCCACGGTCGACGCCGCCTGCTCCTCGGGCACCCTGGCCGTGCACCTGGCCTGCCAGAGCCTGCGGACCGGCGAGTGCGACACCGCCGTGGCGGGCGGGGTCAGCCTGGTGCTCGGCACCGACCACACGATCGGCTACTCCGCGGCGGGGATGCTCTCGCCCAGCGGACGATGCCGTTTCGCCGACGAGGAGGCCGACGGCTTCATCCGCAGTGACGGCGCGGCCGTCGTGGTCCTCAAACGGCTCGACACGGCGCTGGCCGACCGCGACACCGTCCACGCGGTCATCCTCGGCAGCGCGCAGGCCAGCAAGGGGCGCACCGCGAAAGCGATCATCGCACCGTCGGTGGAGGGCTACCTACAGGTGATCAACCGGGCTTGCGCCAACGCGGGCATCGAACCGGGGCGGATCGCCTATGTGGAGGCGCACGGCAACGCCGCTCCCGCCGGGGACACCATCGAGCTTCAGGCGATCGGCACCGCCATCGGGACGCGCCGTCCGTCCGGGCAGCCGTGTCTGGTCGGCTCGGTCAAGTCGAACATCGGGCATCCGGAGGCCGCCGGCGGGGTCGTCGGGCTGATCAAGACCGTCCTCGCGTTGCGGCACCGCAGCCTGCCGGCAAGCCTGCACTGCCTCCGGCCCACCTCCGGCGTCGACTGGGACGGGTTGGGCATCGCGCCGGTCCGTGAGCAACACGCCTGGCCCTATCCCGGCCCGGCCATCGCCGGCGTCAACAGCTACGGGCTGTCCGGGATCTTC
>CBHFOL010000519.1:0-4027 GCA_965995405.1 uncultured Saccharothrix sp.
CGACGACCTGATCGAACTGCGCACCGGCGACCAGGTCGTCGCCGACGGCACCGTCACCGGATCCGCCGGCCTCGAAGTCGACGAGTCCCTGCTCACCGGCGAGTCCGACCCCGTCCACAAGGCACCCGGCGACGAAGTCCGCTCCGGCTCCATCGTGGTCGCGGGCACCGGCCGGTTCCGGGCCACGCACGTCGGCGCGGACGCCTATGCCACCCGGCTCACCGCCGAGGCCCGCCGGTTCACCGTCGTGCACTCCGAACTCGTCGCGGGCACCAACCGGCTGCTGCGCTGGATCTCGCTGATCATGCTGGTCGTCGCGCCGCTGCTGCTGTGGAGCCAGTTCCGCGTCCCGGACACCGACGGCTGGCAGGACGCCGTCACCGGCGCGGTCGCCGGGCTCGTCGGCATGGTCCCCGAGGGACTCGTGCTGCTCACGAGCCTCGCCTTCATGATCGCCGCCGTCAGCCTGGCCCGGAAGCAGACCCTCGTCCAGGAACTGCCCGCCGTCGAGGTCCTGGCCCGCGTGGACACCGTCTGCCTGGACAAGACCGGCACCCTCACCCACGGCGACATCGTCTTCGACCGCCTGGTCACCGAACCCGCCGACGAGGCCGACGTCCGCCAGGCCCTCGCCGTCTGTGCCGCCGCGCCCGACGCCAACGCCACCTCCGGCGCCCTCGCCGTCGAGTTCACCGACCCCGCCTGGACCCGGACCGGCGGCATCCCGTTCTCCTCCGCCCGCAAGTGGTCCGCCGTGTGCGCAGACGGCCACGGCACCTGGGTCCTCGGCGCGCCCGAGATGGTGTTCCCCGACTCCGACCACCCGCTGCTGGCCACCGCGTCCGAGATCGCCGCCGAAGGCCGCCGCGTCCTCGTCCTGGGCTCCACGCCCGAACCCGTCGACGGTACCGACCTCCCGCGCGGCCTCACCCCGCGCGCCCTGGTCGTCCTCGCCGAACACATCCGCGACGACGCCGCCGACACCCTCCGCTACTTCACCGAGCAGGGCGTCGCGCTCAAGGTCATCTCCGGCGACAACCCGCGCACGGTCGGCGCGGTCGCGGTCCAGGTCGGCCTGCCCGGCATCACCCACGCCACCGAGGCCATCGACGCCCGCACCCTGCCCGAGGACCAGGAGCAGCTCGCCGACGTCCTGGAGAACAACTCCGTCTTCGGCCGCGTCACCCCGCAGCAGAAACGCGCCATCGTCGGCGCGTTGCAGAGCCGGGGCCACGTCGTCGCCATGACCGGCGACGGGGTCAACGACGCCATGGCGCTCAAGGACTCCGACATCGGCGTCGCCATGGGCAACGGGGCAGCGGCCACCCGCTCGGTCGCCCAGCTCGTGCTGCTCGACAGCCGCTTCGCCCACCTGCCGGACGTCGTCGCCGAAGGCCGCCGGGTCATCGCCAACATCGAACGCGCCGCGAACCTGTTCCTGGTCAAGAACGTCTACTCGCTCGTCCTCGCCATGATCGTCGTCGCCACGTCGCTGGCCTACCCGCTCGCGCCCATCCAGCTCACCCTGATCTCCGCGACCACCATCGGCATCCCCGGCTTCATCCTCGCCCTGGCACCCAACCGCCGCCGCTACGTCCCCGGCTTCCTGGGCCGCGTGCTGCGCCTGGCCGTGCCCACCGGAGCCGTCATCGGCCTCGCCGCCTACGCCGGCTACCTCACCATCCGGGGCCTGGAACCCAACGCCGGCCGACCCGCGTCGCAGACCGTCGCCACCATCGTGGTCGCCATCGCCTCGCTGTGGACGCTGTCCCTGCTCGCCCGCCCGTTCACCCGCTGGAAGATCGCGCTCCTCGCGAGCCTCGCCGGCGTCATCGCGCTCATCCTCGCCGTGCCCGCCCTCGGCACCGGCATCTTCCTGCTCGCCGTCACACCGCAACGCCTGCTCGTCGGCGCGGCCATCGGCCTCGGCGCGGGCCTGCTGGTCGAACTCGTCGGCCGCGCCATCCTCCGACCCGTCCGCGACGCCGCGTGAAACGCGCCCTGCTCGTCGCCTGTCTCGGCGGCAAGGCGCTCGCCGCGTGGGCCGCCCGGCTGTTCGGGTTCAGCGCGCCCCAGGCCGGGCTGCTGTATCGGTGACGACGAACTCGAAGCGGCCCAGGAATGTGCCACCCGGGCCGGGGTGGACAGTGACGTGACCGTGGTGGTCGACCGGTCGCTCACCCACGGCACCGTGCACACGGCGGCGCGGCGGGCCGGCCTGGTCGTGGTGCCCGACGACGCCGGTCCGGCAGCGGGTGGCTGGGCCGAGGCGGTGGCGGCCGTCGCGCCGGTTCCCGTGGCGCTGGTGCGTGGTGGCGGCAAAGTCCGGCGGCCGGATTGCCGAAACGCCCCGGACCGTTGACTGGATTCAGTCTGCACTGAAGTTATAGAGTGAAATATTCCAAGGAATGATCGCCGGCTTTTCCGACTCACCGGGAATTGGCCGGAAAACATGAGAGAACGTCGTCATATTCGCCGGGTGCAGCGCTACCACCTGGGAAAACAGCGCCGGAACGGCCGTACCCCTATTCACTGATTACCACGAATGGACCAACAACCCTCGCTATCCCCACATCGAGCGGGTACGGCATGATCCAGCAGCGGCAGGTCCCGCCACCGCCGTCCACCCCGCTACACCAGGCGACATCGCGGAGTTCATCGATGAATGCGAACGGCCCACGCCCGGCCCCGGGCAGGGCCTGGCTCGGCTACCTCGCGGCCGGGCTGGTGGCGATCGGCGTCTACTACGCGATTCCACGCGAGGGCTTCGGCATCGGGGCGCGCGTGGTGATGTACTGCCTCACCAGCACGTCGGCGGCGGCCGTCGTGCTGTGGGCGGCGCTGCGGCGGGCCCGGACGGGCGCGCGGCTGCCGTGGCTGCTGCTGGGCTTGGGCCAGGTCGTGTACTCGGTGGCGGACTGCACGTTCTACATCAACCACTACCTGCTCGACCGGACCGGGTTCCCCTCCCCCGCCGACGTCTTCTACCTGAGCCACTACCCGCTGACGGTGGCCGCGCTGGTGCTGCTGATCCGCCGCCGCACGCCCGGCCGCGACTTCCAGAGCGTGCTGGACGCCTCCGTGCTCGCGGTCGTGGCCGCGATGCTGTCCTGGCTGTACCTGATCGGTCCCCGCGCCCGCCTGGACCAGCCGCTGCCTGCCACGCTCGCGTCCGTCGGCTACCCGGTGATGGACCTGGCGATGCTGGCGGTGGCGATCCGGCTGTTCATGGGCACCGGCAAGCGGTCCGGGTCGTTCGTGCTGCTCGCCGCGAACCTGCTGGCCATCCTCACCGCCGACACCCTGTACGTGTTGCAGCAGCTCAACGGCACCTACCACGCGGGCAACTTCCTGGACGCGATCTGGCTGGGCGGCAACCTCGCGCTGGGCGCGGCGGCGCTGCACCCGACCATGTCCGCGGTCGCCGAGCCGACCGCCGCGCGCGAGAACGTGCTGGGGCCGCTGCGGATCGCCGCGCTGTGCGTCGCCGCGCTCACCGCGCCCGCGATGCTGGTCGTGCTGCACGCTTCCGGCCGGTTCGGCGACATCCCGGTGGTGGCGGGGGCGTGCGCGATGCTGTTCGTGCTGGTGATCGCCCGCCTGGCGGCGTTGGTGGCGGGCCAGCGGCGGCTGGCCATCACCGATGCGCTGACCGGCCTGCACACCCGGCGGTTCTTCGTGTCACAGCTGCCGATCGAGGTCGAACGCGCGCGGCGCGCGGGTGGTTCGGTGGCGGTGTTCATCGCCGACGTGGACCGGTTCAAGTCCATCAACGACGGCCACGGCCACCCGGCGGGTGACCAGGTGCTGATCGAGATCGCGGACCGGCTGCGGCGGGCGGCCCGCGCGGGCGACGTGGTGGCCCGGTACGGCGGCGAGGAGTTCGCGCTGCTCGCGCCCGGTGTGCGGCCGGCGGACCTGGCGGACATCGCGCGCAGGCTGCGGGACAGCGTGGCGGACAGCCCGATCGCCGCGACCGACTCGTCGTTGCTCGCCGCGACCGTGTCCGTCGGCGCGGCCTGCTCCC
>CBHFOL010000520.1:0-4023 GCA_965995405.1 uncultured Saccharothrix sp.
CGGCCGGACCTGCGGTCGCCGCACCGCGGAATCGGGGCCGCGGGAAAGTCGTCGCGGGAGTCGCCGCGCTCGTGCTCGCCGTCGGGGGCGTCGCGGGCGGTGTGGGTGGCTACCTCGGCTACCGCGCGGCCGACAGGTCCGGGCCGGTGACCAACGCGCTGAACGCGGCACCGCCCGCGCAGCACACCGGGAACCCGTCGGAGGGCTCCATCGAGCAGGTGGCGCAGAAGGTGTTGCCGACGGTGGTGCAGGTGCAGGTCGAAGGCGGTGCCGGGTCGGGTTTCGTGATCAGCTCCGACGGTCTGATCCTGACCAACAACCACGTGGTGGAGTCGGCCGCGAACGGCGGCCAGATCAAGGTCCAGTTCCAGGACGGCAAGTCGGCCGCCGCCAAGATCGTCGGGCGCGACCCGACGTCGGACGTGGCCGTGGTCAAGGCGGACGGCGTGTCCGGCCTGGCCACCGCCGAACTGGGCAACTCCGGTGACCTGAGGATCGGGCAGCAGGTGGTGGCGGTCGGCTCGCCGTTCGACCTGAACGGCACGGTGACGTCGGGCATCGTCAGCTCGCTGAACCGCCCGGTGCGGGCCGGTGGCGAGGGCGGCAGCCAGGCGACCGTGCTGAACGCCATCCAGACCGACGCGGCGATCAACCCCGGCAACTCCGGCGGACCGCTGGTGAACATGCGGGGCCAGGTCGTCGGCATCAACTCGGCCATCTACAGCCCCAACCGCACCCAGTCGTCGCAGGGCGGTTCGGTGGGTATCGGCTTCGCCATCCCCGTCGACCAGGCCCGGCGGACCGCGAAGGAACTCAGCGAGACCGGCAAGGCGACGCAGACCGTGTTGGGCGTGCAGGTCGGCGACAACCGGGACGGCGGTGCGCTGGTCCGCGAGGTGACGCCGGGTGGCGCGGCCGAGCAGGCGGGCGTGAAGGCCGGCGAGGTGATCACCAAGTTCGGTGATCGGGCCATCGACAGCTCGGATGCGTTGGTGGCGGCCGTCAGGTCTCGTGCGCCCGGCGAGAAGGTGCAGCTCAGCGTGGGTGGCCGCACGGTCGACGTGACGTTGGGCAGCCAGCCCGTCGAACTCAGGTAACCCTCCCAGACCCCGGCTCGTGTGCCCCGAGCCGGTGCTGAGGCCGCATTCCGGCAGGCCGCCCCTCACCTGCCGGGATGCGGTTTCACGTTGCCCGCTTCACTTTGCCCGCCAAGGGTTTTCGGTGAGAGCGGGCCGGACTGCGGGGATCGCGCGCGTCGAGCAGCCTGGCAGGTGGGCTGGTCTGGCGTCGGGTGGGCAGGTGTGCGGCTGCCACAGGATCGCGAATGGAGCGGAGCCGGCTACCGTTCTCCGGGTGGCTCGTGGTGTCCTCGGCGCGCTGTAGTGCGTGGCGGGCGGGACAGTGTTTGCGGGCGACGATCTCCTGCTGACGAACTGGTGAGCTGATGAACGAGACCGGGCGGGTGCTCGTCGTGGACGACGACGAGACGGTGCGGGACGTGGTGCGCCGGTACCTGGAACTGGCCGGGCACGAGGTGGAACTGGTCGGCGACGGCGAGCACGCGCTGCGGCGGATCGCCGAGCGCGAGCCGGACCTGGTGGTGTTGGACCTGATGCTGCCCGGCGTCGACGGCCTGGAGGTGTGCCGCCGGCTCCGGACGCGCAGCGCGGTGCCGGTCGTGATGCTGACCGCGCTGGGTGAGGAGGAGGACCGGATCGCCGGGCTCCAGCTCGGCGCGGACGACTACGTGACCAAGCCGTTCAGCCCGCGCGAGCTGGCGCTGCGGGTGACGTCCGTGCTGCGGCGGTCCAGGGCGGTGGCCGCGCGGACCGCGTCCGAGCTGGTAGACGGGAACCTGCGGGTGGACGTCGGCGCGCGGTCGGCGTGGCTGGACGGCGGCGAGTTGGCGCTGACCAGCCGTGAGTTCGACCTGCTGGTGTTCTTCCTGACCCACCGGGGACGGGCGTTCGGGCGGACCGAGCTGCTGTCCAAGGTGTGGGGCTGGGAGTTCGGCGACCAGTCGACGGTGACCGTCCACGTGCGCCGGCTGCGGGAGAAGGTCGAGGTCGACTCGGCGCGGCCGGTGCGGATAGCGACCGTGTGGGGCGTCGGCTACCGGTACGACGGGTGTCCGTGATGTTGACCGAGATCTCGCACATCCTCCCGTACGCGGTGCTGTTCTCGCTGCCGTTGGCGGTGCTCGGGGCGCTGCTGATGCGGCGGCTGGTCGGCGGGTCGCTGGCGACGGCGCTGACGGTGCTGGCGATCGTGCCGGTGGTGGCGACCATCGGTGGTGTGCTCGCGGTCAGCGGGTTCATGTTCACGTCCACGTTGGTCACCACGCTGCTGGTGTGCCTGTTGGTGGCGGTGGTGACGGTGCCGGCGGCGGTGCTGTCGGGACGGTCGTTGGCGCGGCGCAGTGTGTGGGAACGCGAGGCGCGGGCCCGGGAACGTGCCGCCGAGGCGTCCAGGCGGGAGCTGGTCGCGTGGATCAGCCACGACCTGCGCACGCCGCTGGCCGGTATCCGGGCGATGGCGGAGGCGCTGTCCGACGGTGTCGTGGCGCGGCCCGCCGACGTCGCCGACTACGCCGGGCGGATCTCCGGTGAGGCGGCGAAGCTGTCCGGGATGGTGGACGACCTGTTCGAGCTGTCGAGGATCACGGCGGGGGCGCTGCGGCTGACGTTGTCCGAGGTGCCGTTGGCGGACGTGGTGAGCGAGGTGGTGGCGGCGGAACGGCCGGTCGCGGCGCGGAAGGGCGTCGAACTGCGGGCCGACGCCGTGACCTGGCCGGTGGTGCTCGGGTCGGATCCGGAGCTGGCGCGGGTGGTGCGCAACCTGCTGTCCAACGCCATCCGGCACACCCCGCCGTCCGGGACGGTGGCGGTGCGGGTGGACGTGGAGGGGATGCAGGCGCTGTTGCGGGTGGACGACGGCTGCGGCGGCATTCCGGAGGCCGACCTGCCGCGAGTGTTCGAGGTGGCGTTCCGGGGGACGCCGAGCCGCCAACCGGTCGGCGGCGGCCTGGGCCTGGCGATCGCACGCGGGTTGGTTGAAGCCCACGAGGGCACCATCGCCGCCCACAACCACGGTCCCGGCTGCCGGTTCGAGGTGCGCTTGCCCCTCAGCGAGCCCTTGCGGACGGCCTGAGGCGTCCGGTGGCGTCCCCAATGGTGCCAACGGCATCCATCCGCCTCCGACGGCGGCTCGCGGCAGGGCGGGGCTCGTGGCAGGGCGGCATGGCGGGTCTCGGCGGACCACAGTGGGCACACCCTGACTCGGCAGGGGCGGCCGGGCGTGGCGATGTCGGTGAGGAAGAACTCGCACGGCACCGAAGTCGGGGTGCCGGCGGGAGGTGGTCGGCTGTGGCAGCGTGATGTCGTGGAACCGTCAGATCCGCCGATTGGCTACGGTGATCCGCATGGAACGCAGCGCGCAGCGCCTGGGACGCGCCCTCGTCGTGATCGTGGACGACCGGGTGGCGCACGGTGAGCACGACGACAGCACGGGACCGCTGGTCACAGAGCTGTTGGAGGAAGCTGGATTCATCGTCGACGGCACCGTCGCGGTGGAGGGGGAGGTCGTGGGCATCCGCGCCGCGCTCAACACGGCGGTCATCGGTGGCGTGGACCTGGTGGTCACCGTCGGCGGCACCGGCGTGTCGCCGCGTGACGTCACGCCCGACGCCACACAGGGCGTGCTGGACCGGCCCATCGCGGGCATCGCCGAAGCCCTTCGTGCCTCGGGTCTGGCCGCCGGCGCGGTCGACGCGGGCATCTCGCGTGGCCTCGTCGGGGTGTCCGGCAGCACCCTGGTGGTGAACCTGGCCGGTTCGCGCGCGGCGGTGCGGGACGGCATGGCCACCCTGTCCGCGCTGGTGCCGTACGTGATCGAGCAGCTTTCGGGCCTGGACGACGCATGAGCGACGTATGAGCGAGGACGAGGCGTGAACGAGCCCGTCGACGGCGCCCCATGCCCCACCCCGGCTTACGCGGGCGCGACTGCAGGCGCGGGACAAGCGGG
>CBHFOL010000521.1:0-4023 GCA_965995405.1 uncultured Saccharothrix sp.
TCAAGGAGCGCAAGCACCGCATCGAGGACGCGGTGCGCAACGCCAAGGCCGCCGTGGAAGAGGGCATCGTCGCCGGTGGCGGCGTGGCCCTGCTCCAGGCCGCCGAGGCCGCGTTCGCGGGCCTGAAGCTGGAAGGCGACGAGGCGACCGGCGCGAACATCGTCAAGGTCGCCGTCGAGGCTCCGCTCAAGCAGATCGCCATCAACGCCGGCCTCGAAGGCGGCGTCGTGGTGGAGAAGGTCAAGGGCCTGCCCGTCGGCCACGGCCTCAACGCCGCGACCGGTGTGTACGAGGACCTGCTCGCGGCCGGCGTGCCGGACCCGACGAAGGTCACCCGTTCGGCGCTTCAGAACGCGGCGTCGATCGCGGCCCTGTTCCTGACCACCGAGGCCGTCGTGGCCGACAAGCCGGAGAAGGCGGGCGCTGCGCCGGCCGTCCCGGACGCCGGTGGCATGGACTTCTGAGATAGCGCTCGGCAAGACCAGCAAGAACTCGAAAGGCCCGGTCCCTGCGGACCGGGCCTTTCGGCTTGTGCAGCGTGTGTGCGGAGTGGGTGCGCTACAGCATGATTGTGGGTGTCACCACGGTCCGGCCGGGTTCGCCCCGGGAGTTGACCAGGTGCACGACGATCTGGGTGGTGCCGGTGGGCACGTCGGCGAGTACGAACCGACCGCCGTCGTCGGCCTTCGTGGTGCTCGACTCGTGCTCGGCCACCCGTACCTCGACCGTGTGCTCACCGGCGGGTACGAGCCAGCCGTCGATCCGGTGTCGCGCGCCGCTCGGCGTGAAGTTGACCATCAGGGTCAGGTTGTCGACCGTGAACGTGATGGTGCCGGGGTTGCCGCCGCGCACCCCCGCGAACGACCCGGCCCGTTCCCACCGGGCGACCTCCACGTCGAGGTTCTCCAGGGCCACCGCGAACTGGATGCGTTCCACCAGTCCGGGCGGCGGGGCGTCGAGTTCGTACACCAACCGGTTCAGCTCGGTGAGGACAGCGGTGTCCTCTTGGCCTCTGCGGTCATCGCGCGGGTCGATGTCGTTCACCGCGATCCTCCTTCCGCGTCGAGATGTGTGCGCAGCATGGTGAGGCACCGGCCCCTGGTCGGGCCGATGCTGCCGCGCGGCATGGACAAAGCTTCGGCGACCGCGCGGTACTCCGCCCGCCCGGCCAGCACGGTGAGCCGCAGGAGCTCCTGGCACTTCTGCGACAGGCGGCCGAACGCCCGCCACAACCGGTGGTCCCGGTCGTCCACCAGGGCCGCGTCTTCCGGCAGCCCGTATTCGCTTTCCAGTTGTTCCGCCAGCTCGTCGGACAGCGCTGCTTCCCGACGGGCCGGAGTCCAGGTGCGCTGGGCCTCGCGGCGCGTGGCCACGACGAGCCACCCCGCCAGCGCGCGGGGTTCGATCAGCCGGTCGAGGTGGCGCAGCAGCGCGAGCCAGACCGTCTGCACCACGTCCTCGGCGGTGCTGCGGTCCAGCCCGTGACCTCGTGCGACGTGCCAGACCAGCGGTGTCAGGTCGGCCACCAGCACGTCCAGGGCCCGGCGGTCGCCGTCGCGGGCGGCGACGACACAGGCAGCGTGCCGATCCGTCCCGTCCAGACCCTCCCACGGTGGGCGCTCACCGGCCGTGCGCAGATCTCCCACGTCGTCACCTCCTCCTCGACATCCCCCAGCCGAAGCTGATCGTCACACACCGCGGTCCGAACCGCGGCGGCGGTCCGCGATGCCCCCCTCGCACCGCGGACCGCCCCTCCTCCATCACGGGCGGCGACCGATCGGCACCCCTCGAAGCCGACCGGGCACCGCCCCCTCCCCCTAGTGGTCAGTGGTCCGGCCGCCGTCGATTTCCTCGGGTTCTGTCACGAGACGCCTCCCGGTGGTCGAGGGCCGGTCATGAGAAAGGAGTGAGTAGTTCTACGGTGGATACACGCCGGGTCGTTAACAGTTCACTGTCAGCGAAGCCCGCTGCCGTCCGTAGCGGCATCCGGCACACTGCCGATCATGTCCACAGGCCGGGCCCGGGTGGTCCACGAGGGCGCGCGGGTGACGCCGCTCGAACTGTTCTTCGATCTGGTCTTCGTGTATGCGATCACCCAGGTCACCCAGTTGATGGCGGCCGACCCGACGGCCGGGGGCGTGCTGCGCGGGATGCTGCTGCTGGCGATCCTGTGGTGGTGCTGGTGCTGCTACTCGTGGCTGGGCAACCGGGTGCACGCGGACGACGACGGCGCGCGGGTCGTGCTGTTCGCGGCGATGGCCGTGATGCTGGTGGCGTCGGTCGCCATCCCGGAGGCGTTCGACGACCTGCCGGGCGGCCTGCCCGGCCCGCTGGTGTTCGCCGCGTGCTACCTGGTGGTGCGGGTCCTGCACCTGGCGGCGTACTGGCGGTTCTCCGGCGGTGACCGGAGCCTGCGCCGCCAGTTGGCGGTGACCGCCGCCCCGATGCTGGCCGGCACGGCGCTCCTGGTGGCGGCGTCGTTCACGTCGGGGGCGGTGCAGACCGGGCTGTGGGCGTCGGCGCTGGTGGTGGACTACGGCGGCGTGCTGCTGACCGGGGTGTCCGGGTGGCGGGTGCAGTCGGCGGTGCACTTCGCGGAGCGGTACGCGCTGATCGTGCTGATCGCGCTGGGCGAGTCGATCGTGGCGGTCGGCGCGGGCGTGGCGGACCTGCCGGTGTCGTGGCCGATCGTGTACGGGATCGTCTGCGGGCTGGTGATCGCGGCGGCGCTGTGGTGGGCGTACTTCGACGTGGTCGCGCCGGTCGCGGAGAAGGTGCTGCACGAGGCGAGCGGTGCGAGGCGGGCGGCGCTGGCCAGGGACTCGTTCACCTACCTGCACCTGCCGATGATCGCCGGCATCGTGCTGCTGGCGCTGGGCCTGAAGAAGACGATGAACTACCTGGCGGGCGCGGACGGCCACAGCCCCGACGAGCACCTGCACGGCGTGGGCCCGTACGCGCTGTACGGCGGCGTGATCCTGTACATCCTGGGCCACCTGGGTTTCCGCCTGCGCAACCTCGGCACGGTGAACAAGGTGCGCGCCGCGGCGGCGGTGGCCCTGGCGGCCCTGACCCCGGTGGCACTGCTGGTGCCCGCCTGGGCGGCACTGGGCCTGCTGACCGCCGCGTGCGTCGCCTGGATCGTGGTCGAGGTGTGGCGCTACGGCGGAGCCCGCCGCGAAATCCGCGATCACGTACACGCCCGGTGACCCGCGCCGCCTGGCGGCGGTGGGTTCGGCGGGTGGGGTGAGTTGGCGGAGCGGGGCCGTTATGGTCCAGACCATGCTTGAGGTCATCGCTCTCGACGCGGCCGACGCTGTCGCCGCCCAGGCCGGTGGGGCGCACCGGCTCGAACTCGTCACCGACATGGCGGCGGACGGGCTGACGCCGTCTCCCGAACTCGCCCGCAGTGTGCTCGCGGCCACCGACCTGCCGGTCCGCGTCATGTTGCGCGACGCGCCGGGGTTCGCGCCCGGCTCCATCGACCGGCTGCGGCGTGATGCGGTGGCGTTGCGGGAGGTGGGGGTGTCCGAGTTCGTCCTCGGGTTCCTCGACGGCAACGGCTGGGTGGACGAGGACGCCTGCCGTGCGGTCCTCGCCGAACTCGACGGCTGCAAGTGGACGTTCCACCGCGCGCTGGACAACTCCGCCGACCCGGAGGCCGCCTGGAGCGTGGTCGCCGGCCTGGGCTGCGACACGGTGCTCGCGTCCGGCTCCCCGCGCGGCGTCGCCGACGGCTTCGAGGTGCTGGAACGGCTCGCGGCCCGGCAGGACGAGGTGGCCCTGCTGGTCGGCGGCGGCCTCAAGCGGGAGCAGGTGACCCCGCTGAAGGCGATCGGGGCGTCCGGATTCCACGTCGGGAGCGCGGTCCGACCCGGCGGGTGGGCCGCTCCGCTCTCCGCCGATGCCGTCCGGACCTGGGCCGATCTGGTCTAGACCGCTTGCCGATTCGGACACTAGCATCTCCGTTGCTTCCCATGAAATGGTCGTTGCAGATTACGCAACACGTACCGGAGGGGGTTC
>CBHFOL010000522.1:0-4003 GCA_965995405.1 uncultured Saccharothrix sp.
CTTCCTCTTCCTGGTGTGAAAGCGCTCCGTGGTGACGATCCAGCGAGTTCGGTGGACGTGGGGTGAATCTACCCCGCCCCGCGCCGGGGTGTCACAACGGGTTCTGGCCGGGGTTGCGGTCCTCCACCACGAACGACTTGAGCGTGGTGGCCTCCGCACCCGGCTTCGACACGAACGGCAGCGCGCGGAAGTCGGCGCGCATCTCGTCGCGCGTGAACCGGGTCCGCACGTACCCGCGCCGCCGGCTGTGCAGCTTGAGGTGTGGGTTGAGCCGCAGCTGGGTCTTGTCGACGGTGTCGTTGCCGTCGCCGCCCGACGTGATGGACGAGCACACCAGCTCGGTGCCCACGGTCTTCGACGCCGGGTCGTTCCAGTCGGCCTTGATGTCCGCCGCGTACGCCGCGTGCACGTCACCGGTCAGCACGACGGTGTTGCGCACCCGCGCGTCCACCCAGCCCGCGGTGACCCGGTCCCGGGACGCCAGGTAGCCGTCCCACGCGTCCATCGAGACCTCCTTCACCGGGCCGTCCTTGCGGTCGCGCTCGGCGAAGAACACCTGCTGCCCCAGCACGTCCCAACGCGACCGGGACTGGCGGAACCCGTCCAGCAGCCACGCCTCCTGCTCCGCGCCGGTGATGGACCGGGTCGGCGACCCGGCGTCCGCGCACGTCTTCCACCCGTCGCCGCACACCTGGTCGTCCCGGTACTGGCGGGTGTCGAGCATGTGGAACGTCGCCAGGTTGCCCCACCGCAGCCGCCGGTACAGCTGCATGTCGATCCCGTTGGGCCGCGCACCCCGGCGCAGCGGCATGTTCTCGTAGTACGCCTGGAACGCCGCCGCCCGCCGCTGCGCGAAGTTCGGGTCCGGCTGCTCCGGCACCTCGTCCGCCCAGTTGTTTTCAATTTCATGATCATCCCAGACCGCGGCCCAGGGCGCGACCGAGTGCGCGAACTGGAGATCGGCGTCGGTCTTGTACTGGGCGTGCCGCAGCCGGTAGTCGGCCAGCGTCCGGGTCTCCGGGCCGAGCACGGTCCGCACGTCGTCCGGGTCGCCGGCGTACTCGTACTGGTAGTCGCCCAGGTGCAGCACCACGTCCGGGTGGTCCTCGGCGAGCCGCCGGTACGCGGTGAAGTAGCCCTCGCCGTAGTGCGCGCAGGACGCGAAGCACATGGTCAGGTCCTGGGTGATGGACCACGGCTCGGGCGCGGTGCGGGTCCGGCCGACCGGCGAGACGTGCTTGTCCGCCCGGAACCGGTAGAAGTACTCGCGGCCGGGCCGCAGCCCGAACGGCTCGACGTGCACGCTGTGCGCCGACTGCGGCCGGGCGATCTCCACGCCGCGCCGGACGACCCGCCGGAACCGCTCGTCCTCGGCGAGCTCCCAGTGCACCGGCACGACCCGGTTCGGCATCCCGCCCAGGCCGTCCTCGTTCAGCGGGTTCGGGGCGAGCCGCGTCCACAGCACCAGGCCGTCGTGGCTCGGGTCGCCGGAGGCCACGCCCAGCGTGAAGGGGTTGTCGAGCTTGGCGAAGCCCGCGCCCACGGTGGCCAGGGCCACGCCGCCGACCAGCAGGGAACGTCGTGTCAGGGAGGTCATGGCCCAGACCGTCGCGCACGATGTTGGCGTTCGGGTGAACTCCGGTATTCCGGAAAGAGGCAGGCAGACCGCCGGTATTCCCGGCCGGGTAGCGCACTCCGCCAGACACGAGAGGGCATCCGCCGCCCCTTTTGAGCAGATTGCGAGCTTCCCATGGACGGCATCGGCACCGGCAACCAACGACTCCTCGACCTGGTCGACAGACGCCGCAAGCAGTACCTGGAGGACCAACTGGCCTTCTTCCCGTGGCGCAGGCCCT
Organism: uncultured Saccharothrix sp.; assembly: GCA_965995405.1. Classification (GTDB taxonomy): domain Bacteria; phylum Actinomycetota; class Actinomycetes; order Mycobacteriales; family Pseudonocardiaceae; genus Actinosynnema. Next base: position 1,857 of record CBHFOL010000522.1, read on the forward strand.
GCACCGTCAAGGTCCTCCTGGTCACCGACGGGAACCTGGACTTCGGCCTCGGCGACTTCGGCCTCCAGACGTTCGTGAACGTCCTCGTCAACGACGGCCGCAGCTACGTGCGCTTCCAGCTCACCGTCGCGCACCTCCGCTCCGGGGTGTCCAACGCCGCCGTCATGCAGGGCGCGCCGGGTGTCGTGCGCAGCATCAAGGGCTTCGTGTTCGACGACCCGAACCACTTCACGTCCACCATGTACGACCAGGTGTGGCTGTTCGGCATCGAGACCAACTACAACCAGGCCGGCTACCCGAACCGCCAGGCCAACCCGGCCCGCTTCCCGGCCGGCCGGCTCGGCGACGCCGAGCTCAACGCGCTGACCGCCCACATGAACCGGGGCGGCGGCCTGTTCGCCACCGGCGACCACGGCACGCTCGGCATCTGCCTCGGCGGCTCGGTGGACCGGATCCGCAACATGCGGCACTGGACCGACTTCGGCATCGGCGAGGTCGGCATGAGCACCGCCCGCCGCAACGACTCCAACCGGATCGGCCACGACGCCGGCTCCCAGTTCAGCGACCAGAGCGACGACATCCCGCAGCAGCTCGACCTCAGGCTCTACAGCACGTACGCGGGCCTGCTCCGGGAAGCCCGCTACCCGCACCCGGTGATGTGCAGCCGGCTCGGCCGCATCGACGTGTTCCCGGACCACCCGCACGAGGGCGAGACGAGGGTCCCGGCGAGCCTGGCCGGCAACTGCCGCGACGGCTCCCCGGAGTACCCGAACGCGACCGACGGCTCCGGCCAGGTGTCGCCGGAGATCGTGGCGTGGGGCCACGTCCCGGCGGGCAACACCGCGTCCCAGAACGGCGGCGGGTTCCTCAAGCAGCCCACCCAGGCGCACAGCTTCGGCGTGGTGTCCACCTACGACGGCCACCGCGCCGGCGTCGGTCGGGTCGTCACCGACTCCACCTGGCACCACTTCGTGAACGTGAACCTGATCGGCGTGGTCGAGGGCGGCATCTTCGACGACTTCGCCGGGACGCCCGGCACGCACGCGTCCAAGCACGACGGCTTCCTCAGCTCGGCGTCCGGCCGGGCCGCGCTGGACAAGATCAAGGAGTACTACGTCAACGTCGGGGTGTGGATCGCGCCGCCGGAGCGGGTGACCTGTATGCGCTCCAGGCTGTGGTGGGACCTGATCTGGTCGGACCGGCTGGTCGAGGCCACCCTGATGCAGCCCGAGCTGACCGTCGACAAGGTGCACCTGAGCGAGCTGTTCCACATCGGCGTGCACGCCCGTGACGTGCTGGGCCGGCTGGCGAGCGCGTGCCAGACGCTGCACTGGATCATCGACATCGTCATCGAGCTGGAGCCCCGGCTCGTGCCGTGGCTGGACCCGTGGGGTCCGTTGGCGGGCAAGCCGGACAACCCGCCCATCCCGTGGCTGGACCTCGGGCCGCTGGCGGACATCGCCGTGGGTGGCGCGCTTCTCAGTCTGCGGAACGCGTTCCCCTATCCGGAGGAGAAGGCCGAGTTCGACGGGAAGGCCCGTGAGGTGGCCATGCGGGGCGCGTCGGCGGCGTTGAAGCGCGGTTTCGCGCAGTTCGACGCCGACCTGAGGGGCGTGGCGCGGCTCACCGTCCGAGAGGAGTAACCGGGGTTCGTTGAAGCGTTGGCACTCGCGTGGGTAGAGTGCTAGCTGCACGGCACCAGCAACCGCCCCGACCCCCGCGACGGCGGGGTGGCAGGAGCCGTAAACGCAACCTGCCAACGCTTTCGACGACCGTGGAGGTCAGCCCGGTGAGCGTGAACATCAAGCCGCTCGAAGACAAGATCGTCGTGCAGGCCAGCGAGGCCGAGACCACGACGGCCTCCGGCCTCGTGATCCCGGACACCGCGAAGGAGAAGCCCCAGGAGGGCAAGGTCATCGCGGTCGGCCCCGGCCGGATCGACGACAAGGGCAACCGCGTCCCCGTGGACGTGGCTGTCGGCGATGTCGTCATCTACTCCAAGTACGGCGGCACCGAGGTCAAGTACAACGGCGAGGAGTACCTCATCCTCTCCGCCCGCGACGTGCTGGCTGTCATCAACTGACGTTCGGCCGACACGCAAGACGCCCCGGCGAACCCACCGACACCGGGGGTTCCGGGGCGTTTCG
>CBHFOL010000523.1:0-3978 GCA_965995405.1 uncultured Saccharothrix sp.
CACCGCCTCCGCGAACCCCGGCCGGGCCAGCAGAACCTCCGCGGCCTCCCCAACCTGGCGGTCGAAATCCGCCCGGATCGCCAAGTAGGTGTCGACATCGATCCCGAACACGGCGGCCACCCGGGCATCGTCCGCCCCGGCCAGGAACGGCACCGACTTCTCGGGCTGCTGAAACCGGACGAGCTTGTGCAGCATCGGATCGGTCATGAGTTCTCTCCGTCTCGAATGTCGTTGCGCGGCAGCAAGAAACCGGCGGCGACCAGCCAGATCAACCCGGTGAACCGGGCGATCGGCAGCAGGTACGCCGCCTCGGGGAACAGCAGAGTGAGCGTCGACAGCACCGCCACCACACCGATGACCAGCCCGACCGTCACCAGCCAACGCGGCAACCGGCGAGCACCGAGCGCGATGCCCCCGACCAGCAGCCCCAGCGGCGCGATGTGGCCGGGCCCGCCGGTGATGAACGCCAAGTCCTGCAACGCCCGCACCAACACCGGTTCGGTCGCCACCTCCGGACGCGACAGCACCCAACTCACCAACGCCGAACACGCCAGGAACACCGACGCCACCAACCCGCCGGCCAACGCGACCGATGCGCCCGGACCGCGCAGCCGGGCCGCGACGGCGGTCGTGTAGAGCGACAGCGGCACCACGGCGACGAACTGGAGGAACGCCCCCACCCGCACCGCCGTCTGCTGGTCGCGGAAGTACGCCGTGATGGCGTCGGCGGCACCGAACGGCGACGGGAACGGCGTCCCGCCCGCCAGCACGATCCCCAGCACCAGCCCGACCAGGAACAACGCCATGAACGCGACGGCGAGCAGACCCAGCGGCAGACCGGCCCGGACACGCGGCAACGTGGTGGTCACGCGGCCACCCGCCCACCGGTCAGGTCCAACGTCGCACCCGTCACCCAGGACGACGCGGGCGACGCCAGGTACAGCACGGCCTGCGCGACATCCTCGGGCACACCTACCCGACCGAGCGGGAACGACTCGGCCAGCAGCGCCAGCCGATCGGGCGGCATCTGCCGCATCCGGTCGTTGCGCACCGCCGACGGCGTGAGGCAGTTCACCCGCACGCCGTCCCGGCCGACCTCGGCCGCCAAGTGCCGGGCGAACATCACCACCCCGGCCTTCGCCGCCGCGTACGCCGCGTTCGCCCGACCCGGCTGCCGCCCGGCGGTCGACGACATCAGGACGATCGAACCGGCCCGCCGCTCCACCATGGCGGGCAGGAACTCGTGCACGGTGAGGAACACCGAGGTCAGGTCGGATTCCAGCACCGCGCGCCAGCGCACCGGGTCCAGGTCGACGGTCGGCGTCGGAGTGCCCTGGCCGCCCGCGAACGGAGCCAGGATCTCCACCGGCCCCAACGTGCGTTCGACGGTCTCGCGGATCCCCGCGACCACCGCCAGGTCGGTCACGTCGCCCGGCACGGCCACCGCCTCGCCGCCACTCTCCGTGATCGACCGGACGACCCGGTCGACCGCTTCCACATCGCGCCCGTTGACCGCGACCCGCACACCGTTCGCGGCCAGCGCCCGGCAGGTCACCGCGCCGATACCCCGGGAACCGCCGGTGACCAGGGCGATCCGGCCCGCCAGGCCGGGATGGCGCAACCAGTCGGTTGTCGTCACAACATCACTTCTCTCAGGTGAATGGTTCATCTCTGTGAATGGTTCTACGTGCAGTACGATAAGCGCCGTGACCGCGCAGCGCAAACCCCCCGGTGGAGTCGCGTTCCTGCTCGCCCAACTCGGCGCGCACGCCGCGAACCGCTTCGCCGAACGCATCGGAGACCTCGGCCTCACCCCGGCCGACGTGGGACTGCTGCGGATGATCGCCACCCGGCCGGGCCGCAGTCAGCGGTCACTGGCCGAGGACCTGGGCGTCGTGCCCAGCCGCGTCACCGCCATGATCGACCCGCTGGACCGGGCCGGGCTGGTCGAACGCCGGCGCAGCACCGACGACCGCCGCAACTACGAACTGCACCTGACCGACAATGCGGCCGAAACCATGGCCCACATCCGGCAGGCCGCGACCGAGCACGAAGACGACATCTGCTCGGCACTGGACGACGAACAGCGCCGGCACCTGGCCGAACTGCTCCGACTCGTCGCCGACAAGCAGGGCCTCACCCCGGGCGTCCACCCCGGATACCGCCGCATCTGAACCACCCACCGCCCGCGCCGTGTTCCGGGGACACCCCGGTCGTCCGCCTGGCGGTGCAGCCGACCGCGCTCCCCGACCGAGGGGAATATTTGGTCAGCACTGAAGTTATTGAGACTACTACACTGGAGTCGCGAGCAGCACCTCCGTCAACGCCCGGACCAGTGCTTCTCCATCAATGCGCTGGTACGCAGCGGGCCCACGGCGGTGCCTGCCGCCGTGGGTGCCGTGGTCGTTATTCCTCCTGCTGCCCAGGCGTTCCGGTCAGGCCAGGTCCGCCAGGACATCCGCCGCCGCCTGCGGCCGGATCAGGAAGCCGACGTGGCTGCTGTCCAGCGAGCGCACGTCGAACGGGTTGTCCGGGGTGAGCGCGTCGGCTTCCCGGATGAACCGGTCCTGGAGCGCCGGCGGGATCGAGCGATCGCCGGTCAGCCGGACGTAGGTGCGCGGGATCCGGCCCCACGTCCCGGCCTGGGCGCGGTCCTCCGACGTACCCGCGTCCAGGCTCTCGTCCGGTTCGAGGGTGTTGAGGTAGGCGAGGAACTCCGCCTCGGTGCCGTCCTCCAGGGTCGCGATCTTGAGCGCGGCCAACAGGTCCGGGTCGGCGGTGCGCCAGTTCAGCCGGAGCGCGCCCAGTTCCACCGGGTTGCCGACCAGGACGCCCGCCGTGTCGCCGAGCGCGCTGGTCGCGTACTCCGGCGTCTGCATGTACTCGCCGGGCGTCAGGTCCACGCAACACCACGCCGAGATGTACACGATCCGGTCGACCAGGTCCGGCGCGGCGTTGCCGACACCGTTCAGGACGACCCCGCCCCGGCTGTGCCCGACCAGGATCACCGGACCGTGCTCGGCGACCCGCCGCACCACGTCCACCACGTGCGCCACCGCGTCGGCGAGCGGCACGCCGGCGAGCGCGGACGGCGCGGTGGCCAGCGCCGCCAGGTCCTGCGGGGCCTGGTAGGCGGCGGTGAACGACGCGCCGAAACCGTGGCCGGGCAGGTCGACGGCGAGCGTGCGGTGTCCGCGCAGGGCGAGCTCCCGCTGTAGCGGAGCCCAGGTGAAGGAGTTGCTGTTCGAGCCGTGCACGAACACGTAGGTCGGAGTCACGCCGACATCCTCACACCCGGCCGCCGCGGGCCGTGTGTCGGCGGCCGGACCAGGGATGATGGTCACATCCGACCGGTGCGCGCCCCGCTGGCAAGGGCGGGCACCGGTCGGATGTTTTCTCGGGATCAGGCGTCGACCAGGGCCGGCGCCTCGAAGATCGTGCTGTCGTCACGGCTGCCCGGCGTGCTCGGCGCGACCAGGCCGCGGGCCCAGAACCGTTGCACCGCCGCGAGTTCCTGGGCGTTGGGCTGCGCGTTCTGGCACCGCCCGCCGGCCATCACCTTGTCGCAGTTGCCGATGTCCGGCGGGTGGTTCAGGCCGAGGATGTGGCCGAACTCGTGCACCACGACCCGGAGCGGAGCCGCGCCGGACGACTGGATCTGGTTGCGGTAGAAGTAGATCGTGCCCCTGGTGCACCCGACGCAGCTCGCCGTGCCGGGCGCGGAGCCGTTCTGGGCGGTGTTCACCGTGATCCCGCCGGAGCCCTTCACCAGCTTCACGCTCGTGACGCCGGTGTTCCAGATCTGCGCCGCCTGGTCCACCAGAGGCGCGAGTTCCGCCGCCCGGCTCGCCTCGTAGTAGATCGTGCGGGCCGCCGCCTGTGGCGCGGCCGTCGCGGGGGGCGCGCCGCCCCCGGGGCTCGCGGCGCCCCCGCCCCCCCACGCCCCCCCCCAGGTAGCGCGGGCACACGTGCTGCGGC
>CBHFOL010000524.1:0-3935 GCA_965995405.1 uncultured Saccharothrix sp.
GGTCTCGATCGCCGGTCGCTCGTTCTGAAAGACCGACGGGTACTTCGTGCGGTACGTGGACGACGTGTACGAAGACGGGTCCGGACGGTTGGTGCCGTTGCGGGGTGGGGCGAAGCTTCAGGTTGTCGTCTTCTCGCCTGCCTACGACGACGCGGGGAACCCCACCTATACGTTCGCGAACCGGGCCGAATTGGTGAACGTGACCGGGTACTCGACGTTCCGGCAGGTTGCTTGGGCCGGGTCGTTCGAGGGGGCGACCACGGTCGGGCTCGGGGTGCGGGCGCGGCTGCCGTTCCGGGTGTTCACGTTGCCCGGGCGGGTTGTGTTGGATGTTGCCCACCAGTGGTGAGGTTGCTTCGGGTGGGCACGTTGGTTCCGCCTGGGCAGGCGAGCCTCGGGTAGGCGGGCGAGTTCCGGTAGGCGCGTGAGTTTCCGGTCGTCAGGAGTGGGTTGCCGCTCGGTAGCCCACTCCGCGGATCGTCTCGATGCGGATCGCGTCGCCCAGTTTTGCGCGCAGCGCGGCGATGTGGGTGTCCAGGGTTCGGGACGGGGCCTCCCAGTGCGCCTGCCACACCTGGTCCACGATCAGGTCTCGGCTGACTACCGTGCCGGCGCGGGTCACCAGGAGTGCCAGCAGGTCGAATTCCTTGCGGGTCAACGGGATCTGGTCGCCGTCGACGCTCGCCTCCCGGGTTGCCGGGTCCAGGGTCAGTGGGCCCAGGGTCAGGCGGTGGCCGGTCTCGTCTGCCGCTGCCCGGGCGGCTCGGGTGCGGCGGAGTACGGCTTCGATTCGGGCCAGTAGTTCGGCTGTGCCGAACGGTTTCACCACGTAGTCGTCGGCGCCGGCTCGGAGGCCCAGCACGCGTTCGCGTTCCTCGCCGCGAGCTGTCACGGTGATCACCGCCGTTCCGGGGCGGTGTCGTAGTTCGCGGAGCACGTCCAGGCCGTCGCGGTCGGGTAGGCCCAGGTCCAGCAGCACCACGTCGGCGGGCGGGGCGGCCAGCGCCGCTTCCGCCGTGGCCGCGCGGTGTACCTCGTAGCCCGCGTGCCGCAGTGCGGTCAGCAGGCCGCGCGCCACCCGGTCGTCGTCCTCGACGACGAGGATGCGCATCGCCGGCTACTCGCCCCGTTTGTCGGCCGGGTCCAGGCCCGGGACCTTCGTCGTGTCGGATGCGCCGACGTCGGACGTCTCGGCACCGGGCTTGTCCGCAGGCGTCCCGGTGTCGGCGGTGTCGGCGGAAGGGGTGGTGTCGCGGGTGTCTGCCGGGTCGCCTGGCTTCGCCGCGGAGCCGGACAGGCCGTCGATGTCGGGCTTCGCCGTGCCGTCGGACGCGTCGGGGTCGGTCGGGGTGTCGCGCACTATGACCTCGCGGTCGCCGCGCTTCGCTGCGAGCACGAAGACGACGACCGCGCCGATGAACACCACGGCCGACGTGAGGACGTTGATCCGCTGCCCGAACACCAGCGTCGCCGGGTCGGTGCGCATCAGCTCGATCCAGAACCGGCCCGCCGTGTAGCCCGCGACGTACAGCGCGAACACCCGACCGTGGCCGAGCCGGTACTTCCGGTCCGCCCACACGATCAGCAGCGCCACACCGAGGTTCCACAGCAGCTCGTAGAGGAACGTCGGGTGCACGATGTCGATCGGCGTGTGGTCCAGCGCCACGCCGCCCAGCTCGTCGGTGTACCCGGTCGCCGGGTCCACCCGCTTGTAGATCTCCAGGCCCCACGGCACGGTGGTGGAAGCGCCGTACAGCTCCTGGTTGAAGTAGTTGCCGATCCGTCCGATGGCCTGCGCGGTGACGATGCCCGGTGCCAGGGCGTCCGCCATCGCGGGCAGCGGGATGCCCCTCCGGCGGCACGCGATCCACGCGCCGAGGCCGCCCAGCGCGATGGCGCCCCAGATGCCCAGGCCGCCGTTCCAGATCTCGAACGCCGCCCAGGGGTTCTTGCCCTCACCGAAGTATTTGTGCCAGTCCGTCGCGACGTGGTAGAGCCGGCCGCCCACCAGGCCGAACGGCACCGCGAACACGGCGATGTCGGTGACCTCGCCCTTCACGCCGCCGCGTGCCACCCAGCGCTTTTCGCCCCACCAGATGGCCAGGATGATGCCGAGGATGATGCACAGCGCGTAGGCGCGGATCGGGATCGGCCCAAGCTGCCACACACCCCGGTCGGGACTGGGGATCGTCGCGAGGAAAGTCGTCACCACGGCAACCACCGTAGTGGGTGCGCCGGATCGACCTACGGAGACAGCTCGATTGTTACCGGGAACGGCCGGTCGAGCTTCAGCACACCCGCCTCGCTCCACCCGGCCGCCACGTATTCCCCGGCCGTCAGCTCGAAGAGTGTCGCGGTGACCTCGTCGTCCCGTGGGTCTACGACCAGGTAGAACGGCACACCGGCCTCGGCGTACCGCTGGCGCTTGATCCCGTAGTCCTTGAACCGGGTACTGGGGGACACCACCTCCCCCACAAGGACCAGGTCCTCGGCGGGACACACCCGGCCCTTGAAGTCGGGCCGGGTTGTGACCGTGAAGTCGGGGGTCAGCAGGACGCCGCTCGGCATCCCGACGTTCAGCTCCACGGTGGCTTTGTGGCCGGGTGGGGAGGCCGCTCGCAGTGCCGCGTAGACATCGCCGATCAGCGACTGGTGGTGACCCGTGCCGAACGGGCTCACGATGAGCGACCCGTCGATGAGCTCGACCCGTTGCGAATTGTCCTCCGGCAGCGCGAGAACGTCGTCCAAGGTCCAGGTGCCGGTATGCGTCGGCAGGATGTAGTCGGCCGGTAGAGCCACCGGGCATCACCTCCAGAGACAGCCCGACGCACGCCAGTGCCACACGTCGGATCGGGAATGGGCTTGGTCATGGGCCCAAGCATCCCGATGGGCACCGACAATTCCGGGGGCTGATCGGGCCCCCGGAGGTCGGTTCACACGATGGTGTGGAGTCAGGCCGGAGTGGGAACCTGGCGGACGCCTGCGGCCAGCTCACGGGTCAGGGCGGCCACCGTGTCGTCACGCACAGCCGTCACGAACGCCGAGCCCACGATCACGCCGTCGGCGAACGCCGCCAGCTCCGCCGCCTGGGCACCCGAACGCACGCCCAACCCCACGCCAACCGGGATGTCGGTGTGCTCACGCACCCGCCCGACCAGCTTCGGAGCCGCCGAAGACACCACGTCCCGGGCACCCGTCACGCCCATGACCGACGTCGCATAAAGGAACCCACGCGACGAACGAGCCGTAAGGTCGATCCGCTCCTCCGTGGACGAGGGCGCGACCAGGAAGATCCGGTCCAGATCATGCTTGTCGGACGCGGCGAACCACTCCTCCGCCTCGTCCGGCACCAGGTCCGGCGTGATGAGCCCCAGGCCACCGGCCGCCGCGAGGTCACGCGCGAACGCGTCCACCCCGTACTTCAGCACCGGGTTCCAGTACGTCATCACCACCGCACGACCGCCGGCCGCAGCCACCGCCTCGACCACGCCGAACAGCTCCCGCACCCGGAACCCGCCCCGCAGCGCCTGCTCGGACGCCGCCTGGATGGTCGGCCCGTCCATCACCGGATCGGAGTACGGCAGACCGACTTCGACCAGGTCACAGCCGGACGTCACCATCGTCCGCAGCACGTCCTTCGACCCCTCGACCGTGGGGTACCCGGCGGGCAGGTAGCCGATCAGCGCGGCCCGTGACTCGGCACGGCACTGCTCGAACACCCCGGCAAGCCTGCTCATGACTCCACTCCCAGCCCGAACCACTTGATCGCGGTGTCCATGTCCTTGTCGCCCCGCCCCGACAGGTTGACCACGAGCAGGCCCTCCGGCCCCAGCTCGCGGCCCAGGACCAGAGCCCCGGCCAGTGCGTGCGCCGACTCGATGGCCGGGATGATTCCCTCGGTCCGGGACAGCAGCGCGAACGCCTCCATCGCCTCG
>CBHFOL010000525.1:0-3882 GCA_965995405.1 uncultured Saccharothrix sp.
TATTCGGCACGCTGTTGAGTTCTCAAAGAACACGCGCTCATCGTCACTCACCGTTCGCACGGCTCGATCGGAGGCTTGTGCATTCAGAAAGCTGTTGGTGAAACTAGACGCCCTGGCCGGAACGGCTATCAAGCAGCCTCGACTGGGTCTTCCCGTTTCGCAGTCACCCACTCTACCACACTTCGTGGGAGCTTGGTTCGTGACCCGCCGCGCTCCGTTCCGGTTTCCCCGGCCCGTTCCGCGCTGGCAGAGAGAAAGTTACACGCACCCGACGCGGAGGTCAAATCGGGGACGCAGCGCTACTGCACGGACCGAAACCGCAGGTCAGCAGCCCGTGCAGCACTCCCCACCACGCTATCCGACCCGCCCGACGTGCAACAGTGTGACCGCGATCACAGCTGAACCCGCACACCGGCTGTATTCCGCTTGCCCCGGCGCACGACCAGCCACGACCCGTGCAGCAGGTCCTCCTTGGCCGGCACCCACTCCTCGTCGGTGACCTTGGCGTTGTTCACGTACGCGCCACCCTCCTTCACGGTGCGCCGCGCCGCGCCCTTGCTGTCCGCCAGGCCGGAGTTCACCAGCAGCTCCACGATGGTCGGCGCGTCCGCCAGCCGCACCTCGCCGGTCGGCGCCTCGGCCATCGCGGCCTCCAGCGTCGACAGGTCCAGCTCGCGCAGCTCGCCCCGGCCGAACAGGGCCTGGCTCGCCGCCATCACCTGCTGCGTCTCGCGCTCGCCGTGCACGAGGTTGGTGAACTCCTCGGCCAGCCGCTTCTGCGCGGCCCGCAGGTGCGGCGTCTCGGTCGTCTGCCGTTCCAGCTCGGCGATTTCCTCCTGGGTGAGGAAGGTGAACAGCCGCAGGTACCGCAGCACGTCGGCATCGCCCACGTTCACGAAGTACTGGTACCAGGCGTAAGGCGACGTCATCTCCGGGTCGAGCCACACGTTGCCGCCGCCGGTGGACTTGCCGAACTTGCGCCCCTCCGCGTCGGTGACCAACGGGGCCGTAAGGGCGTGCACGGACTTCCCGTCGACCTTACGGACCAGGTCGACGCCGCCGACGATGTTGCCCCACTGGTCGGAGCCGCCCACCTGGAGCCGCGTGCCGTACTTGCGGTTGAGCTGGAGGTAGTCGTGCGACTGGAGCAGCAGGTAGCTGAACTCCGTGTACGACATGCCGTCGGCTTCGAGCCGCCGCTTCACGGTCTCGCGCGCCAGCATCACGTTGACCGAGAAGTGCTTGCCGACGTCGCGCAGGAAGTCCAGCACGGAGACGTTGCCGGTCCAGTCGAGGTTGTTGACCACGATCGCGCCCGTGTCGCCGGTGTCGAACTCCACGAACCGCTCCAGCTGGCCCCGGATGCGGCCGGCCCACTCGGCGACGGTGTCCAGGGTGTTCAGCGCGCGTTCGGCGCTGTCCCGGGGGTCGCCGATCATGCCGGTCGCGCCGCCCGCCAGGACGATCGGCCGGTGGCCGGCGCGCTGGAAGCGGCGCAGCATGAGCAGCGGGACCAGGTTGCCGGCGTGCAGGCTGGGCGCGGTCGGGTCGAACCCGGCATAGAGGGTGAGCGGGCCCGCGTCGAGATCCTTCCGCAGGGCGTCGAGGTCGGTGGACTGCGCGATCAGGCCGCGCCAGGACAGCTCGTCGAGGATGTGCTCACTCACGGCCGCCATTCTCCCCTACCTGGTCAAAGCGGTTCGGACCGGTGCCGTCGACGGCTGCCGCGGGCCGGCGCTACCCAGGGTCACCGCGGGATTCACTCGGGTGAGGAAAATTAGCCCCGGTGGGCAATTGTCGCCGGGCCGTGCGGACGCCAGGTTTGCCTGGTGGCCAGCGACTTGCAGAAGCGGAAGAGCTCCATCGTGTTCCGCGCGATGGACGCGAACGACGACGGTTTCCTGGAGCGCGCAGACTTCGAGGCGCTCACCGACCGCTGGGTGGCGATCCGGGGCGACGGCGGTGAGGCGCGGCTGCGCGAGCTCGTGATGCGCTGGTGGGAGACGCTGCTGGAGGCGTCCGACCAGGACCGGGACGACAAGGTCACGTTCGACGAGCTGCTGGGCGTGGTGGACAACCTGGGCACCATGCTGGACCTGGTGGTGGCGACCGCCGAGTCGATGTTCGAAGCGGTGGACGAGGACGGCGACGGCGAGATCTCGGCCGGGGAGTACAGCCGGCTGATCCGGGCGTGGACGGGCGCGGAGACATCGACCGACGGCGCGTTCGCCCGGCTGGACCTGAACGGGGACGGGCACATCTCGAAGGGCGAGTTCGCCCGGCACTGGGTGGAGTTCTGGGCCGGTGACGACGAGGACGCGCCCGGCACGCACGTGTTCGGCGAGGTCTAGCCGGTGCGGGTGCGGCGGGTGCCCCGGCGGTAGGTGCTGACGGCGGGCGAGTCGATCCAGAACCGCCACGGCACGTCCACGGCGACGGCCACGCCGACGCGCGGCCCGGCGTGGATGTCGGTGGCGGTCTCGCCGGCGAGGAGGCGGACGGAGGCGTCCCCGGCGGTGAGGTCGGTGCCGTTGTGGGCGCTGTCCAGGCCGAGGACCGACGTGAGCCGCGCCGGCCCCTTGGCGAGTTCGGTGGTGCTGCGGGCGGCGGGGCGGCGGATCCGGGCCAGTTCCTCCCCGGTCACCACCTCGCCGGCGCGGAGCAGCACGGCTCCGGGCACGCCGTCGGTCAGGGCCACGACGTTGGCGCAGAAGTGCATCCCGTACACGAAGTACACGTACAGGCGACCGGCCGGCCCGAACATGACGTCGTTGCGCGGGGTGCGGCCCCGGTAGCAGTGGGACGCCGGGTCGTCGCCGCCCCGGTACGCCTCCACCTCCACGATCCGGACGCCGACCACGCCGTCCGGTGTGGTGCTCTCGATGGTCGAGCCGAGCAGGAGCCGGGCCGCGTCGACGGGGTCGACGGCCAGCTCCTGCTCGGTGAGCTGTCTAACCACGGCGGGCCAGGTCGACCCGGTCGCGCAAACGTTTGAGCTGCTCGGCGACCCGGTCGGGCGCGGTGCCGCCGTACGCGTCACGGGACGCGATGGAGCCTTCCACGGTCAGCACGTCGCGCACCTCGGGCGTGAGGTGGGGCGAGATGCCGGCGAACTCGGCGTCGGTCAGGTCGGCCAGCCCGACGCCCCGCGTCTCGGCGGCCTGGACGCACTCGCCGGCCGCCTCGTGCGCGACGCGGAACGGAACGCCCTGCCGGACCAGCCATTCGGCGATGTCGGTGGCCAGGGTGAACCCGGCGGGCGCGACCTCGGCCATCCGGGCGGTGTCGAACCGGATGGTGGCGATCATGCCGGTCAGCGCGGGCAGCAGGAGTTCCAGCTGGCCGACCGAGTCGAACAGGGGCTCCTTGTCCTCCTGGAGGTCCCGGTTGTACGCCAGCGGCTGGGCCTTGAGCGTGGCCAGCAGGCCGGTGAGGTTGCCGATGAGGCGGCCGGACTTGCCCCGGGTGAGCTCGGCGACGTCGGGGTTCTTCTTCTGCGGCATGATCGAGCTGCCGGTGGCCCACGCGTCGTCCAGGACGGCGAAGTGGAATTCGGCGGTGGTCCAGATGATCACCTCTTCGGCGATCCGGGACAGGTCGACGCCGATCATGGCCAGCACGAACGCGATCTCGGCGGCGAAGTCGCGGGACGCGGTGCCGTCGATGGAGTTCTCGGCGGGCGCGTCGAAGCCCAGTTCCTCGGCCACGGCGGCCGGGTCGAGGCCGAGCGACGAACCGGCGAGTGCGCCGGAGCCGTAGGGGGACACGGCGGCGCGCTTGTCCCAGTCGCGCAGGCGGTCCACGTCCCGCAGCAGGGCCTGGCCGTGTGCGAGGAGGTGGTGCGCGAGCAGCACGGGCTGGGCCCGCTGCACGTGCGTGTAC
>CBHFOL010000526.1:0-3858 GCA_965995405.1 uncultured Saccharothrix sp.
GCGGCCTGCTCAACAGCGGCCAGGTCTGCGCCGCCTACGCGCGGCTGTACGTCGACCAGTCCCGGCAGGACGAGTTCACCACCAAGCTGGCCACCGCCGCCTCCGGGCTGCGGCTCGGTGCCGGTCTGCACCCCGACACCGACCTCGGTCCGCTGGTCAGCGCCGAGCACCGGGACCGCGTCGAGTCCTACGTCAACGGCGCGGTGGCCGAGGGCGCCGACCTGGTGACCGGCGGTGCGCGCGGCGACGGTTCGGGGCACTTCTTCCAGCCGACCGTGTTCGGGTCCGTGCAGGACGGCATGACCATCGCCCGGGAAGAGGTCTTCGGGCCGGTCCTGGCGGTGTTGGGCTACGACGACGAGGACGAGCTGCTGCACCGCGTCAACGACTCGCCTTACGGCTTGGCGGCGTCCGTGTGGAGCAACGACCTGCGTACCGCCCACCGGCTGGCCGACGGTATCCGTGCGGGCGCGGTGTTCGTGAACATGCCGTGCATTCCGGATGCCGCTGCACCGTGGGGCGGTTTCCGTTCCAGCGGTTGGGGGCGTGAGATGGGGCCTTACGCGATCGACGCGTACACCGAAGTCAAGGGCATCTGGATGCACCACGGCTGAGAATTGATTCCGACTGAGAAGGTCCGACGCTATTGAGCTCGGGCCTTCTCGGTTTTCTCAGGTGATGCTTGTCGGTCCCCGATAGTCGGTGTACGGCTCCCTCGGTTCCAAGTCGGTGCCGCTTTGTGCGGCGGCCGTGCGGACGCCGGTAGCCTGCGGACGACTTGAGGGGGACGGCAATGGGTGGTAGGTCGGCCAACGCCCGGCGGTGGGTGATCGGGGTGGCGATCGCGTTCGTGGTCGCCGTCGCGGGGGCGGTCGTGGCGGAGTACCTCGTGCTGCCCGGGTACGGGTCGTCCGACGCCGCGGTCAAATCGGGCACGGGAGAGTTGCGGACGGACCTGGAGCCGTTGCTCAACCGGTACCCGGAACTGGCCAAGGCCACCGAGGCGAAGTGGATGTCCGGCACATTCGGTCGCGGCGACGTGCCGGGCCCGTCGACCTACTGGATCGACGCCGTGGTCACCCTGCCTGCTGCCGAGGTGGAACGCCTGGTCGCGGCATACTCCCCGGCGGCACAGGGCAATGCCCCCACGGTGGTGGAAGTCCTGCGCGACCACCTGCCGCCGGGCCCGTTCCTGACCGGTGACAAGTTCGGCTGGCTGTCCACCGACAAGCGCATGTCCGCGACGGTCTACTTGGACCGGGCGTCGAACCAGGTCGTGCTCGTCGCGACGGGCGAATAGCTCAAGCCCGCCCGAACGCCAGGAAATGCGCGCCGGCATTCACCAGCAACGGATCCCGCTCCACCAACCGCGCACACCGCACCGCCGCGTTCACCCGAGCCTCGAACCCGTCCGTGCCGGCGACGTCCAGCGCAGCCCACGTCGGCCCCTCCACGCCGTAGACCGCCACATCCCCGAACCCGGCCGCGACAACCTCGTCCCGCAACTCCTCGGCCGGAAGCCGCCGGGCATCGCCCACTTCGGCGGTGACACCGGCCGTCGCCGACGCCACTTCGACGTGCGATGGCACGATGTCGACCAGGTGTACGGCGTGCCCGTCGGCCGCGAGCCACTCGGCGTGAACCCCTGTCGCCACCCACATCAAGTACTCGGACCGGACCGGTCAGCTGCCGGCGGATCAGCTCGCGGGTGCGCAGGAACTCCAGACGTCCGTGCGGTGTCCGGTGTAGACGGTCGTGCTCGGCGGGCGCGGTGGCGTAGTGCTGCACCAGGTTCGAGGCCACGGCGTGATCGTGCCCACGAAGGCCGTTGAGGACAAAGCCTTTCCCGTTCCTCTAGGCTTGGTTCGCGGTGTCAGATCCAGTACGGGTCGGCTCCTCTGGTCAACCGGGCCAGAGCGCCGACCCCGGCCGGGTCGGGGGACGGGCGGACGAAGCCCGCGCGGGCCGCGATGCCGGCCGCCTCGCCGCGTGACTGGCAGTCGAGCTTGGTCAGCAGGCGCTCGACGTACGTCTCCACGGTGCGCCGGCTGACGACCAGACTCTCCGCGATCGCCTGGTTCGACAGTCCCGCCACCAGGCCGGTGGCGATGTCGAGTTCGCGTGCGGTCAGTCCGGACGGGTTCTCGAACGGCGCGCAGGCCGCGACGACGCCGTTGCGCGGGCCGTCGACCACGCGGAGCAGCCGCACCCGGAACCAGCCTTCTTTCGCCGGCCACAGGAACGGCACCGTACGCACACCCAGCGCCGCGAACGACTCCGCCAGCGCGCGCAACGCCGGGTCGTCCGCCAGCGGGGCGGGGGAGCGGCCGGTCACCGGGCCGTGCGCGGGAGCGAGCCAGCTCGCAGTCCACTCCGGACCGAACCAGGCGTCGAAAGTGGGGCAGTGCAACGGATCCACCCGGCGGGCGAGCGCGGAGCCGACCTGGGCGACGAAGCGGCGGGCCTCCTCGTCGAACACGCCCCGGACCGGGGCGTTGGCGTGCAGCACGCCGACCACCTGGCTGGTGCCGCCCATGCGGAGGGTCGCGGAGAGCCCGTCCTCGAAGCCGGCCGGGCGCAGGCGTTCCTGGTAGTGCGGCGAGTCGCGGAAGTTGTGCGGCATGTCGTCCATCAGGAGCGGCACGGCGGAGTCGAAAAGTTGGCCACCCCAACGGGTCTTCGGCAGTTCGTGCGCGAGTTCCCGGCTCGTCGAGCGGTTGTAGCCGTCTTCGGACATCACCACGAAGCCACGCGACACCGGGTCCCAGCCGGTGATCTGGACGGCGCACAGTTCGGGCAACGCGACGCGGAGCGCGTCGAACACCTCGCCCCACTCCACGGCGGCCCCGCTGCCCAGGGCGGAGCCGATGCGCACCGCCGAGGCCACTTTCGTGGTGTCCATCGCGCCTCCTCGGTAGGCGCACAACCTACGGTGTGTGACGTCACACGGGCAATAGACGTCACCCGCATCGCACGTCAGGGTGCGCTGCGGGTCAACTGGGGTTCCCCGGGGGCCAACGGGGATGACTTTCAGTTACCTGAGACCTCGACCGCATCCCGTTCGGGCCAGTGCCCCGCGACCGCCGCACGCAACCAGTCCCCGCGCTCTCCCGGCCGATTGAACGGCCACCAAGTCCTGCTCCAACCGGCTCAACCTGCTGAAACCGAACAGCGCCGTCGTCGTGCCAGGGTCGGCAGGGCAGGAACACGATGGCCACCTGCGCCCGGTGACGCCCGACCCCTCCGCGATCCGCCGCAACTCACCGCCCCCGAGATCCGCCCGCAGATGCCCCCAAGGACGCGGCCGATCGTCCGCTCGGACGCCAGGTTGCCCGCAGGAATCCCACCCTCCAGCACCCCGCCGCCTGAATTGTGATTCCGATCTCATCCGTGGGCGCCACGGGCGAGGCGCCATGGGCGTGCCGAACTGCGCTCCGTCCGGAATGGACCGCCGCACCACGCCGTACTTCAGGCGTGCCATGACCGGAGCGCCGGCACGCCGACCTCGGACCGTCGGTACCGATCCCGACCTCGGGCCGTCGGTACCGATCCGGCGCTTGGGGATGGGTCATCGAAGAACGTCCATCGAACAACCTTCCGGGTGTTAGCGGTGGTGCAGGTTTCGTTGGTGGTGCGTGCGGGCGGGTGTCGCCGACGCGCGCGGGGCGTGCCGGTGCGTGGGTGTCGTCGTGCGCGGGTGGCGTCGGTGGGTGCGCGGGCGTGTGGTCGTCGGGTCGGTCAGCGTGTCGGTCGGCGGGTGGGTCGGCGGGTGGGTCGGCGGGTGGGTCGGCGGGTGGGTCGGCGGGTGGTCGGGTCGTGTGGTCAGGGGTCGGGTCGCAGGCGGGTCGGGTCGCACAT
>CBHFOL010000527.1:0-3853 GCA_965995405.1 uncultured Saccharothrix sp.
TCAAGACCTGGGAGGAGAAGGTCTGGAAGGAGTCCGCCAGGACCTTCCGCACCGCCGACACCGGCATCGACGGCATCCACGTCGAGGGCGGCCCCACCGACGGCCCCCGGAACGACCTCCCGGCCGTGCACACCAAGGCGACCGTCGGCTGACCCCTGCGATCCGCCACCTCCCGGCCGGCGTTCCGCCCGGTCGGCGCGGAACGTTTCGCGGTCCGCCGGACCTGTGCGCGATCGGATCGGTACGGTTCGCTCGCTCACTGGGTTCGCCGTTCGGAGGTCGCGTTGGGTTCGGTGCAGGACATCGGTGCGGTCAACGGGGTCACAGTGGCGGTGGCCGTGACCGACGAGCCGTGGACGCTCGGGGTGGACGCGCTGGTGGTGTCCGTCGGCGGTGGGCTCGGCGAACTGGGCGGGATGCTGGTGCGGCGCATCCCGAGCTTCCGGGTCGAGGACATCGAGCTGGCGCGCATCCCGTCGACCCGGCCGCGGATCGTGGAACTCGACCCGGGCGCGCCGCTGCGGTTCGTGGTGCTGGCGTCCCCGCACGGCGAGACCGGCGACGTCGACCTGAACTCGGTGGGCGTGGCGACGCGGGCGGCCGTGCGGGCGGCGGACCGGGCCGGCGCGTCGAGCGTGGCCCTGCCGCTGCTGGCGACCGGCGTGCTGGGTATGCCGCACGAGTACGTGGCGGCGGTGGCCGTGCCCGCGGTCGTGGAAGCACTCCAATCGACGCGGCGGCTGCGGCAGGTGGTGTTCGTCGGCAGGAACTCCGACCTGCCCGAGATGATCGCGGCACAGTGGACCCCGGACAGCGCACCCGACACCACGTCGCTGTTCGAGTCGGAGGAACAGCCCGTCGACGGCGACTTGGCGGGCGGCGTGACCAGCGACCTGGTGCCCGCCGAACCGATCCCTCTGGAACGGGACCGGCTCGGCGTCGGCGCGTACGTGTCGATGCTCGCCACGGTGATCGCGGAACGCGCGACGCCGACCCCGTTGTCCATCGGCGTGTTCGGCGAATGGGGCTCGGGCAAGAGCTTCTTCATCGGAATGCTGCGCAGCGAGGTGGACGAACTCGCGGGCTCGGGCTCCTCGAAGTACTGCCACCGCGTGGTGCAGATCGGCTTCAACGCGTGGCACTACGTCGACACCAACCTGTGGGTGAGCCTCGCCGACGTGATCTTCCGCGCCCTGGCCGAACCCGCCCCCACCCCAGAGCAGCAGCGCAGCGAACACCAGCGCGCCCTGGACGAAAAACTGGACAGCCGCGCCGAACTGGCCAAGGCGAACGACCGCGCCGAGGCGGAAGTGGCGCGCCTCAAGGCAAAGGTCGACCAGGCCGACGGTGACCACGTCACCGGAACCCGCGACCTGTTGGAGGCGCTGAGTTCCTCCACCGCGCTCCACGAACGCTTGGACCGGGTCTGGCAGCGCATCGGCGTCACCGACCAGGTCGAGCAAGGCCGACTGCTGTCCCGGGAACTGCGCGGCATCCACTCCGATGTGGACACCGTCCGCCGACTTCCCGTGGACCGCAACGGAAAGATCGCCCTGATCACCGCCGCCGCCGTCCTGGGCGTCAGTGCCGCCGCCGCGCTGGCCGTGCCCCTGATCGGGTGGCTGGGCGGCATGACGGGTGTCGTCCTCGGTGCCCTGGGCAGCGGCCTGCTCCTCCGAGCCCGCAACGGTTTGAGCGAACTGCGGACGTTGAGCGAAGACCTGCGCGGCGGGCTGGACCGGATCCACGACGAACGCGTCCGCGAGCACGTCGCCGAGGTCATCGAGAAGCTCCGCGCGGCCGAAGCGGACCACCTGGTGGCACAGGCGCAACTGGACGAGGTCGTGGCCCACGTGGGCGAGCTGGGCCGGGAACTGGCCGAGCTCAACCCGTCCCGCCGCATGTCGACGTTCCTGCGCGACCAGGGCGACGCCTACACCCGGGACCTGGGCGTGGTCTCCACGCTGCGCAAGGACTTCGAGCAACTGACGGCGTTGCTGGCGGACTGGCGCGAGCACCCGGATGCCGACCCGGAAACCCGCCCCATCGACCGCATCGTGCTGCACATCGACGACCTGGACCGCTGCGAGCCGAAGCAGGTCGTGCAGGTGCTGGAAGCCGTCCACCTGCTGCTGGCCATGGACCTCTTCGTGGTGGTCGTCGGCGTGGACCCGCGCTGGCTGGTCGGGGCCGTGCGCACCCACTACACCGAACTCCTGGACCACCCCGACGGCACGTCCACACCGTGGCGCGTCCCGCCGGAGGACTACCTGGAGAAGATCATCAACATCCCGTTCACCCTGCCCGGCATGAGCGCGGGCAGCCTGGGCTCGGTGCTGCGCTCGATGATCGAGACCGAAGGACCCCGGGCCTCCGCACCGATGACGTCCGCGGAACCTCCCCGCGCCACCGAACTGACCATCGAACCGCGCGCCCCACTGGCGAACCGCGCCAAACCGACCCCGGCCCGCCCCCTGACCCCCGGCGAACTCGACTTCCTGGACGCCCTGGAACCCCTCATCACCACGCCCAGGGCGGCCAAGCGCCTGTTCAACGTCTACCGCATGATCCGAGCCACCCGGGATCTCAGCGAAGCCGCCCGCTTCCTCGGCGACGAAACCAACCCCGGCGAGTTCCAGGCGGTCGTGATCCTGCTCGGCATCGTCGCCGCGGCACCCACCCTCGCGCCGGCCGTGCTGGGCGCTCCCCGGGACACCGACACGCGAGGCGGCCTGATCCACCGCGATGCCACGGAAACCTGGTCGACGTTCGCCTCCGACCTACTCCCCCGCGACGGCCACTCCCCCGTCACCGGAGCCCTGACGGCGGAGCAGGCCGAACCCTGGCAGCGCCTGCACCGACGCCTGCAACCGATCACCGACAAGGTCACCCTCCCCGACCTGACGACCTTCCAGACCTGGACCCCGCACATCCGCCGCTTCTCCTACACCAGCCGCTGAGCGTCACCGACCACCACTGGCCGAAGGCGCGAGCCGGCGGCCTCGGATCAGCAGCCAGAACATCAGCGCCAGCTCGCCGAAGCCCGCCACCACCGCGATGTCGGCCCGGTATCCCGCGAAGAGCACCTTGCCCACGTTGTCCACGACGTAGCCCGCGCCCGCGATCGCGAGCAGCACGCCCACCCAGGCCGGGACGTCGCTCGACTTGAACGTCAGGTAGGCGAGCAGGAACAGGTGTGCCCCGAAGAGGACGAGGCCGAGGTTCCAGACGTCGTAGAACGCCTCCACCTCGGACATCATCCGACCCGGGTCGGTTCCGGCGAGTCGCAGCGCCCCGGGGAGGTGGGCGATCGCCACCAGGAACACGCCCGAGTAGACGACCCGGAACCACGCCGCGAACGTGGAGACGCCGGTCGGGCCGTAGAAGATCCACAGCGCCCACGCCACGACCACGTCGAGCAGCACCACGACCACCAGGGCGGCCACACCCAGCCGGAACACGCCCTCGGACGCCAGGACGTCCCGCGCCGTCCGCGCCGCGTCCCCGCGCGTGACAAGACCCTCCAGGACCGCGAAGTTGGCCACGGCGGCGAGTACCACCATCACCAACAGCCCGATCCCCGCCAGGCCGGCCGCTCTTCGCTGGTTCTCCATGCCACCCACCCCTGTATGTAAAGCAAACTTGACACCGCAAAGGTAAAGCGAAGCTGACACAGTGTCAAGCACACTTGACTTCCAGGAGCCTGTCACTCACCCGGAACCGCTCGTGGGGCGGGCCGGGGTGGGCCGGCGCACGACACGGTGTAGTGCGGGGAGCAGGTGGTGGGTGCCGTGCGCAGCGCCTGACGTATGGCATCAGGGCTATGCGTGGGCAACAGGTGCTGCGCTGCAAG
>CBHFOL010000528.1:0-3839 GCA_965995405.1 uncultured Saccharothrix sp.
CGCTGGGGCGTGGAGACCGACGTGGCCAACCTGTTCGTGTGCGGCGCGGGTGCCCGCCGTGGCGGCGGGGTCAGCGGGATCGGCGGGCACAACGCGGCGATGGCCGTGCTCGGGCGTTAGAGCGGTTCGAGCAGTTGGGTGACCAGCTTCTTCTCCTGCTCGAAGTTCGCGCCCGACGTGACCAGGAGCTCGATCCGGCCCTTGCGCGCCACCACGGTGTTCTGCACGACCTCGCCGGTGCCGAGCGTGCCGGTGTACGCCTGGTCGTGGAACCCGGGTAGGTCCTTGATCTTCAGGCCGGTTTCGCCGAGGTGCCGCTTGCCCTGGTCGAAGGACTCCGCGGTCGAGTCGGTCCGGAAGCGCACGGTGGTGTTCGCGCCGCCTCCGTCGTACTCGCACGACACGGTGTCGCCGCTGACCTTCTCGCGTGGATGGCCGAGGTTCAGTTGCAGTGCCGCGCCGACGATGCCCTCGGGCGCGTCCGCGCAGCTGATGGCGCCGGCCTTGCCCGTGGGGGCGGGTGTGCTCGGTGTGCCGGACGGCGACGTGCCCGTCGCGGGAGCGCCGTCCGGCGTGGTGGTGCAGGCGGCGAGCAGGGCCAGGCCGGCTGCCGCGAGCGTCTTCTTGAGCACCACAGTCCTCCAAGTCTGTCGTCCGGAGGTTCGTCCGAACGGGCGCGGGTGTTACCGGGAGGTGATCTTCTCCAGCCGCACGACAATGGACTTGGAGGTCGGCGTTCCGGAGATCTGCGCGGTGGAGTCCAACGGCACCAACGGGTTCGCCTCCGGGAAGTACGCCGCCGCGCAGCCCTTCGCCGTCGGGTACGACACGACCCGGAACCGTTCCGCGCGCCGTTCGGTGACGCCTGTCGGGTCGTCCGGCCATTCGCTGACCAGGTCCACGTACTGGCCGTCCAGCAGGTCCAGCTCGTCCAGATCGGCGGGGCTGACGAACACCACCCGCCGGCCGTCCTTCACCCCGCGATAGCGGTCGTCCAGGCCGTAGATCGTGGTGTTGTACTGGTCGTGGCTGCGCATGGTCTGGAGCAGCAGCCGGCCGACCGGCACCTGGAGCACGGTCAGTTCGTTGGCGGAGAAGTTGGCCTTGCCGGTGCGGGTGCCGGTGAACTCGCGGGCGTCACGCGGTGCGTGTGGCAGCACGAAGCCGTCCGGCCGGCGCACCCGCTCGTTGTAGTCGGCGCAGCCGGGGACGACCCGGGAGATCCGGTCCCGGATCAGGTCGTAGTCCTTCTCGAACTCCTCCCACGGCACGGGGTGCTCCGCGCCCAGCACGGCCCGCGCCAGCCGGCACACGATGGACACCTCGGACAGCAGGCGGTCGCTCGCGGGCTCCAGGCGGCCCCGGGAGCGGTGCACCACGGACATCGAGTCCTCGACCGTCACGAACTGCTCGCCGCTGTGCTGGAGGTCGCTTTCCGTGCGCCCCAACGTGGGCAGGATGAGCGCGGTCTTCCCGTGCACCACGTGCGAACGGTTCAGCTTGGTGGACACGTGCACGGTCAGGTCGCACGACCGCAACGCCTGCTCGGTCACCGCGGTGTCCGGGGTGGCGGACGCGAAGTTGCCGCCCACCGCGAAGAACACCCGCGCCCGGCCGTCCCGCATGGCCCGGATCGAGTCGACGGTGTCGAACCCGTGCTGCCGCGGCACGGTGATGCCGAACTCGGTCTCCAGCGCGGACATGAACTTCTCCGGCATCTTCTCCCAGATGCCCATCGTCCGGTCGCCCTGCACGTTGGAGTGGCCGCGCACCGGGCACAGGCCCGCACCGGGCTTGCCGATCATGCCGCGCAGCAGCGCCACGTTCGCGATCTCGCGGATCGTCGGCACGGAGTGCTTGTGCTGCGTCAGACCCATGGCCCAGCAGAAGATCGTGCGCTGCGAGTCGGCCAGCATCCGGGCCAGCAGCTCCACCTGGGCGCGCGGCAGGCCGGTCGCGACGTCCACCGACTCCCAGTCGAGGTCCCGCACGTGGTCGGCGTACTCGGCGAAGCCCGCGGTGTAGTTCTCGACGAAGTGGGTGTCGGCGGCGTCCCACGACAGCAGCAGGTTGCCGACCGCCTGGAACAGCGCTTGGTCGCCGCCCAGCCGGATCTGGAGGAACTCGTCCGCCAGTTGGGTGCCCGCGCCGATCAGGCCCCGCACGTTCTGCGGGTTCTTGAAGCGCAGCAGACCGGCTTCCGGCAACGGGTTGACCGCGACGATCTTCGCGCCGGCCTTCTTCGCGTCCTCCAGCGCGGACAGCATCCGCGGGTGGTTGGTGCCCGGGTTCTGGCCCACCACCACGATCAGGTCGGCGCGGGTGAAGTCGGCGATGCTCACCGAGCCCTTGCCGATGCCGGTCGTCTCGGTCAGCGCCGCGCCGGACGACTCGTGGCACATGTTCGAGCAGTCCGGCAGGTTGTTCGTGCCGAACGAGCGCACCAGCAGCTGGTACAGGAACGCGGCCTCGTTGCTGGTGCGCCCGGACGTGTAGAAGAGGGCCTCGTTCGGGTCGGCCAGGCCGGTCAGCTGCCCGGCGACCAGCTCGAACGCGTCCTGCCACGGGATCGGCTCGTAGTGCGTGGCGCCTTCGCGCAGCACCATCGGCTCGGTCAGCCTGCCCTGCTGGCCCAGCCAGTAGTCGGTCTTCCCGGCCAGTTCGGCGATCGGGTGTGCGGCGAAGAACTCCGGGCCGACGCGGCGTTTGGTGGCCTCCTCGGCGACGGCCTTCGCGCCGTTCTCGCAGAACTCGGCGAGCTTGCGGTGCCCCTGCGGCTCCGGCCACGCGCAGCCCGGACAGTCGAAGCCCTCCCGCTGGTTGAGCAGCCGCAGCGTGGTGACGGTGCGGGCCACGCCCATCTGCTCCACGCCGCGTTTGAGCGACACGGCCACGCCGGGGATACCCGCCGCCCACCGCTTCGGTGCGGTCACGTCGAGGCGGGTTTCGTCGATGTCGTGCTCGGGAGGCTTGCTCATGGCGACCATTGTGCGCTGGCGCGCCCCGCGCGAGCGCGCCAGCGGTACCTCGATCGACCGTCGGCGGCAGGGTGACGCGGGACCGCTGTCACGGGCCCCAAGGGGTTGAGAACGGCCCGTGAATCCGGCGTCCGGCCCTGCGGCGACCGGTGATCAAAGTTAATTGTGAGCGGCGCCACTATCGGCGCGAATCGTCCGATCGGGTGACCTGGTCACGCACAGCCGTCGCCGACGTCCAGCGACCGGCCTGGGTCGAAGTAGTCCTCCGAAGGCCTGCCGTCGTCCTTGCCGTCGACGCGTTCGCTGATCCACGGCGCGAGGAAGCCCTGCTTGGCGGCGGTGCACGCGATGGAGTAGTCGAAACCGTCCGTCTGATCGGTCCACAGGCCCCGGCTGTCCGCCGCGAACGTGTCGCCGGCCCGGATCACGTAGCTCATCTCGACCCGGCGCACGGAGACGATCTCCATCGGGCCCAGCGGCGTCTTGTCGGTGGCGAACGCGTACGCGAACACGAAGTTCGTGCGCACGAACAGCTCGCCCGCCGGTCCGGCCTCGGCCCGCATCGTGCCGCTGACCTTGGGTTCGACCGGCAACAACTGCTGGCCCTTGGCGATCCGGGTCACCACCAGCGACGCCTCCGCGTCGTGCCGACCGTCGAACAGCTGCCGCAGCTGGTCCTGGAGGTCGTAGGCGAACAGCCCGATGTACCGCTCGACGTCGTGGTCCTGGACCACCCGCCGGTCCAGCCGGGACGTCACGATGGCCTGCTTGACCTGCCGGTACGCGTCGGCGACCTGGTCCGCGGTGAACGCGCCCACCGGTTCCGGCGGCGGTGTCCCGACGCCCGCCTCGCCGTCTTCG
>CBHFOL010000529.1:0-3824 GCA_965995405.1 uncultured Saccharothrix sp.
AGACCGTCGCCGAGCTCGGCCCGATCGACGTGCTGGTGCACGCGGCGGGCGTGGTCGGCGGCGCGGCTCCGCTGATGTCGCTGCCGGTGGAGGCGATGGACGCGGTGCTCGCGGTGAACGTGCGCGGCACGTTCCTGATCACGCAGGTGGTCGGCGAGGCGATGATCGCCGCCCGGCGGGGCGGCTCGATCGTGCACATCAGTTCGGCGGGCTCGTTGCAGCCGACCGTGGGACTGGGGCACTACGAGGCCACCAAGGCCGCGATGAACGCGCTGACCAGGTCGGCGGCGCTGGAACTCGCGGCGTACGGCATCCGGGTCAACGCGGTCGCGCCCGGACCGGTGGAGACGCCGCTGACGGCCGCGGCGATGGCCGACCCGGCGGCGCGCGCGCCGTGGCTGGAGCGGATCCCGTTGGGGCGCATCGCGAACACCGACGACCTGGTGCCGACCGTGCTGCTGCTCGCGTCACTGGAAGCCCGGCACATCACCGGCACCGTCCTGCCGATCGACGGCGGACAGTTGCTGAGGGGCTGACATGGCACCCGTCGACCACGCCCGCGCCCCCGTGGTGGGCTACACCGACCGGTTGAACTACCGGCCGGGCGAACGGGTGTCCGTGCACGCCAGTTCATCCACAGTGGACACTCGGGTGCGGGTGCTGCGCGTCGACCACGACGGCGTCGGACCCGTGCGGACACCCGTGGACATCGACGTCCCGGCCCGGGTTTCCGTGCCGCACCAGGACTTCGACCACGGCTCGTACGGGCTGGTGCCGCGTCCGCCGACGCTCGGCGCGGCGGTGTCGTTCGCGGTGTGGGTGTGGCCGACGGCGTTCCCGGAGGAGCGGGCCGGGCTGATGAGCCAGGGCGACGCCGCCGGCGGGCCGCACGCCGAGCTGGTGTTGCGGTCGGACGGCACGCCGGAGTTCGCCGTGCGGACGGCAGAGGGGATCGTCCGGGTGCGCGGGCCGGTGCTGCGGCTGCGTCGCTGGTACCTGGTCGTCGGCGGGTACGACGAGAGCGGCGCGCGGATCGAGGTGCGGCCCGGTGACCGGCTCGCCGACGAGGCGGACGTCGTGGTCACCGTTCCGCCGGCCGGTGCGCTGGTCGAGGGCTGTGTGCCGATGCTGTTCGCCGCGCGGACCGTCGACGGTCGTCGGGTGGGGCACTTCGACGGCAAGCTGGACGGCCCGACGGTGTTCACCGAGCTGCGCACCGAACTGGACTGGCTGACCGCCGACACCCGGTCCGCGTGGCACCTGGGCGCGCGGGCGCACTGGGAGCTGTCGCACGACATCGGCGGCGACACGTTGCTGGAGCTGGTCGACGGGCGGCACGGGGTGCTGCACAACCAGCCGCTGCGGGGCGTGACCGGGCACGACTGGACCGGGGACGTGCTGGACTGGCGGTTCGCCGACCGGGGTTATTCGGCGGTGCACTTCCACTCCGACGACCTGGCCGACTGCGAGTGGGATCCGGTGCTGGAGTTCGTCCTGCCGGCGGAGCTGCCCGGCGGGTGCTACGCGGTGGAGCTGTCGACGGCCGAGGGGGTCGACCGGCTGCCGTTCTTCGTGCGGCCTTCGCGTCCGACGGCGCGGTTGGCGTTCCTGGTGCCGACGTTGAGCTACCTGGCGTACGCGTTGGAACACGTGCACATGCCGTTCCTGCCGGAGGACCCGGCGGAGGTGGCCGCGCCGTTCGCCCGGGACAACCGGCTGCACAGCCTGTACGACCGGCACCGTGACGGCAGCGGCACGGCCACCGCGTCACTGCGCCGACCGCTGCTGGGGGTGCGGGACGACCACGTGTTCCGGCACGCGTCGTCGCCGCACCAGTACAGCGAGGACCTGCACCTGGTCGGTTGGCTGCGGCGGCAGGGTTTCGCGTTCGACGTGCTCACCGACCACGACCTGCACGCCGACGGCGTTTCGGCGCTCGACGGGTACCAGGCCGTGGTGACCGGCAGCCACCCGGAGTACTGGACCGGGGCGATGCTGGACGCGGCGCACGCGTTCCTGCGCGGTGGCGGAAAGTTCGGGTACCTCGGAGGGAACGGGGCCTACTGGGTCACGTCGATCCACCCGCGCAAGCCGCACCTGGCCGAGCTGCGGCGCGGGTACGCGGGCGTGCGGATGTGGGAGTCCGAGCCGGGCGAGCTGCACCTGGCGTCGACCGGCGAGCCGGGCGGCCTGTGGCAGGAACGCGGCCGGGCGCCACACCGCCTGTTCGGCATCGGCACCACCGCCGCCGGCCTGGTCGGCGGCGGCAGCTACGAGTTGGCGGGCGACCACCCGCTGCTGGCCGGCCTGACGTCGCCGATGGGTGAGTACGGAGCGGTCCTCGGCGGCGCGGCGTCGTTCGAGACCGACGGAATCGATCCGCTGCTGGGCAGTCCGCCGAACACAGTGCTGTTGGGCAGAGCGATGCTCGGCGACAACTACATGTCGGCCGACACCGGTCCGACCACGCCCCATCCGCTGGGCGACCCGGTCGACCGCCGTCGGGCCGACCTGACGGTGCTCGACTTCCCCGGTGGGGGCGCGGTGTTCGCGACCGGCTCGATCGGCTGGTGCGGTGCGCTGTCCCACGACAAGGACGACAACGACGTCTCCCACCTGACCGCCGCCGTGCTGCGGTGGTTCGGGGTGGGACCGGACCCGGAGGACCACGATGCCGCTGCACCCTGAAGCCAAGGCGGTGATCGAGGCCACCGATGCCCGGGGCGGCCTGGTGCCGTTCGGCGAGGTTTCACCGGCGCGGATGCGTGCGGCGTTCGCCGAGTCGTGGCAGCCGTCGCCGAACGTCGAGCCGGTGGATTCGGTGGCGGACCGGACGATCCCCGGGCCGGCCGGTGAGATCCCGGTGCGGGTGTACACGCCGCACGGCGACGGCCCGTTCCCGACGCTGGTCTGGTACCACGGTGGTGGGTGGGTGATCGGGTCGCTGGACGAGAACGACGCGACGTGCCGGGTGCTGTGCAACGCGGTGGGCATGGTCGTGGTGTCGGTGGACTACCGCCTGGCCCCCGAGCACCGCTACCCGGCGGCGGCCGAGGACGCGTACGCGGCGCTCAAGTGGGTGGCCGACAACGCGCGGGAGATCGCCTCGGACGGCCGGATCGCGGTGGGCGGCGAGAGCGCGGGCGGCAACCTGGCGGCCGTGGTCTCCCTGATGGCCAGGGACCACGACGGCCCCCCGATCTCCCTACAGCTCCTGGCCGCGCCGGTGACCGCGCCGCCGAGCAACCGACCGTCCTATGTGGACTACGGTGAGGGTCACTTCCTGGACCGCGAGAGCATGGAGTGGTTCTTCCAGCAGTACCCCCGCGACCCGTCGGACCTGGACGACCCGTACCTGGCGCCGCTGTCCGCGTCCCACCTGGGCGGCCTCCCGCCGGCGCTGGTGATGACCGCCGAGTGCGATCCGCTGCGCGACGAGGGCGAGGAATACGCCCACCGCCTGCTGGACGCGGCCGTCCCGGTAACCCTGGTCCGCTACGAGGGCCAGATCCACGGCTTCTTCGCGCTGCTCGTGGACCAGCTGAGCATTTCGGCGGAAGCCCACGCCCGAGCAGCCGCCGCCCTCCGCGCGGCATTCGCCCAGGAAGTCGTGTACTGACCCACCCCAGCCACACAACCCGGCCCCACTCCGCCCACTCCGCCTCCAGCGCCCCCAGGCCACCGTCCCCACCGGCCACACCCCCGGCTCACCAGCCACACCCCGTCACCCGATCCGGTCAACCACCCGAACCATGACAACCAAATGGGTCTCTCAAAGCATGAGCCTCTATGAGGCACGGAGGCGGCCCCCAGGCGGCAACACA
>CBHFOL010000530.1:0-3793 GCA_965995405.1 uncultured Saccharothrix sp.
GGGCGCGGGCGGCTTCGGGCCGGCCGGGTCCGGTGGCGGTCTCGGCGGTCCGGGCGCGGGTGGCCGCGGCGGTGTCGGCGCGGGTGGCATGGGCGGTATGGGCGGCGGTGCCGGGCACGGTCAGGGTGACGAGGACAAGGAGCACAAGTCCGCCTCGTACCTGGTCGAGACCGAGGACGTCTTCGGTGACGGCACGATGGTCGCTCCCCCGGTCATCGGCGGGTGAGGGTGTTCTCGTTCGCCCTCTCGCACGCGGCTGCCGACATGCTCTGGGAAGACCTGAAACTCGGCAGCCGGCCCTACCCGTTCGACTTCCCCTACCTCGGCCAGACCTACGACGAGCGGCGCGGTATCCGCAACGCCGTCTACAACGACCTGGAGTCACGCGGCCTGGCCCGTCGTGGCCGGGTCGTGGCGGAGGTGGAGGAGGCGCTCAACATGTTGGTGCGCTTCGACTACTCCCTCAACGCCATCGCGTCACTCGACGCGAAGAACGTGGCACGCCAACTCCTCGCCCGAGCCGGCGCGCAAGGTGAGAACGCCGCGCTCGCGGTGCTCGACGACCGGCAGTTGAAGGTCGACACCATGCGCTCGTCGGCCCTGCTGCGCACGTTGGTCGACCTGATCCCGCCGAGCCGCCCCGGTCCGGGCCAGTCGCTGACGGTGCCCATGCCGTCGGCCGCACCGCCCCCGCCGCCGCGCCGCGACGACGATTTCGGCAGCGCCACCTTCACCCAGGCGATGGCGCCGAGGTCCAGCGCGGTCCAGCAGGTCCGCGCCCTGGAAGCGGTGTTCGAACGGCCACGCCTGCGCGCGGGCCAGTTCGGTGTCACGGTGCGCGGCCGGCACGGCCGGGAGCAGCGCGCCCCCCAGGTCGCGTGGTTCGACAACGACCAGGGCCGCTACATGTCGCAGACCCGCGACGGCCAGGACGGCCAACGGTGGCTCACCCACGCCCCCGCCGACAACGCACGAATCGCCGCCCAGCTCGCCCAGGAGCTGACCGGCCTGCTGAACTGACCTGCCGAACCGAGCAGAACGCCGACGAAAGCCACCGGGCTCTCGTCGGCGTCCAGGGGATAACGGGCCCACCGGACCCGTCGTGGCTCAGTCGTCCAGGTCCCCGCCGTAGCCGGGCATCCGGCCGGTGACGACGAAGACGGTCCGCTTCGCGACCGACACCGCGTGGTCGGCGAACCGCTCGTAGAACCGGCCCAGCAGCGTGGTGTCCACGGCCGAGGGCACGCCGTGCGGCCACTCCTTGTCCATGATCACCGTGAACAGGTGGCGGTGCAGGTCGTCCATCGCGTCGTCCGCGTCCTCCAGCGCCCGTGCCCGCTCGACGTCCTGGGTGCGGATGATGTCGGTGGCCTCCCGCGCGAGGTCGACCGCGATGCGGCCCATCTCGGCGAAGTACGGCTGCACCGTGTCCGACAGCACGTGGTTGGGGTGCCTGCGCCGCGCGGCCTTCGCCACGTGCAGCGCCAGATCGCCCATCCGCTCGACGCTCTCCGCCGCGTGGATCACCGCGAGCACGACCCGCAGGTCGGTCGCGACCGGAGCCTGCAAGGCGAGCAGCGCGTACGCCTGCTCCTCGATACTGGCGCGGACATCGTCGATCTTGACGTCGTCGCCGATCACCTGCTCGGCCAGGCCCAGGTCGGCCTGGAGCAACGCGGTGGTGGCGTGCTCCATGGCGTCCCCGGCCATGCCGCACATGTCGGCGAGCCGGTCGGCGAGTTCTCCGAGCTGATCGTGGTAGGCCTCACGCATGGCAGCCAGCGTAACCGCAGGTTGTCGCTGTAGCGACATACCCCGGTGAACCAGAGGTGAACCCAAGACGTCCAGATGGTCTACCGGTCAGGCGCACGGGTCCTTGCCGGCGTTCACCACGGACAGGTCCGGCGGCGGGGCCGTCTTGCCCGGTTCGGAGGGTGTCCCGCCGGCCTGCGGCGCGACGACCTGCTCGTCCCAGCCCGGTCCGATGAGGAGGGTCACCGCACCGCCCTGCGTCGGGTCGACCTCCAGTGTCGC
Source organism: uncultured Saccharothrix sp. (assembly GCA_965995405.1). GTDB lineage: Bacteria > Actinomycetota > Actinomycetes > Mycobacteriales > Pseudonocardiaceae > Actinosynnema. The sequence continues at coordinate 2,035 of CBHFOL010000530.1, forward strand.
ACCGGGAATCGCCGCAGCCAGGGTGAACGCGGTGTCCTCGCCGCCTGCGCCGTACTTGATCACGGTCTTCGCGACGGGCGCGGTGCCACCACTGTTGACGATGGTGAAACCCAGTGCGGACAACGAGTTCACCGTCCGCCCGGCCGCGCCGTCGTTCACCGGGTCGCCGTTGAACACCTGGACCTTCAGGCCCTTGGGGTCGATCACCTTGCCCGGCTTGGGCTGCTCGGGCTTGGCCGGGCCCGCCGACGTGGTCGGGCTCGCGTCGGGAGTCTCGTCCGGCAGCGGCGTGCCGTCGATGATCGCCTGGAACAGCGCCTTGGTCTTGTCGAGTTCCATCACCTCGACGTTGTCGTCATTGGACTTCGTGGGGCCTTCGTCCGTGTGGTGCGGCACGGTCACGAAGCTGACCCGCCCGGCTTCGATGCCCTGCAACGACTGCGCGAGCGTCAGCATGTCCTTCACGCCGATGTTCTGGCCGACGGTGGACGAGGCGAACGCGTTGAGGAAGTTGTTGAGCTTGCCCGGGTTCAGCAGCATCTCGGTGGACAAAGCCGTGCGCAGCAACGAGGACAGGAACTTCTGCTGCCGGGTGACCCGGTCGTAGTCGCCGAGATCCTCGTTCTTCACCTTGCGGGCGCGCACGTAGTCCAGCGCCTTCTGACCGTCCACTTCGTACTGACCGGGCTTGTCGAAGATCATGCCCAGCTCGCCGTCGTCCATCACCTTCGGCACGCAGACCTTGATCTTGCCGACGGCGTCGACCATGCCCTTGAACCCGTTGAAGTCGACCGAGACGAAGTGGTTGATGCTCAAGCCGGTCAGGTCAGTCATGAACGTGCTGACGCACTTCGGCCCGCCGTCGGCGTACGCCTCGTTCGCCTTCACGCCCTTCGCCGGCGGCAGGATGTTGCCGTTGTACTGGCCGGTCTTCCAGTCCCACTGCTCGCACTCCGGCCGGGTGATCTGGAGGTCGCGCGGCACGGACACGACCACGACCCGCTTCCGGTCGGCCGGGATGTGGGCCAGCATCAGCACGTCGGACCGCGCGCCCGGCTCGGCGTCGGCGTCACCGACCCCGTCGTCCGCCTGCGCGCCGGCGCGGGTGTCGGAGCCGACGATGAGGAAGTTCTCGTCCCCCAACTGCTTCTCGGCCTCGTGGACCGCGTTGGTGTTGGTGTTGAGCGCCTCGATCTCGGTGAACTTGCTGTCCACGTAGAGCATCGCGCCCCAGCCGAGCCCGGTCGCGACGAACACCAGCACGGCGGCGGTCAGCGACAGGACCTTGACGACCCGGACGATCTTGCTGTGCTTGGCGGTCCGGACCTTGCGACGCGGCGACTCGTCGTCGTCCTCGCCGTCGACGGAGGACGTGTAGACGGTCGCTTCCTCGTCGTGGTCGACCTTCCACGGCATGAGCTTCTGTCTGCGCTCCTTGCGCTGGCGCTCCTGCGCGGCGAGTTCGTCGTGCACGGCGGAGAACCGGGCCAGCGTGTGGTCGACCTCGCGACGCTTCTTGACGTCGTCGCTGATGGCCTCCATCTCGGTGGTGAGACTTGCCGGGTCGACCTGGTCCCGGGTCTCGGGCCCCTTGGCCGCCGCACTCTTGGGCACGGCGTTCTTGGGCACGGCGCTGTGCGGAACGGAACTGTCCGGTGCGGAACTCTCGGGCGCGGAACCGCCCAACCGCCCGGAGATGTCCCCGTCCCGCCGAGCCTCGCCGACCTCACCGGCCCGTCGCGCGCCGTCCGGCCCGCCC
>CBHFOL010000531.1:0-3782 GCA_965995405.1 uncultured Saccharothrix sp.
TCGTTCGACATCACCCGCCGGCTCGCCCGCGAGGAGGGCCTGCTGGTCGGCGGCTCGTGCGGCATGGCGGTCGCGGCGGCGCTGCGGATCGCGGAGAAGTGCGGCCCGGACGACGTCATCGTCGTCCTGCTGCCCGATGGCGGTCGCGGCTACCTGTCGAGCGTCTTCAACGACAAGTGGATGGCCCAGTACGGCTTCCTGTCGCCCGACACGTCCGGCGCGACCGTCGGCGACGTGCTGCGGCGCAAGACCGGCGCCATTCCCGACCTGGTGCACGGCCACCCGAACGAGACGGTCGCGGAAGCGGTGGCCATCATGCGGGAGTACGGCGTTTCACAGATGCCGGTGGTCAACGCCGAGCCGCCGGTGATGGCCGCCGAGGTCGCGGGCGCGGTCAACGAGCGCGACCTGCTCGACGCGCTGTTCACCGGAAAAGCCCAGCTCACCGACCGGCTGGACGCGCACATGTCGTTCAAGCTGCCGACCATCGGCTCGGGCGAGTCGATCAGCGCGGCGATGCAGGCGCTGTCCTCGGCGGACGGCGCGCTGGTGCTGGACGACGGAAAGCCGGCAGGCGTGGTTACCCGTCAGGACATCCTGGGTTTCCTCGCCGGACGCTGATCGCGACACATTGGGCGGTTGCCGGTGGCGGACGTGGTCTGATCCGCTAGCGTTGGCCACCGTCTTATACGCCCTTATACACCTACGGCCCACGCCAAGGGGGTTGGAAACTCCGATGAACGCTCCGCAGCCGCCAGAGAACCAGCAGTTCGGCGGCCAATACCAGCAGGAGCAGGGGCAGGGTGCCCAGCCTCCGAACGCCGACGCGACCCAGGTCGTGCCGTCCGGCGGCCAGAACCCCGCGTTCCCGCCCCCGGAGGCGACCCAGGTCGTGCCGTCCTCCGGGCCGCAGCAGGCGGTCAACCCGGACGCGACGCAGGTCGTGCCGCCGGGTGCCGTCCAGCAGCCTCCTGCCTACGGCCAGCAGCCGCCCGCCTCGGGCGGCTTCCCGGCCCAACCGGCGGCGTCCGGCGGCTTCCCGGCCCAGCAGCCGCCCGCGTACGGGCAGCCGCAGCAGCCGGCCCAGTACGGGCAGCCCCAGCAGCCGCCGGCCTACGGCGCGCCGCAGTCCAACCCGTACGGCCAGCAGCAGGCGTACGGTCAGCCGCAGGCCAACCCGTACGCGCAGCAGCAGCCCGCGTACGGCCAGGCACCGCAGCAGCAGGCGTGGGGCGCGCAGCCCGGCTACGGCCGGCCCGCCGTCGCACCGCCGCCCACCGGCTACGCCGAGTGGGGCTCGCGCGCGATGGGCGCCCTGATCGACTACGTCGCGCCGGGTGTCGTCGTGGCGATCCTGGTCGTCGTCGGCACCGCCACGGGCAGCGCGACGCTCAGCCTGGTGCTCAGCGGCGTCGGCTACCTGGCGATGCTGGGCTGGCTGATCTACAACTCGTGGTACCTCGCGGGCACCACGGGCCAGTCGTACGGCAAGAAGATGGCGAAGATCAAGCTGATCAAGGAGGAGACGGGGCAGCCGATCGGCTTCGGCAACGCCTTCGTCCGCCACCTGTGCCACGTCGTCGACTCGCTGCCCTGCTACGCGGGCTGGTTCGCTCCCCTGTGGGAGGTCAAGAAGCAGACCTGGGCGGACAAGATCCTCGGCACGATCGTCGTCAACGCCCCCGACACGGGCGTCCCCGGCGGCGGCCTGCCGGGCGGCGGCTACCCCGGCCAGCAGAACCCGTACGGCCAGCAGCCCGGCTACGGCGCGCCGCAGTCCAACCCCTACGGCCAGCCCCAGCAGCAGCAGAACCCGTACGGCCAGCAGCAGCCCCCGCAGCAGCAGTGGTGAGAGCCCGCCCGTACAGCTAGCCAGAACCGCACGCGCCCCGGCGACCTGCACCACCGGTCACCGGGGCGCGTGCGGTTTCAAGCCGCACAACACGCGGCTACACCACCGACCCGACCCGGCGACCGGCACCACCGGTTACCGGGGCGCGTGCCGTATCAAGCCACCCACGCGCTCCCAGCCTCGCGTCCCGCCGGCCGAGTGCCCGCACTCCCCGGCCACACTCCGGCACCGCATCCGGGGACCACCTAGGCTTGGCATATGACGGACACCGCCGGCCACTACGGTTTCGCGACCAGGGCTATCCACGCCGGACAGGAGCCGGACCCCACCACGGGTTCGGTGATCGTGCCCATCCACGCCACGTCCACCTACGCCCAGGACGGCGTCGGCGGCCTGCGCGGGGGCTTCGAGTACTCGCGCACCGGCAACCCCACCCGGGCCGCGCTGGAGGAGTGCCTGGCCGCCCTGGAAGGCGGAAAGCACGGCCGCGCGTTCGCCTCGGGCATGGGCGCGACCGACGCGGCACTGCGCGCCCTGTGCCGTCCCGGCGACCACGTGGTCATCCCGAACGACGCCTACGGCGGCACGTTCCGCCTGATCGACAAGGTGTTCGGCCACTGGGGCGTCGAGCACACCCCGGTGGCCCTGTCCGACGTCGACGCGGTCCGCGCCGCGATCCGCCCGAACACCAAGGTCGTCTGGGTCGAGACGCCCACCAACCCGCTGCTCAACATCGCCGACATCGCCCTGCTGGCGGAGGTTGCCCACTCGGCCGGTGCACGCCTGGTCGTGGACAACACGTTCGCCTCCCCGTACCTCCAGAGCCCGCTGGCCCTCGGCGCGGACGTGGTGCTGCACTCCACGACGAAGTACGTGGGCGGCCACTCCGACGTCGTCGGCGGCGCGCTGATCACCTCGGACGACGAGCTGGACGCCGCGTTCGGCTTCCTCCAGAACGGCGCGGGCGCGGTGCCCGGCCCGTTCGACGCCTGGCTGACCCTGCGCGGCATCAAGACGCTCGAAGTGCGCATGGAGAAGCACTCGGACAACGCCGAACTGGTGGCCGAAGCCCTGGCCCGCCACGCCAAGGTCAAGTCGGTCCTCTACCCGGGCCTGCCGGACCACCCCGGCCACGAGGTGGCGGCGAAGCAGATGCGCCGCTTCGGCGGCATGATCTCGTTCACCGTCGAAGGCGGCGAGGAAGCCGCGCTGCGCGTGTGCTCGCGAACCAGGCTGTTCACCCTCGCCGAGTCCCTGGGCGGCGTCGAGTCCCTGATCGAACACCCCGGCAGGATGACCCACGCCAGCACCGCCGGCTCCCTGCTCCAGGTGCCGTCCGACCTGGTCCGCATCTCGGTGGGCATCGAGTCCGGCGAGGACCTGGTCGCCGACCTCCTCGCAGCCCTGGACTGACACCCCGTCGTCGCGACACCCAGCGGTCCCGACCGGCACTCGCCCGAACGCCGGTCGGGACAGTTCACATCACCGACGACTCACATCACCGACGACGCGTATCCCCGGGCCACGCTCCCGGCGCGCTGCGCGGTCTACCTGCCGAAACGCGCGGCGGAGCGTTCCTTCGCCTTCAGGGCCTCGGTCTCGCGGTCACGGGGCGGAGCCTTGGTCACCAAGGACTCCAGCAGCGCCCGAGTCGCCTCGGTCACGGCCTCGACCGCCGCCTCGAACGCCTCCTGGTTCACCGCCGACGGATGAGCGGACCCGCTGACCTTCCGCACGTACTGCACCGCCGCCGCCCGGATCTCGTCCTCGGTGGCGGGCGGCTCGAAGTTGTGGAGCACCCGGATGTTTCGGCACATGGACCCACTATCGCCGAAAACCGCCCGGATGGTCCGGCTTTCACCGGCCAAGGTGGTGCGGCCAAGGTGGTGCGGCCAAGGTGGTGCGGCCAAGGTGGTGCGGCCAAGGTGGT
>CBHFOL010000532.1:0-3776 GCA_965995405.1 uncultured Saccharothrix sp.
CAGCGCTGCTGCTTCCACCGCGACCCGGCGTGCGGGCGGTGCCCGGTGCTGGACCAGTGCCGGAGGCACGCGCTGACCGTCCAGGAGCCGTACGGGGTGTGGGGAGGGATGGGTGAGGACGAACGCCGTCGGTTGATCGCCGCTGCGCGTCGGCGTGCCGCGTGATGCCGGGAGCGATCCGTAGAGCTGCCGAAACTATCGATCCGTAGAACTGCTGAGACTATTCGGTGAGCCCCTCGCGTAGCTGCCGCAGCGTTTTCGCCAGCAGTCTCGACACGTGCATCTGGGAGATGCCGATCTTCTGCGCTATCTGGGTCTGGGTCATGTTCCCGAAAAAGCGCATCACGACGATTTTCCGTTCCCGTTCGGGGAGCTTTTCCAGCAACGGGTGCAACGCCTCCCGCTGCTCGATCGCCGCCAGCTCCGGGTCCTCCCCGCCCAACATGCTGCCCAGCGAGATGGAGCTGTCGTCGGCCACGAGCAGGTCGTCCAGTGAAGCGCTGTGGTAGGCGTTCCCGGCCGCCAGCCCCTCGTGGATCTCGTCCCGCGTCAACCCCAGGTGCTCGGCCAGTTCGGACGGCGTCGGCGCGCGGCCCAGCCGCTGCGACAGCCGCGCGGAACCGGCGTTGATCGCCAGGTGCAGCTCCTTGAGCCGCCGGGGCATCCGCACCGACCAGCTGGAGTCGCGGAAGTACTTGCGGACCTCGCCCATGATCGTCGGCACCGCGAACGACAGGAAGTCGCTGCCCCGCTCCGGGTCGAACCGGTCCACGGCGTTGATCAGCCCGACCGTGGCCACCTGCGCCAGGTCGTCGTACGGCTCGCCGCGATGGCCGAACCGGCGGGCGATGTGCTTGGCCACCGGCAGGTGCTCGGTGACCAGCTCGTCGCGCAGCCGGTCGCGTTCCGGATCGCCCTCGGCGGTCGTGGCCAGCCGGACGAACAGCGGTGCCAGGTGGTCGTAGTCGCCCTGCGCGCGGGTCGCGCTCCCGTTGTCGGGCGCCGTCACGCGGTCCCCAGGGATCGCTTGACCAGGTCGATGTGCACCTCGTAGGTCCCGTCCGGCCGGGGCGCGACCCAGGTCGTCACGGAGTCCACCAGGGCGCTGAGCACCCGCCAGCCGAAGCTGTCCCGGTCCGGCGGCGCGGACCGCTTCGAGCCGACGGAGGTGGACACCTGGATGGCGTCGCCGACGACCACGAACCGCGCGCTCAGCACGGAGTTCGGCGTGGCCAGCGAGATGAGCGTGGAGCACGCCTCGTCCACGGCCAGCTTCAGGTCCTCGATGGAGTCCAGGTCGAAGTCCTGGCGCATGGCGACGTCGGCCGCCACCGCCCGGACGATCGGCAGCTGCGCGGGATCGGGGGCCATCCGCAGTTCAACGCCGGCCAAGGGCTCATCCGAATCGCCGCTCGGCGGCTCCGTGTGCGTCACGCTCACCTCGTCGTCCGTTCTGTGTCGGTGGTGCTGAAGCTATCGGTACCCGATCAGATCGAACCTCACACGTGTTGGGGGTTGCCCGCATTGGGGGAACGTGGACGACGTGCTGGTGGGGCGGGGTGTCGCCCTTTACCCGGCCAGCGCTGCGGGGACCGAGTCGTACACGTTGAACACGTCGTCCAGGCCGGTCGCCGCCAGCGGCCGGATCACCGCCCGCTCGACCGCGACCAGTCGGAACACCGTGCCGCGCCGCTTGGCGTGCTCCGACGCCTCCACCAGCACGGCCAGGCCGGCCGACCCGAGGAAGCTCACCCCGGACAGGTCGAGCACCAGCGTGCCGCCCGCGTCGAGCCGGTCGATCACGTCGGTGCGCAGGCCCGGCGCGGTCAGCATGTCGACCTCGCCGCCGGCGACCACCACCGTCACACCGTCCGCCGGGTACTCGACCGCGCGGACCACCTGTGGGGTGCGGGGGTGGTCCTGTCCGGCTCCGCTCGTCGCCACGACGTTCGGATCCTGCACCGTCACTGGGGTCTCCTCTGCACCGGAAAGCGGGGGAGGGAAGCCCGGGCGTGCGGACGCGCCGGACACGAATACGCAGCGTGGCGGCACTGGATGCCCGTAAGCCGGAGCTTCCCGGCGCGGCTGTTGGCTCAACCGCTGCGCCACCCACCGTACGGAGCCCGTCCGGACGCCACAAGCGGCAGGATGGCGGCTTGATCGGCAAGAGTGTAGTCCGGCGGTCGGTGTGCGGCGGATGACGGACGGTGAACGGCTCCGGCGGGCGGTCGCCGGCTACACCCCGGCGGAACGGTGTGGTGCGGATGGTGCAACTCGGCGACCCGAACCGCCCGATGAACGAGATCGAAGGTTAATCGGAGGTGGCGGAGGCCACAGTTGGCGCAGAATCCTGTGCAGGGGATAACGCCGCGAAGGGCGCGGGCGACACCCCGTATGGAGGGATTGAGATGAGTACCAGTACGGAAACCGAGTCCGAGCCCGCGAAGCCCTGGGCGGCGCGCGCCGTCTCCACCGGCGCGGGATCGCTGCCCACCGCTCCGTGCAGCGTGGTCTGGAGCAAGGGCCACGCCTACGTGCTCGAAGGTTTCCGCGCTCGGTGGGTCGGGGTGGACGACCGGGGTCGTCCGCAGGCGTTCAGCGGCGAGCAGTTGCAGCGCCGCGGGTGGAGCCGGACCCGGGCTCACTGATCGGCGGTTCGGAGCCCCTGGACTCCTCGGCGGTTGTGCCGGGTCCCCCAGAGTCCGGGGCTCTTCGGAGGGTCTCTCCCTTTGGTTGATCAAGGGCTTTCAAGAGCTAAAAGCGTCGCTCGCCGCTGGGCTGGCCGCCAAGGATGGCGGAAGGGCAAGGGCGGGCCTGTTTGTCATCCCCGTACGGCGATGACAAACAGGCCGGTCGAGGTATGCGCGCGGCGCGCGCCCCCGCCGGGGGGTGTGTGCCGTGGGGGGGGGCGGGCTCGCGAGTTCCGGTGTGTCGCAAGATCCCGCTGACCGGTGGCTGACCATTCCGAACGCGCTGAGCGTGCTTCGGCTGCTCGGGGTGCCGCTGTTCCTGTACCTGCTGCTCGGTCCGCAGGCGGACGGGTGGGCGCTGGTCGTCCTGGTCGCCGCCGGGTTGTCGGACTGGCTGGACGGGAAGATCGCGCGGTGGCTCGACCAGATGAGTCGGCTCGGGGCGTTGCTCGACCCGGCCGCCGACCGGCTGTACATCCTGGCCACGCTGGTCGCGTTCGTCGTCCGGGACATCGTGCCCTGGTGGGTCGCCGCCGTGCTGCTGGGGCGGGAGATCGTGGTCGGGGTCTGTCTGCCGGTGTTGCGGCATCGCGGGTACGGGCCGTTCGAGGTCAGCTACCTGGGCAAGGGCGCTACCTTCAACCTGTTGTACGCGTTCCCCATGCTGTTGCTCGCCCAGGGGACGTCGGTCGCGGCGGAGATCGCGCGGCCCGTCGCCTACGCGTTCATGGTGTGGGGCGGGGCGCTGTACCTGTGGTCCGGGGCTCTCTACGTGTACCAGTTCTTCCTCGCCATGCGTCGACCGCCGGGGGTCGCGCCCGCCTGAAGCCGGTCGTGGGAAGATCCGGCAGCGAAGATCCACCGTCATGAAGGAGCGCACCGCGGTGATTCCCGAGGAGCTCAAGTACACCGAGGAACATGAATGGGTGCTGCGCACCGGTGACGACACCGTGCGCGTCGGCATCACCGACTACGCCCAGGAGCAGCTCGGTGACGTCGTGTTCGTCCAGCTCCCGGAGCTGGGTGAACAGGTGGCCGCGGGTCAGACGCTCGGTGAGGTGGAGTCCACCAAGAGCGTCTCGGACA
>CBHFOL010000533.1:0-3773 GCA_965995405.1 uncultured Saccharothrix sp.
GCTCCTCCGGTGTCAGCCCCGGCCCCTCGTCCCGCACCGACAGGTGCACCAGGTCGTCCCGCCGCCGCACGTCGACCCGGATCAGCGTCTCGTCGGGCGCGAACTTCAGCGCGTTGTCCAGCAGCGCGTCCAGCACCGCCTCCACCCCGCGCGGCGGCGCCAGCACCTTCCCGCCCGGCTCGCCGTCCAGCACCAGGTGCACCGCGCGGGACGCGGCGGCCGGCTGCCACGCGGACAGCCGGCCCGCGACGGCCCGGTCCACGTCCACCTCCAGCGGGTCCACCGACGCCGAGCCGGCGCGCGCCATGGACAGCAGCTCGTCCAGGATCCGGTTGAGCCGGTCCGCCTCCTCCAGCGCCGCCTCCTGGTGCACCACCGCCTCCCCGGAGACGTGACCCTCCAGATTGGACAGTCGCAGCTTCAACGCGGTCAACGGGTTGCGCAGCTGGTGCGACGCGTCCGCGACGAACGCCCGCTGCGCGGCCAGCACGTCGCCCACGTTCGCCGCCATCTGGTCGAACGACCGGGACAGCTGCCGCAGCTCCGGCGGACCCGACGACGACCCGACCGGCTGCACCGGCCGCCCGGACACCACGGCCGCGAGCAGCGCGCCGGTCGCGTCGTCCAGCCGCCGCACCGGCCGCAGCGTCCACCGCACCAGCGGCAGCGCGGCCAGCACCGCCAGCGCCAGCACCAGCAGGCTCGCCGCGAGGATCACCAGCCACCACACGGCCACCTCCAGCCGGGTCTTCGTGGTGGGGGAGAACGTGACGACCGCGCCGCGCACCTCGCCGTCCACCAGCACCGGCTCGGCCAGCACCAGCTCCGCCGGGTCCCACGGCATCCGCAGGTCGGGCACGACCGGCTGCCGTCCCGCCAGCGCGCCCCGGACCACCTCCGACACCTCGGCCTGCGCCACGTCGATCCCGGACCCGGACGCGGCGACCACCAGCCCCGCCCGGTCCAGCAGCGCCACCTTGATCCCGTACAGGTCCTGGTAGCGGGCCAGCTCCCGGTCCAGCACGCCCGGCTGGTCGTCCACCAGCGGCGCCTGGGCGACCGACGCGAACCGGGCGGTGTCGGTCAGCCGGTCCAGGAACATTTCCTGCTGCTCGGTCGCCGCGACCCCGCGTCCGAGCGGCACACCCATGCCGACCAGCACCAACACCACCAGGGTGAGCACGATGCCGAGCAGTCGCGACCGCACTCAGCCCCCGATCGAACTGAGCCGGTAGCCGACGCCGCGCACCGTCTCCAGCAGCGCGGGCCGGCCGAGCTTGGTGCGCAGGGTCGCCACGTGCACGTCCAGCGTCCGGTTCGCGCCCGACCACGTCCGGCCCCACACCTCGGCCAGGATCCGCTCCCGCGTGCACACCGCGCCACCCGCCGCCATCACCAGCGCCAGCACCTGGAACTCCTTGCGGGACAACGCCACCGGTTCACCCGCCACGGTGACCTCGTGCCGGCCGAGGTCGATCCGCACGTCCGACGCCTGGAACACCTCGGTGCCGGTGCCGCCCAGGCCGACCGGGTCGCCGCGCCGCCGCCGCACCGCGTGCACCCGTGCCACCAGCTCACCGACGTCGTACGGTTTGACCAGGTAGTCGTCCGCGCCCGCGTGCAGGCCGAGGATCCGGTCGTCGATCTCGCCGCGCGCCGACACGACGATGATCGCCACGTCGCTCGCCGCCCGGATGCTGCGGCACAGGGTCACCCCGTCGACATCCGGCAGACCGAGGTCCAGCAACACCACGTCGACTCCCGCCAGCCGATCGAGCGTCCCCCGACCGGTGGCTTGTCGGTCTACTGTGAAGCCACGCCGTGTCAGCGCCGGGACCAGCGCTTCCGCGACGCGGTCGTCGTCCTCGACCAACAGCACGCGCACCGGTGTCCTCCCGAGTTATTGTCGCCTGCCTGTGACAGAGTTGAGACCCTAAGTCTTGCTCAACCGCCTGGACTGGTGTGGTGACCCGCACCTAGGTTTCCCGCCATCGCTCAGGAACCCCCTCTGGAGGATCTGATGACCGGCCCCACTCCAGCTCCACCGATGATCCGGATGGCCGGCGTGGACAAGTTCTTCGGGCCCCTGCACGTCCTCAAGGACGTCACGCTCGAAGTGCCGAAGGGGCAGGTCGTCGTGGTGCTGGGGCCGTCCGGCTCCGGCAAGTCCACCCTGTGCCGCACGATCAACCGGCTGGAGCCCGTCGACAAGGGCTCCATCGAGGTCGACGGCCAGCCGCTGCCCGCCGAGGGCAGGGACCTGGCCCGGCTGCGCGCCGACGTGGGCATGGTCTTCCAGTCGTTCAACCTGTTCGCCCACAAGAGCATCGTGGACAACGTGATGCTCGCGCCGGTGAAGGTCCGCAAGACCGCGGCGGCCCAGGCCCGCAAGACGGCCATGGAGCTGCTGGAGCGGGTCGGCATCGCGAACCAGGCGGAGAAGTACCCCGCCCAGCTGTCGGGTGGGCAGCAGCAGCGGGCGGCGATCGCCCGTGCCCTGGCGATGCGTCCCAAGGTGATGCTGTTCGACGAGCCGACCTCCGCGCTGGACCCGGAGATGGTCCAGGAGGTGCTGGACGTGATGACCACGCTGGCCAAGGAGGGCATGACCATGCTCGTGGTGACCCACGAGATGGGCTTCGCCCGAAAGGCCGCCGACCGCGTGCTCTTCATGGCCGACGGTGAGATCGTCGAGGACTCGACGCCGGAGGATTTCTTCTCCGCGCCGAAGTCCAACCGCGCGAAGGACTTCCTTGGCAAGATCCTGACCCACTGAAGTCCCCTGACCGCGGCGCTGAGCCTGGCGCCGCCAGACCCCGAAGAAGAGCAGGAGAAAGACGATGAGGGTTCGCACCCTTGCGGTGGTACTGCTGGCGGGTGGCCTCGCCCTGACCGCGTGTGGCAAGGAGGGGAGCCCCGGCTCGGCGAGCCAGGCCCCCACGCAGGCGGTCGCCACGGGCGTCAAGGTCGAGGGCTCGAAGACGTTCGAGAACATCACCAAGCGCGGCAAGGTCGTCATCGGCGTCAAGGAGGACCAGCCGGGCCTCGGGCTCAAGGACGCGACGACCAACAAGTACAGCGGCTTCGACATCGAGATCGCCCGCCTGGTCGCCGCGAAGCTCGGCTTCGACGAGGAGAAGATCGAGTACAAGGCGATCGCGTCCGCCGGTCGTGAGCAGGCGCTGATCAACGGCGACGTCGACTACTACGTCGGCACCTACACCATCAACGCCGGCCGCAAGGAGAAGGTCGGCTTCGCCGGCCCGTACTTCACCGCCGGCCAGGACCTGCTGGTGCGCAAGGACGACGACTCGATCAAGGGCCCCGAGACCCTCAAGGGCAAGAAGGTCTGCTCGGTCACCGGCTCCACCCCGATCAAGAACATCAAGGAGAAGGGGTACACCGAGCCGGAGAACATCTCCGAGTACCAGAACTACTCGCAGTGCGTGGCGAAGCTCGCCGAGGGCGCGGTCGACGCGGTGACCACCGACGACGCGATCCTGAAGGGCTACGCGGCGGTCGAGCCGGACAAGTTCAAGGTGGTCGGCAAGACGTTCTCCACCGAGCCCTACGGCATCGGCCTGGCCAAGGAGGACAAGGCGCTGCGGGACAAGGTGAACGACATCCTCCAGGCCGCGATCGACGACGGCGAGTGGGACAAGATCTACGACCGGACGCTGGGCAAGTCGGGCTCGCCCGCCGAGAAGCCGAAGATCGACCGCTACTGATCCGCACGCACCGCCACTGACCGGCACGGATGGTGGCCGGTGACC
>CBHFOL010000534.1:0-3770 GCA_965995405.1 uncultured Saccharothrix sp.
ACGGCTATGGGCTGCAGCCCGCGTCGCTGGATCGGCTCCACGCCGATGGCGTTGACCTTCAGACCCGGTGCCATCACGGCGTCCTCCAGCACGAGGGCCAGGTCGAGACCGCCGGTGCGGACGCCCGCGAGCGCCTCCCGGGTGCCGACCGGCGACAGGTGCACCGTGATGCCCGGCCAGCGCAACGCGACGTCGGCGATCCGTTGCGGCAACCGGTATGCGCACACGGACTCCGGTGCGCCGACCCGGACTTCGCCTTCCACGGCCGTGCTGCCGCGCACGGCGTCCCGCAGGCGTTGTTCGGCGGCGAGTACTTCCCGTGCGTGTTCGACCGCTCGGCGGCCGGCCTCGGTCAGGCGCGCGCCGCTGGGCAGGCGGTCGAACAGCCGTGCGCCCAGGTGTCGTTCCAGGGCTTTCACCTGGCTGGTGACGGTGGACTGGACGAGGTGCAGTTGGGCAGCGGCGGCGGTGAAGCTGCCTGTCCGCGCGAGCACGAGGAGCGTGCGCAGGAGGCGGGTGTCCATGCCATCGACAATACCGATCGGATGCATCGGAGAGAATCGTTGGATTCGATGACAGGGGTGGTGGAAGCTGAGCATATGACGACGCCCGATGTGCTCCGCTACAGCGCTTTCACCACCGATCCGGCCGGTGGCAACCCGGCGGGGGTCGTGCTCGACGCCACCGGGCTGGACGAGGCGGCGATGCTCGCGGTGGCGGCGGAGGTGGGTTACTCGGAGACGGCGTTCGTGGTGCCTCGGGCGGGGGATCGCGAGTTCGACGTCCGGTACTTCAGTCCGCTGGTGGAGGTGCCGTTCTGCGGGCACGCGACGGTCGCCACGGCGGTGGCGTTGGGGTTGCCCGGCACGCTGCACTTCCACACCCGGGCGGGGGTGGTGGCGATCGAGGTCGGCGCCGGCACGGCGACGTTGACCAGCGTGCCCACGTCGTCGGAGCCCGCGTCCGGGGACGATGTGTCGGCGGCGTTGGCGGCGTTGCGGTGGGACGCGGCCGACCTGGATCCGCGTTACCCGGCGCGTTGGGCGTTCGGCGGGGCGCGGCACCTGGTGTTGGGGGTGCGGACCCGGGAGCGACTCGCGGATCTGGACTACGACTTCGACGCGCTGGCCGACCTGTTGCGGGACAACGGTGCGGTCACCGCGCAGTTGATCCACGAACGGTCCACCGACGTGTTCGACGCGCGCGACCCGTTCCCGGTGGGCGGTGTCGTGGAGGACCCGGCCACCGGAGCCGCCGCGGCGGCGTTCGGCGGCTACCTGCGCGAGTTGGGCCGGGTGCCGGCGCCGCGCGCGTTCACCATCCACCAAGGCGACGACATGGGCCGTCCCAGCGTCCTGAACGTCGCTGTGCGGCCCGACGACCCCAGGGTGAAGGTGACCGGCGCGGCGGTGCGGATCTAGGCCCGGTCGAGCACCACCACGGGGATCTCGCGGGTGGTCTTCTTCTGGTAGCCCTCGTAGTCCGGCCACACCTCGTTCATCAGCTTCCACAGCCCGGCGCGCTCGTCACCGGAGACGGTGCGCGCCGTGGCGGTGAACTCCTCCGAGCCGACCCGCACCTGCACGGTCGGGTTCGCGACGAGGTTCTTGTACCAGGCCGGGTGGTCCGGCGCGCCGCCGTAGGACGCGACGATCACGTACGCGTCGCCGTAGGGCTGGTAGATCAGCGCGGTGCGCCGGGGATGTCCGGACTTTCGGCCGATCGTCGTAAGCAGAAGGGTGTAGACACCCTGCCGCCACTCGTGCCCTTCCGAGCCATCGGATTCGATGTAGTTGCGGATGTGCTTGTTCACCCAGCCGACGGGGCTGTCAACTACTGCCATGCTCTCGACGCTACCGAGAACGCGGCGGGGCCGCCGGTCGCTACTCCGCAGTCACGACCGGCGGCCCGCAACGGGGTGGGGACGTCCGCCTCGCACCCCCTTGGCCTGTCACCGGCTCCCCGGCGTCCTCCGACACATCCGCCCGCGTAAACGGTGTTCGGGTCGCTCGACCACGCCCTTGATGGGGCGTGACATGGGACGGGACGGCCTCGGCTGTGTGGTCTCCACACTCAGTAGATCTGGCTGGCGCGCATGTCTTCCTCTCCACTTCACGGGGACTTCGCCAACTATGGCGGCCCCAAGGGGTGGCGGCTCATTCAAAAGGGGGATAGAAGAGCGTTATGCCCGACCTTGAACTCCGCCACCTCCGCGCGGTGTGCGCGATCGCCGAAGAGGGAAGCCTCACCAAGGCAGCGATCAGGCTCGGCCTGACGCAGCCCGCCATGAGCGCCCAGCTCCGGACGGTCGAACGCATCGTGGGCGGACAGCTATTCGACCGCACGCCGGGTGGCAGTGTCCCCACCGACCTGGGCAAACAGGTCGTCGGCACGGCCCGGCTGGTGCTCGACGAAGTGGAACAACTGGTCAGTCTGGCGAAGGAGAAAACCCGCGACGGCACACCCGGACCGCTCATCGTCGGCGGTGTACCCACCCTGTTCTTCGGTCACTTCGTGGAGGAGCTGCGCCGCACCATCCCGTGTTCGGAGATCCGCACCGAGATCGCCCCCGGCGGCTCGGACCTGCTCGAACTGCTGGTCAGCGGCCAGGTCCAGCTCGGCGTCATCGACCGGTTCGAGGGCATGGAACGCCGCGAGCTGCGCGGCCTGGAGATCCGGCGGCTGATCGCCGAGCCGCAGTTCGTCGCCCTGCCGGACTGGGACCCGCTGGGCGACCACGAGGAGGTCGATCTGGCCGAGCTCGCCGACCGGGACTGGGTGACGCCGCCGGACGAGCTGGTCGGCAACCGCCTCCAGATCTTCAGCGCGTGCGCCGAGGCGGGCTTCACGCCCCGGTTCACGCACCACGTCAACGAGGCCTCCAGCGCTCGTGGCCTGGTCGCGAAGGGTGCGGTGTCGTTCGCGCTGCCCCAGTCGCGCAGCGGCGACGGCATCGTCATCCGGCCCTTGCGCGGCACGCCGCTGTGGGTCGACCTGATGCTGGCGACCCGTCGGGAAGGGCCGGCAGCGGGGCGGGCGCACGACGTGTTCGCGTGCGCGGCCCGTGCGTACCACGCGGTGCTGCCCCGGAACCCGGGGTACGCCAAATGGTGGGCGGACAACCCGCAGGCCCATCCCGAAATCGACGCGGCGCTGATCCTGGCGGGTGACCGATAACCGGGGATCCGAGGCGAAAGTCGAACGACCGATAACCTACGACCGATAACCGACATCGTCCGAAACAGGAAACTCCGGGGTCCGTTTTTCCGGGACCCCGGAGTTTCCCTTTCCGGGTTCAGGCCCGTACGGCTTCCTCGATGGGCGTGGCGGGACGGCCGAGGAGCTTTTCCAGATCGGGGCGGACCTCGGACAGCGCGTCCGCGCCGATGTTCACCTCGATGTCCGCCAGCAGCTCGGCCACGAACCGGGGCAGGCCGAAGCCGAGCAGGCCGGCCACGCGGTCGGCCTGGGTCATCCGCTGGTGGGTGGTGCCGACGAGCTCGGCCAACTCGTCGAAGCTCCACGCGCGGGGACCGGTGAGCTCGTAGACGGCGTTCTCGTGGCCCTCGGTGGTCGCCACGATCGCGGCGGCCTGCGCGAGGTCGTCACGGGAGACGCTGGCGATCCTCCCATCGCCGGCGGCCGTGACGATGGGCGCGAGGCCCGTGTAGTTCTCGTGGTACAGGCCGTTGCGCAGGATCGTGTAAGGCAGCCCGGTGGCCTGGATCAGCTCTTCGGTCGCCTTGTGCACCTGCGCCAGGCCCAACGGG
>CBHFOL010000535.1:0-3769 GCA_965995405.1 uncultured Saccharothrix sp.
TCTCGCCCACGCGCGCGCCGTGCCCCGCCGATGGTGCAACTCCACGGCCCGCAGCACCACGGCCCGCCGGCGCGCCAACGGCCACGCCGGATCCAGGTCGGCTGCCACCCAGGACGCCAGCCAGGCAACGAAATCCTCCGGCGCGAGCGCCGGATCGAGATAAGCCTCCAGATTGTCCAAAGTAGACAAAACGGCGGACAGCACCGCGTCCAGCCCGGTGGTGAACCGCTGGGCCAGGCCGTCGGCCGCGTACAGGGCGGGCAGCTGCGCACCGATCGGGTGGGTGCTCGGCAGCTCCGGGAGCGCGGCCCG
Source organism: uncultured Saccharothrix sp. (assembly GCA_965995405.1). Lineage (GTDB taxonomy): Bacteria > Actinomycetota > Actinomycetes > Mycobacteriales > Pseudonocardiaceae > Actinosynnema. The sequence continues at coordinate 313 of CBHFOL010000535.1, forward strand.
GCTCATGACGCGCCGACCGCGATCTGGTGCTGGTGCGAGAACACCAGTGCGTTGGGCGCGAGTTCCACGTGTTCGACCGGCGCGCCGCGTGCCCCGGTGAGCGGGTTGGCCGGGAACAGCCGCACCTCCTCCACCCGAGCCACGCCCGGAACCCGTTGCAGCACCGCGAAAACCTCCCCGAACCGCACCGACCCGCCGAACGCCCACCCGGTGCCGTCCGGACCACCGCGCAGCGGGTTGAGGTACCGGTACAGCGCGGCCAGCGCGGTCTCGTGCACCCCGTTGGCCTCCGCGTCCACCGTGAGCAGCCGGGCCACCACGGTGACCCCCTGATAGCGCGGTGGCTCCACGACCAGCCGGGTGCCCAGCAGGCGTCGTTCGTCCAGCTGACGCGCCACTGTCGCCAGGACCTCGTCGGACGGCATCAGCTGCTCGAACCGCAGCCGGTCGCCCTCGTCCGCGACCGCGTCGGGCACCACCAGCACCCGCGCCCCGCCCGCCTCGCCGACGATCGGCAGGCAGCGCACCCTGGCCAGCGACGGCACGGCCTGCCGCGCGATCAGCTCGTGGTCGGCGGCGGTCACCGCGCGTTCCAGCACCCGCATCCGGTGCGGCACCCGCACCTTCGCCTCGGCGACCGTCTCGGCGTCCACGCCGCCGATCGCCGCCTCCCGGTTCTCCACCTCCGACACGTACGGCTCCGAACTGCGCAGCACGGAGATCGCGCCGCGCGCCACGTTGCCCGCCCGACCGCCGCCCGTGCGGTAGCGCGGCACGCGGATCATCGCGCCCTTCGGCGGCACGGCCCCGTAGCGACGCAGCGACCCGTCCGGCTCGCGCACGGCCGGCGGGAACAGGAACTCGCCGGCGCTCGCGTCCAGCACCACGTGCCGGTCGTCCGGCACGGACGTGCCGAAGTTCTCCACCACGGTCCAGTCCTCCCAGCCGGCACCGGTCGACACCCGCACGACCACCGGGTCGCCGTCGAGCAGCACCGGGGCCGTGGGCAACGTGAACCGCTGGCCGGGCACGCCCGCCGACTCCCCCACCGGCACGTCCAGCTCGACCTCGGCGTGTTCGACGGTGGTCGTGCCGCCGATGGTGAACACCTCGGCTTCCCGGACCGTCGGCGATTCGGAGTAGAACGGCTGGTCGGGCAACGGCTCGACGACCCGGCAGCGCAGCCAGCCCGCGCGTTGGCCCACGACCACGGACGCGGTGTGTCCGGCGGGCACGTGCAGCACCACCTCACCGGGCCGGTTGAGGCCGCCGGTGCCGTCCTCGTCGGTGTCACACGGGATCCAGCCCTGCCCGTCCCACGCCTCCCACACCAGCGGCGGCTGGCGGGGGTCGACGCCGATGCCCTCGACCCGGCTGTCCAGGCGCAGCACCACGGCGCAGCGCGGCACGGCGGCGGACAGGCCGAACAGCGTGGCGTCGCCGACCGCCGGCGCGGCCTGGAAGCACGGGACGTCCTTGCCCGAGTCGAGATCCCTGGTGCGGTCCACGTAGTCACCGCCCGCCGACCGGGTGACCAGCCGCACCAACGAGGACGGCACGATCGGCAGCTCGTCCACGGTCGCGAACACGACCGCCTCGGCGGTGTCGCCGCCGCCCGTGGCGACCTCCGTGCCGGCGGGCAGCAGCACGGTCTCCGGCTGCGGCGCGGACAGCCAGAACGTGACGTCGGCCTTCGCCGCCGTGGGCGGGAACAACCGCACCCCCAGCAGGTCCAGGAACGCCAGGTAGTTCTTCTCCGGCACCCGGTTGAGCCGGTAGAGGAGCTGGTCGACCATGTGCGCGAAGGTCTCGATCAGCGTGACGCCGGGGTCGGACACGTTGTGGTCCGTCCACTCCGGACAGCTCTGCTGGACGTACCGCTTGGCCTCGTCCACCAGCTGCTGGAAGCGCCGGTCGTCCAGGTTGGGCGCGGGCAGCACCATCAGTTCGCGCCCCCTTCCTCGGACGGGATCGTGTAGAAGGGGAAGACCAGGTTGCGCTGGTCGTTGGTGGCGCGGACGGTGTAGTGGACGTCGATGTAGAGGGTGCCGACCTCGACCGAGTCGAAGGCGACGACGACGTCCGTGGTCTCGATGCGCGGCTCCCACCGGTCCAGCGCGATCCGCACCTCGCGGGCGATGTCGCCCGCCGTGGCATGGTCGGCGGACGCGAACACGTACTCGTGGATGCCACAGCCGAAGTCCGGCCGCATCGGGCGCTCGCCGGGCGCGGTGCCCAGGACCAGCCGGATGGCCTCCTCGATCTCCTGCTGCCGCGACACCATCCCGATGCCGCCGGTCGCGCCCACCCGCAGCGGGAATCCCCAGCCACGGCCGATGAAGTCCGTGTTCACAGCGGCCCCCCGACGAGCACCGTCCGCGCGCCGAGGACGACGGTGGCCTGGCAGACCGCGCGGTCGCCGACGACCGCGAGGGGTGCACCGCCGACGAACACCGTCGGCAGCGGTGTGGGTTTGGGCAGCAGCACGTTCGACGTCCCCAGCAGCGGATCGGGCATCTTGGGGCACGCGTGCACGCAGCCGATGACGGCGGCGGGCACGCCCTCGATGAGCACGGTGACCACCTTGGCCGCCAACATGGGCATCGTCGGGGGCGCGATCGTGCCGCCGTGGGACGTCTTGTCCCCTATCCGGGCAGCGGGGCGCATCGGACTCTCCTCTGGTAGTGGGACGGGTGGTCAGTTGAGGCGGATCATGCTGCCCTTGACGTGCACCTGCCCTTGTCTGGCGTCGAGCGTGATGCCCCTGGAGTCGAGCGTCAGCGAGCTGAGCACCCGACGTCCGCCCGGTGCGCGCACGCTGAGTTCGAGCAGGCCCTTGCGTTCGTCGATCCGGACTTCGAGCCGCTTGTCGCCGCTCACCAGCCGGACGCCGGAGTCCTGGGCGCCGTCCCGTAGTTCGAGCCGGTTTCCCTTGCGGGACACCAGGGAGCGGCGGTTGACCTTCCCGCTCCGGCCGTCCACCAGCGGCCCGTCGTGCCGCGACGGCTTGTCCACCCCGTTGTAGAGGCCGCCCAGCACGTAGGGGCGGTCCAGGTTGCCCTGCTCGAACCCGACCAGCACCTCGTCGTTGACGTCCGGGCTGAACACCCCGCCACCGCCCACACCGCCGAGCTGCACGGTGCGGACCCAGTCGGTCACGTACTTGTCGTCCAGCCACGGGAACTTCAGCCGGACCCAGCCACGTTGGCCGGTGTCCTTGATGTCGGTGACGATCCCGGTCGCCAGGCCCGGCATCCGTTGCGGGGCGGCAGGGGCACCGCCGGTCGCCAGCCCGGCCAGTGAACGGTCGTGCGAGGCGCTGACCACCACCGTGGTCCGGTAGCCGCCGTCCGGCTCCAGCACGTGGGTCACGGCGGTCGCGGTGTACCGGCCGCTGAACGCGTTGCCGACGTTGCCCAGGGCGATCGGCACGCCCGCGCGCAGCTCCGGGTTGCCC
>CBHFOL010000536.1:0-3756 GCA_965995405.1 uncultured Saccharothrix sp.
GATTCAGGGCAACCGGGTGCTTCACCTGCGCTATCGGGTGCGCCGTTGACCGATCCGAGCGGGTAGGCGAAGAAGTCCAGCGCGAACGGTGACACAAGATCGGGCCTCCGGCTGCGTTTGCGCATCGCTGTCCCCGGTCGGGCAGCCGACGCCGATCCGCCGGCACCTCACCTGCGGCAAGTTCAACTCAAGATCACTGGTTGCCGGTTTCCGTGTCGAGGGCGGCGTTGAGTGGTACGGCCAGGGAGGTGCCGTAGACCGGGACGTTTTCGGGGGTGTCGGCCAGGTGCAGGGTCGGGTGGCCGGTGTCCCCTCGTGGACGTGCCGGTTCGGCCGCGAGGGTTGCCGGGGTGGTGGCGCAGCCGACCGGCTCGACCGGAACGTTGCCTGCTGCGCGAGAGCTACCGGGACGCCCCACCCGTGGACGGGTCGGCGACCAGGCGGAAGAGGTCGCGCGTCGGGTGCACGTCGACCGGGATGCCCGTCCCGACTTCGATGATCTCCTCCCCGGTGACGAGGTGACTCGTGGTAAACGGCGGCCGGCCCGGCACGGTGACCGGCATCCGGACCCTCGTGCAGCGGTCGTCCTCGCCGCACCACACGCGCTGTGCGGACGTGACCTCGCCCGTGACGCGCACGCCGGCCGTGTCCAGGTCGCGCCACACGCGCTGGTCCCGCACGGTGCCGACGATGGCCAGGACCAGGACGACCACGGTGAGAGGGGTCCAGACGAGGCCGGTCACGACGACGCCCAGCCGGTCGTCGTCGGGGACGTATCCGCTGATACCGGCCAGCAGGATCAGGGGACCGGCACACACGACCAGGAGCCCGAGCCCGGTCCGGATCGGCTGCTCGAAAAAGCCCGGCGGACGATTCACCGGACCTTCGGCCTCGGGTATTCCACCGCTCGTCACGGCGTGGCCCGCCCACCGCCGGGAAGGGAGCCCGAAGCACTTCGCGAACGTCCTGACACAGGCCGAACATTACGGACCTGATCCAGTCGTCGTGGGGAAATCGGGCGTAGTGCGGGCCGATCGCGGCGGTGACCAGCCGGCTGGTCTCAGGGTCGAACCGGCCGGATTGTCGTACCCCTCTAGGAGAATGGACATCGGGGGCCGGAGGCCAAGCGGACCCTCGGGCTCCGAGTCTCGTCGGGGCCCGATCCGCGTCCATGCCGTGTTCACCTCGTGCGCCTAGCGTTCCGTCCCGCCGCGCGTGCCGAGGGGGCGCGCCACGGGGAGATCGGAACACCCAATGAGGAGACCGCTGGTCGTCGGACTGTCCGTCATCGCGCTGGTGCTGGCGGCGGTGCCCGGTGAGGCCGCGTCGGCCGAGCGTCGGGGCGGCTTCGGACAGGCGACGCTGACCGGGTTCGCCGCCCTGCCCGCCCAGACGTACGTGCCCGCGAGCGAGCCGTCCGGCGCGGCGTTGGGCACCGCGCCGATCAACGGGATCGTGCCGCCGTTCGCCGACCAGCCGGTGCAGGGTTTCAGCGCCGTGCTGCGCAACCAGGACGGCACCTACGACGTGTTGTCCGACAACGGCTACGGCAGCAAGGCCAACAGCGCCGACTTCGCGTTGCGCGTCCACCGCATCGCGCCGGACTTCGTGACCGGCCGGGTGGACGTCGTGGGCGGCGTGAACCTGACCGACCCGAACGGCCACGTGCCGTTCCCGCTCACCCGCCCCGACCGGGTGCTGACCGGCGCGGACTTCGACGTCGAGTCGATGGTGCGGCTCGCCGACGGCTCGTTCTGGACGGGCGACGAGTTCGGCCCGTACCTGCTGCACTTCGACCGCGCCGGCCGACTGCTGTCGCCGCCCGTCCAGCTGCCCGGGGTGTTCGCGCCCGGGAACCCGGCCGGCCAACCGAACCTGGGCTCCAGCAAGGGTTTCGAGGGCCTGGCCCTGTCACCCGACCGCCGCACCCTGAACGCGCTGCTGGAGGGCACGGTCGTCGGTGACGAGCCGGGCACGCTGCGGCTGTACGAGTTCGACGTCGCCGCCGGTCGGTTCACCGACACCCGCTGGACCTACCGCCTGGACTCCACCGAGCACGCCATCGGCGAGGCGATCGCGGTGGACCGCAACCGCCTGCTGGTCATCGAACGCGACGCCGCCGCGGGCGCGGACGCCAAGGTCAAGAAGATCTACCTGGCCGACAAGCGCGACCGCGACCGGGACGGCAAGCTCGACAAGACGCTGGTCGCCGACCTGCTCGACCTGGCGAACCCGCGCGGCCTGGGCGGGTTCGGCAGCCCGTTCCGGTTCCCGTTCCCGACCATCGAGAGCGTGCTGATCGTGGACGACCGGACGCTGGCCGTGTTGAACGACAACAACTTCCCGTTCTCGTCCAGCCGGGTCGCGGGCCGGCCGGACGACAACGAGTTCATCACCGTCGAGCTCACCGACCGCCTGCACGCCGACCCCCGTGTCCTAGGACGCCAGTAGTCCGGCGACGACCAGGTGCGTCGCGGCGAGCGCGCGCCAGTCCGCCGGCCGCGGTCCGGCGACCGGGAACGCGGTCCGGTCGCCCAACCGCAGCGCGATGTGCGCCGCCATCCCGGGCGTGACGCCGGGGACGGCGGCCAGGTCGTCGGCACCGTCCAACGCCAACTCGCCGGACACCACCCGCACGGCCAGTTCCCGCACGACCGACGGCACCTCGGCGGCGGCGAGCACCTCGGCGGACGGGAACAGGTGGGTCAGGCCGGACCCGAGGCCGCCGACCGGTTGCCCGTGCCGCCGCACGAGGTCGGCCACGGCATCCCCGGCGACCACACCGACCGCCACCTCGAACGGCCCCCACGCCCCGGGCACCCGCACACCCGGCCGTGCGGCGACCAGCGGCCCGAGCAGCGGATCGCCGGCCAGCGCCGCGACACCCGCTGCCACGTCGGTGTCGACGCCGACCATCCGGGACGCCCGCTCCACGACGTGGATCACGCCCTCCCAGTACGGCAGGTGGGCACCGAGCAACAGGTGGTCGTCACCACCGGGCCCCACCTCCAGCACCCCGGCCGACCCGTCCAGGCTGATCGTCCGCCGGTAGACCGAACCGACCACCGCCTCCACGCCGGGCACCGCGCGCGACGCCAGGAACGCCGCCATCGCCTCCCAGTCGTAGGGCCGCTGGAACGGCAGCCGCACGGTCAGGCCGCCGTCCGCCGCCAGCCGGTCGGCCCGCCGCCGCCGTCCCCGCAGCTCGGTGGGCGAGGCCCGGAACACCTCGGTCATGGTCCGGTTGAACTGCCGCAGGCTGCCGAACCCGGACGCGAACGCCACGTCGGCCACCGTCAGGTCGGAGTCGTCCAGCAGCCGCCGGGCGAAGTGCGCCCGCCGCGACCGGGCGAACTGGTCCGGCGTCGCGCCCAGGTGCTCGTGGAACAGCCGCCGCAGGTGTCGCGACGACAGGCCCAGCCGGTCCGCCAGCGCCGCCTCCGTGCCGTCGTCCAGCACGCCGGAGATGATGAGCTGCACCGCCCGGCACACCAGTTCCGGCGCGTCCGCGGGCACCGGGCCGGCCACCCGGTAGGGACGACAGCGCAGGCACGCCCGGAACCCGGAGGCCTCGGCGGCGGCGGGCTGGGTGAACGTGCGGACGTTCTCCGCCAACGGCCTGCCACCACATCCGGGTCGGCAGTAGATACCGGTCGTCACGACCGCCGAATACGTTGTCACACGGCAGGTCTAGTGGATCGCGGGCCGGACCGCCGGGCGGGGGCCGGCCCCCGGGGGGGGAAGTGCGGGTGCGGG
>CBHFOL010000537.1:0-3745 GCA_965995405.1 uncultured Saccharothrix sp.
GGGGAGATCACGGGCGGAGCCGTTCCACTCCACCAGCACCCGGTGCCGCTCGGCGTCGGTCAGCATCGGCGACTCCGACACGGACCGCGTCGGGTGGGTGGTGATCCCGGTCAGCAACACCCCGAAGTGCGCCGCCATCCGTTCGACGGTGTTCGCGTCGAACAGCCTCGGGTCGTAGGAGAGCACGACGTGGAGCCGGTCATCGAGGTGGGCGCGCACGCTGAGCGGGAAGCTCGTCGTGTCCACCGCCCGCACCCCGGTCACCCGGATACCCGCCCCGGCGGTGGAAGTGTCGTCGAACGGGTAGTTCTCGAACACGACCGAGCTGTCGAACAACGCGTTCCCCGCCGCCGGATCGCTCCAGCCCCGCAGCTCGGCCAGCGACACCGCCTCGAACCGCCGGGACTCGGCCTGCTGCGCCTGGAGATCGCGCAGCCAGTCCACCACCTGCCGGGCATCGTCGACCCGGACGCGGGTCGGGACCGTGTTGATGAACATGCCGACCATCGATTCGACACCGGCCAGTTCGGCCGGACGACCGGACACCGTCGTGCCGAAGACGACGTCCCGTTCGCCGCTGTAGCGGGACAGCAGCAACGCCCACGTGCCCTGGACGACCGTGTTCACGGTCAAGCCGTTCTGCTTGGCCATCCGGCGCAGCTGTCCGGACTCCTCCCAGGAAAGGTCGATGTGCGCCGATTCGGACGACTCGGCGCGGTGGGCCTCCGACGACCGCCGGTCGAACGGCAACGGCGTGGGAGTCTCGAAACCCGACAGCAGCCGACGCCAGTACTCCTCGGCCGCAGTCCGGTCCTGACCGCGCAGCCAGCGCAGGTAGTCCCGGAACGGCCGCCGGGCGGGCAGTTCCGGCGGCCGGTCGTGCACCATCGCCGCGTACTGCTCGCACGCCTCGGCGAACACCTGGCCCAGGCTCCAGCCGTCCAGCAGGACGTGGTGGAAGGTCCAGACGAGCAGCACCTCGCCGCCCGGCAACCGGGCGATGGTCACGCGCATCAGCGGGGCTTCGGTCAGGTCCCTGGCGGCCAGGAGCTCCTCCGCCGCCACCCGCTCAAGCTCACCGGCACAGTCCACATCGGACAGACCTCGCCAGTCGTGGTACGACGTGGGCACCACGACCTGCTCGTGCACCAGGAGAAGGGGTTCTTCCACGCCCTCCCACACCACGGAACCGCGCAGCACCGGCGTGCGATCCACCACACGCTGCCACGCCGCGCCGAGCGCCTTGGGGTCGGAGACACCGGCCAGTGTCAGACGAGCCTGGTCGAAGTAGGCGCCCGAGGTCGAGTCCACCAGGCTGTGGAAGACCATGCCTGCCTGCAACGGTGTCAGCGGCCAGATGTCCTCCACCGTCTTTCCGTTTCCCACCAGGCGATCCACGGTTGCCTGGTCGAGTCGCGTCGACGGAAAGTCGGACGGCGTGCGCCCGCCCGCGTCCGGCAGGGCGCAGTGGTCCACGATCTCCACCAGGGCCTGGCGCGTCTCGGCGGCCAGGCGCGCCACCGTGGTGTCGTCGTGCAGTTGGTCGGAGTAGAGCCAGCTGAGCTCCAGTTCCCCGTCCTCCACGACGCCCGAGACGTCCAGCACGTGGGCACGGAGCTGTTCCGGGGCCAGGTCCCGGCCGACGTTCGCGCATCGGGCCTGGTACAGCGCGTCGGCGGTCGGTGCCACGTCCCACTGGCCGTGGTAGTTGACACTGATCCGCGGCGACGGGTCGTCGCGCAACGAGTTGCGGCGCAGGTAGCGCAGGGCACCGTAGCTGAGTCCCCGGTGCGGCACGGCGCGCAGTTGTTCCTTGACGGACTGGAGAACCCGGCCCCAGTGGTGGTCGACGGGCACGGTGAGCGCGACCGGGAACATGGTCGTGAACCACCCGACCGTCCGGGAAAGGTCGACACCGCCGAAGATCTCCTCGCGGCCGTGTCCCTCCATCGCGATCAGCACACCGTCCCGTCCGGTCCAGTTCGACAGAACCCGGCCGAGGGCGCTCAGCAGCACGTCGTTGATCCGGGTTCGGTAGACCCGGGGAACCCGGTGCAGCAACGCGTCCGTGTGGTCCCGGTCGAGCCGGACCGTGACGGTGCGAGTCGAGCCTACGGTGTTCACACCGGCACGGTCGACCGGCAGCTCGGCCGACACCGAACCCGACACGTCGGTCCACCGCACGAGGTCGTCGTCAAACGCTCCGGATTCGACGTGCTCGGCCAGCCGCCGCGCCCAGTGGGCGAACGAGGTGCCGACCGGTTCCAAGGCCACTGGTCGACCCGAAGCTGCCTGGTGGTAGGCGGTTTCCAGGTCGGCGAGCAGAATCCGCCAGGAGACCCCGTCGATCACGAGGTGGTGTGCGGTCAGGAACAGGCGGGGTCGCCGGCCGTGCCCCAGTTCGAGCAGCACGGCTTTGATCAACGGGCCGGTGTCCGGGCTCAGGCCGGTCTGGGCGGCCAGTGCCTCGATCTCGACCGCGTTCTCCTGCGCACCGGAGTCCAGTGCGGACAGGTCGCGGTACCGGAACACCTGGGCCGGTTCGGATGGCGTGACATCCGCGCGCCAGTCGCCATCGGTGTGCGAGAACCTCATGCGCAGCGCGTCGTGGTGCGACACCACCGCGTCAACGGCCGTTCGCAGCGCCTGTCCGTCGACGTCGACCGGTAGTTCCAGCAGCATGGACATGGTGAAGTGGTCACGAGCCGTCGGCACCGTTTCGAAGAACCAGCGCTGGATCGGGGTCAACGGTGCCGGACCAGCCGGCCGCCGATCGTCCTCGGTCTCCTGCGACGGCTGCGTTTCGACGCTCGTCGCCAGCTCGGAGATGGCCTGGTGCAGGAAGATGTCCCGTGACGTCAGCCGCAGGCCGGCCCGCCGCGCCCTGGACACGACCTGGATGCTCAGGATCGAGTCGCCGCCCAACTCGAAGAAGTTGTCCTCGACACCGACCCGCTCCACACCGAGGACGTCCGCCCAGATGTCGGCCAACACGTTCTCCACCACGCCGCGCGGAGCCGTGTAACGCCTTCCTCCGCCCAGGCCGGACTCCGGGGAGGGCAGCGCCCGACGATCCACCTTGCCGTTGGGGTTCAACGGCAGCGCGTCGAGCACCACGAACGCGGACGGCACCATGTAGTCGGGCAGGCTCCGCTTCAACCAGGGCCGGAGGTCTCCCACGACCGGCCCGGTGGACGTCACGTAGGCCACCAACCGCTTGTGCCCGTTGTCGTCCTTCGTGACCACGACCGCCTCGGCGACGTCGGGGTGCCGTGTCAGCGTGCTCCCGATCTCGGCCGGCTCGACCCGGAACCCGCGGATCTTCACCTGGTCGTCGGCCCGGCCCCGGTACTCCAGCACGCCATCGGCCGTCCACCGCACCACATCCCCGGTCCGGTACATCCGGGTACCCGGCTCCCCGAAGGGATCGGCCACGAACCGGTCCGCGGTCGGTCCGGGCCGGTTCAGGTAGCCACGGGCCAGTCCGGCACCTGCGATGTGCAGCTCCCCGGAGACACCGAGGGGTACCGGTGACAGCGCGCCGTCGAGCACGTACACCCGCGTGTTGTCCAGCGGACGGCCGATCGGCACCTGCTCCGGGACCGCGGCGGCATCGGTCATCCCGTGCGCCGTCGCGAAGGTCGTGGGGGCGGGGGGGCCGGGGCCGGACGGGGCCCACACTACGGGGCGCGCGGCCCACACCCGGGGGGCCGCCGCGCGCTTCGAGCCCTTTACGGCTCGAAGC
>CBHFOL010000538.1:0-3679 GCA_965995405.1 uncultured Saccharothrix sp.
CTCGACGCGGTTGTCCGTGCGCTGCCGCTGGTCCACGAATCGCGGATCGGCGGCCAGCTCGGGGCGGCCGATCGCGTCCGTGAGCTGCTGCCAGTGCTTCGGCACGTAGGCGTACAGCAGGAAGTACCCGTCCCGGGCGCGAATCGGCCCCGACGGCACCACGGACGCGATGTCACGGCCCAGCATCCGCGCGAGCGGGGAATCCGGGTCGGTGTACAGCTGCCGGACCATGTTCGGCAGCTGCAAGCTCACCGCGACGTCGTACATGGCCACCGAGACCCGCTCCGCGACCCCGTGCCGCTCCCGGTGCAGCAACGCCGCGAGGACGGCTTGTGCCAGCACGTGCCCGGTCGCCGCGTCCACAATGGTCGACGCCACCATCTGCGGCTGCCCGTGTTCGTCCCGCAACCCGGTCAGCAGGCCCGATTCCGCCTGGATCGGGGCATCGATGCCCGGACGCATCCCGAGCGGGCCGTAGCCCCCGAAGGCCGACGCGGAGGCGTAGACGCAGCGCGGGTTGCGGGCCTGCACGGCATCCGCGCCCAACCCCATGCGGTCCATGACGCCGGGGCGGTACGCCTGGACGACCACGTCGGCGGTCTCCACGAGCTTCAGCGCGGTCTCGACGCCCTCGGGCGTGCGCAGGTCGAGCACGACCGACTTCTTGCCGCGGTTGTGCGGCAGGAAGTAGTTGGCCAGCTGCCGGCCACCGGTCACCTCGGTGAGGATGCGGCGACCCGCTTCACCGCCGACCGGCTCGATCTTGATCACCTCGGCCCCCAGGTCGACCAGGATCTGCGTCGCCATCGGCCCGGCGATGTTCGCGGTGAAGTCGATGACCCGGATGCCGTCCAGCGGCCTCGCCGTCCCGGACGTCGAGTTGTCGTTCATGTGCTTCTCCCAATCGGATCCGAGGTTTCCGCTGCCCGAATCGGCACGACGATCGGGTAGCTCTCGCCTTCCGCCGGATGGACGAAGGCCACCCGCAGCCCGGTGCCGGCGCGCAGCCGCGCCGGGTCGGCGGCGACGATGCGCGCCACGATCCACGGCCCTTCGGCCAGTTCGACGTAGCCGGTGACGTAGGGCAACTGGTCGGCGAAGGCGCGATGCGGCGCGCTGTGCACGACGGCCCAGGTGACCAACGTGGCGGTGCCGCCGGCGCGCTCCCAGGTGAGCCGGTCGCTGCCGCAGTCGGCGCAGGTCACCGCCTGCGGGCCGTGCCATCGGCCGCACTGCGCACACCGCGGGAGCAGCAGCACGTCGTCGCGCGCCGCGTCGAAGAACGGCGCGGAGTGCTCGTCGCGCTCGATCACCGGTCCGGACAGGTCCACGCCGGTCATCCCGCACCCCCCGTGGCCGGATGCGGGGACAGGACCAGCGTCGAGTGGTGGTCGAGCACGCCGCCGTTGCCACTCACCATGATCACGTCGTGTTTGGGCACCTGCCGATCGCCGGCCTGCCCCCGCGCCTGGACGACCGCCTCGGTCAGCGGCGTCATGCCCCACAGGTAGTAGCCCGACAACTGCCCGCCGCCGGTGTTGACCGGCAGCGAGCCGCCCGGACCGGTGCGCCCGTCGGCGACGAACCCGCCGCCCTCCCCCTTCGGACAGAACCCGTAGTCCTCCAAGGTGATCAGGACCGTGTAGGTGTAGCAGTCGTACAGTTCGAGCAGGTCCACGTCGGCCACCGCGAGGCCGGCCATCCGCAGGGCGGCCGGGCCGGACAGGGCCGCACCGGAGGCCAGGCCGAACTGCCCGCCGCGCTCCAGCAGTTGACCCGGGTGCCCCTGTCCGAACCCCAGGACGTGCACCGGGGGTTGGCGCAGGTCGGCCGCACGCCGCGCCGAAGTGACGATCACCGCAGCGCCGCCGTTGGACACCAGGCAGCAGTCGAACAGGTGCAGCGGCTCGGCGATCCAGCGCGATTGCTGGTGCTGCTCCAACGTCAGCGGCTTCCGCATCTGGGCACGCGGGTTCATCAGCGCCCACTGGCGCTGCGCCACGGCGATCGCGCCGAGTTGCCCGCTCGTGGTGCCGTAGGTCTCCATGTGCCGCCGCGCGGCCATCGCGTACCGGATGGTCGGGCTGCCCGCTCCCCCGACCACGCGCAACCCGCCTGCGCCCTCAAGCACGTGCTGACGGCCGGTCGCATACGCCTCACCGCTCGGTGCCTTCGGGCGACGTGGCGCGTCGGCGAACACGCAGGCGACGGCTTCGGCCATGCCGGCGGACACCGCCATCGCCGCGTACGAGATCATCGCCCCCGCACTGGCTCCATAGGAGTTCATTTCGGCCAGCAGGCGCAGATCGCGCAGCCCCAGCTCGTGCTGGAGGTTCAACGTGACGTCGTGTTTGAGGCCGGAACTCACCAGCAGGCCGTCCACGTCCGCGAGCTCAAGGCCGGCGTCCCGGGCGGCAAGCCGGACCGCCTCGCCGGCGAAGTCCGCGGCGGTGCGGCCGTACACCTCGCCCACCTCGGTGAGCCCCATTCCCACAATCGCCGCAGCTACCGGTGACATACAATCACCTCCTCGTTATCGAGCGCTAACTAACTTGTTCGGAGCCGTCTTCGGACCAGTGCCGAAAGGTCGGACACCTGGATCAATCCCTCAACGGCAGCAGCACGTGCGCTTCGACCGGGGCCGGTGATTCGGCGGCAGGGTGGTTATCGACCGTGCGATAAGCTCGACCGGCCGATCACCGGCTGTTGGAGGTTCCGCATGGCGCGTACACCGGCGACCGCTCGCCGGCCCCACACCGAACGGGTGGGGTGGCGCGACCACGAACCGCTGGAACTGCCGCCGACCCTGGTCGGCGCGCTGTCGGCCTTCCGCGAGCACGGCTACCACGGCACCGCGGTCCGCGACGTCGCGAACCGGGTCGGGGTCACCGTTCCCGCCCTGTACTACCACCACGGCAGCAAGCAGGGCATGTTGGTCGCGCTGTTCGACGTGGCGATGCGCGACCTGCTGCTCCGCCTCCAACTCGCCGCCGCCGAGGCGGGCGACCACCCGGAGGCCCGCTTCCGCAACCTCATCGAGGCCATCGCGCTGCACATGACGTACCGGACGGATCTGGCCGTGCTCGACGCCGAGCTCCGCTACCTGGAACCGGACAACCGGGCGCACTACGTGGGGTTGCGCGACGAGGTGCAGCGGCTGCTCGCCACCACGGTCGGCGACGGCGTGGAGCGCGGGCTGTTCCGGGTCGCGCACCCGGCGGAGACCACGCGGGCGCTGCTCGGCATGTTGCAGGCGATCGCCGACTGGTACCGCCCCGACGGGCCGCTGTCGCCCGCCCAGGTGGCCGAGCGGTACGTGGAGATCGCGCTGAACACCGTAGGCGTGGAACGCCACGGCTGAGCGCCGGCGGGCGGTCACGGCACACCTGCCGGCGGCGTGAAGCGCTTGCGCAGCGCCTCCTTCGAGACCTTGCCGGATGCGTTGCGCGGCAAGGCGTCCACGATCTCCAAGGCGGTGGGCAGTTTGTACCGGGCGAGGACGTCGCCGCCCCACGTCCGCAGGCCGTCGATGTCCAGGACGGCTCCCGAGCGCAGCGCGGCGACCGCGACCGGCGTCTCGCCCCACTTCGGGTGCGGCCGGCCGATGACGCTGATCTCCACGACGTCCGGATGCGCCTCCAGGGCGTTCTCCACCTCGGCGCAGTAGATGTTCTCCCCG
>CBHFOL010000539.1:0-3627 GCA_965995405.1 uncultured Saccharothrix sp.
GCCCGCAGCGCCGACGACAGCCGGTGGGCGATCACCACCAGGATGCCGTCCCGGTCCGCGAACGCCCGTTCCACCACGGCCTCCGCCGCCGGGTCCAGGTTCGAGGTCGCCTCGTCCAGGATCACCACGTCCGCCGGGCACGCGTACACCCGCGCCACGGCCAGCAGCTGCGCCTCACCCGTCGACAGGCTCCCGCCCGCGTGCCCGACCGACCCGTCCAGCCCGCCCAGCCGGGCGACCACCTCGGACGCGCCGACCGCCGCGACGGCCGCCAGCAACTCGGCGTCGGACGCGTCCGGGGTGAACAGCGCCAGGTTCTCCCGCACCGTCCCGGTGAACAGGTAGGTCTCCTGCGGCACCAGCGCGATCCGCCGGTGCCGTTCGTCGGGCCGCACCTCCCGCACCGGCACACCGCCGAACCTGACCGCGCCCGCCTGCGGCGCGACCAGCCCGGTGATCAGCCCGGCCAGCGTCGACTTCCCGATCCCGCTCGGGCCGACGACCGCCAGGTGCGTCCCGGGTTCCAGCGCCAGGTCCAGGTCGCGCACCACCGGCTCGGCGTGCTCGCCCCAGCCGAACGTCACCCCGCGCAACTCGACGCCGTCGCCACCCGGAACGAGTTCACCCGGCTGCCGGTCGAGTTCGGGCGCGGCCTCGGCGAGCCGCTTCAAGGCCACCGCCAGCCGCAGCACGACGGTGCTCGTGGTGTCCGCGAGCCGCCGCAACGCGGGCTGCACGCTCGTGCTCAGGTACACCACGGCCGCCAGCACCTCGCCGACCGTCAACGTCCCGGCGGCGACCATCCCCGGCGTCAGCACCAGCAGCAGCACCAACGGCAGGAAGCCACCGACCGAGATCACGATGCCGCGCGCCGCCGACGCCCACGCCATCCGGACCGTGGCGCGGGCCTGCCGGTCGACCTGCCGCAGCACGTCCGCCGACGCGTGCTCCTGCGCGCCGCACGCCACCACGTCCCGCATCCCGAGCAGCACGGTGCCCGCGACCTCGGCGGTGTCCTCGTCGGCCATCACCAGCGCCCGCTGCCCGCGGGCCAGCGACGGCAGCAGCAGCCCGAACAGCACCAGCGCCGCCACCACGGGCAGGACCACCAGCCACGCCAGCGAGGACACGGTGGTGGCCAGGCCGATCAGCGCGGCCGTCATGGTCACCAGCAGCGCCCGTGCCTGCACCAGCAGACCGGCGGTCGCGTCGCGCACCACCTCCACGTGCCGGGTGATCCGGGCGACCGCGCTCGCGTCCGGCTGCCGTCGGTGCGACCGGCCGTCGTGCAGCACGCCGCGGACGACCGTGGTGACCAGGGCGTCCCGCAACGGCTCCACGACGTCGCCGAGCCGGGTGAACACCTGCCGCAGCCCGAACCCGCCGAGCGCCGCGACCACCGCGAACGCCACCAGCCACGCGATGCCGGTCCGCACGTCGCCGACCGCGAACCCCTGGTCCACGGCCAGGCCGACCAGCCGCCCGGACAGCAGCGCCGGCACGCCCTCCAGCACCGACCAGCCCAGCAGTGCCAGCACCGGGCCGCGTTGCCCGAGCAGTGCGCGGAAGTAGGTTTTCATCAGCCGAACACCGCCCGGTACTCCGTGTCGTCCCAGAGCGAGGTGTGTGTCGCCATCGCCCGTACCCGTCCGTCCTCAAGCCACACCACCAGGTCCGCCCGCCGTGCGGTCGCGGCCCGGTGGGTGACGACGATCCTCGTGCGGCCCGGCAACGCGGACGCCATGGCACGCTCCACAGTGGACTCGGTGACGGTGTCCAGACTCGCGGTCGCGTCGTCCAGCACCAGGATCTGCGGGTCGCGCACCACCGCGCGGGCCAGTCCGAGCCGTTGCGCCTCACCGCCGGACAGCGGGGTGTCCGCCATCGGCGTGTCGTAGCCCTCGGGCAGGCGCACCACCACGTCGTGCACCTGCGCGGCCCGGCACGCGTCCGGAACCTCGGGCGTGCCGAGGGAAGTGCCGTAGCCGACGGCGTCCGCGACGGTCGCGCCGAGCAGCGCGGGCCGTTCGAACGCGTACCCGACCGAACCGCCGCGCAGCACCTGCCCGGACGACGGCGCGGTCAGACCGCCGATCACCGCCGCCAACGCCGACTTGCCCGCACCGGAACGTCCCACCACGGCCAGGAAGGTCCCGGCCGGCACCAGGAGGTCCACGTCGTCCAAGGCGTCCGGCACGGACACGCCGCGCAGCTCCACCGAACCCGGCGGCGCGTAGCCGGGCATCCCGGCGGACACCGGTTCCTCGGTCAGCACCTCGTCGATCCGCGCCGCCGACGCCCGGGCCCGCTGCATCGCGGTCAGCACGGCCGCCTGCCCCACCACGGCCATGCCGAGGCCCGCGTAGCCGAGTGCGGCCAGCACGTCGCCGATGCTCAGTCGCCCCGCGACGACGCCGAACCCGGCCGCCGTCAGCACCGCCAGCTCCACGGCGGGCAGCAGCAGACCGGCCCGCCAGATCATCTTCGCCTGGGTGCGCCACATCCCGACGCCCGCCGCCGCGAGCCGGGGGAGCGGTCGCAGCACGCGGTCCGCCTCCTGGTCGGCCCGGCCGGACGCGGCGATCGTGCGCAGGCCGCCGACGGCGTCCAGCAGGCGGGCGGACAGCTCGCCGGACACCTCCTGGTAGGTGGCCACGTCGTCGGCGGTCAGCTTGAGGTGCGAGCGGACCAGCAGCATCGCCAGCGGCACGCTCAGCAGGAACACCACGGCCAGCCGCCAGTCCAGCAGCACCAGCGCGACCACCGCGCCGCACGCCGTCAGCACGGTGATGCCCAGGTTCACCAGCAGCACGGCGAAACCACCCGCGATGGCGCTGTCGCCGGTCAGCCTGCTCACCGCGTCACCGGCCTCGAACCGGCTCGGGTGGCCCAGCGCCAGCAGTCTGGAGGTCAGTTTCCGGCGCAGCCACGCCGTGCCGCTCGCGGTGATCGCCGCCGCCAGCACGATGCCGATCGCGTCGCCCACGACCTCGATGCCGGCGAGTGCGACGAGCCACAGCACGGTGCCCGCGTCCGTTGTCCCGGTCAGCGCCGAGTCCACCGCGCCGGCCAGCGCGGTCGGCAGCAGCAGGCCCGCCGTGGTGGCGAGCAGCGCGTTGCACGCCAGCAGCAGCCAGCGCGGATCGCGCAGGACGACCTTTCGCAACAGCATTCGTGCTCCAACGGGTGCGTGAGGGGCGGGAACCCGCCACCGGAGTGGCCGCTGCCGTGAGGTGAGGGCGGATGTGCCACCGGATCGGGTGCTACGGGCGACGCGGGGGTGAGGCGCACCATTGGGTTCCACCGCCGCATCGACCGCGTGCGGCCCGGCAACGGGGCGCATCATGGGCGAGGGCCCGACGTCGGCCACCCGGGTGTGAGCCGGGAGGCCGCCGCCGGACCCACTCGTGGTCGGGGGGGCGGCGCCCCAAGCCGGCATTCCCATCAGCGCCATAGGCATCTCGCCTAACAACGACAACGTTCGCCTCGTCGGTTTGCGCCTGGGCGGAATTTGGGGCACGACCACTGGTTCGCCAGTGCTGACAAATCTCGATCCTTCTAATCAGGTCCCGAACGCATTCGTCGCGCGCGCGGATGACGGCAGTATCGCCGGCTACCTCATTGGCA
>CBHFOL010000540.1:0-3602 GCA_965995405.1 uncultured Saccharothrix sp.
CAGCGGAATCGGACTCGACGGCTCGTTGCGCCGGAAGTACTCGGCCACGGCGTCCTTACCGGGTGAGGTGACGATTACGAGCTTCGTCGCGCCGGCCTGTGCGGCCTCGGTGGCGACGAGTTCGATTCCAGGGGTGTCGACGACCGGCAGCAATTCCTTGGGCACCGCTTTGGTGGTGGGGAGGAAGCGCGTGCCCAGTCCCGCGGCGGGCACGATTGCTGTCTGGAAGGCGCTCATGGGGAGCGAGCGTAACGGCGCGCTTAGGGTGACCTGCCATGACGTCCGATCAACGTAGTCGGAAGACGACTCTGCGCACACAGGTGCGGGCCGCACGGCGTACGGCGGCGGCGGTTCCGTTGTCGTCCGAGGTGTTGCAGGTCGTTGCTGCGTTTGACGTCGTGCCTGGTCAGACCGTGTGCGCGTACCTGGCGGTCAGGGGTGAGCCGGGGTCTTCCGCGATGTTGGACACCCTGCGTTCGGCGGGGTACCGGGTGCTGTTGCCGGTGGTGGTCGGGGACGCGCCGCTGGATTGGGCGCGGTACGACGGTTCGCTGCGTCCGGGGCCGTTCGGCCTGCGTGAGCCGGTTGGCACACCTTTGGGTGCATCTTCGATCACCGAGGCGGCGTTGGTGCTGGTCCCGGCGTTGGCGGTGGATCACCGGGGCGTTCGGCTGGGTCAGGGCGGGGGCCACTACGACCGTTCGCTGCCGTTGGCGCGGGGTCCGCTGGTGGCGTTGGTGCGGGACGAGGAGTTCGTCCCGGTCCTGCCTGCCGAGCCGCACGATGTCCGGATGAATGCCGTCCTGACTCCCGGGTCGGGCGTGATTCACCTGCCGCTGTGACGTTGACCAGTGATGTTTGCGCCACGTATGCCGGCCGGCGCATCATTATTATTGGCACTCGTGACCTCGGAGTGCCAGACCAGGGACCCGTGGAGGGGCGAGCCGTGCCGACCTACCAGTACGCCTGCACCGTGTGCGACCACCGGTTCGAAGCGGTGCAGTCCTTCTCGGACTCCGCGCTGACCGAGTGCCCGGAGTGCCAGGGCCGGCTGCGCAAGCTGTACGGCGCGGTGGGCGTGGTGTTCAAGGGCAGCGGCTTCTACCGCAACGACAACCGCTCTTCCGCCACGAAGAGCGAGTCGACCGCCGCCGCGAAGAGCGAGACCCCCGCCGCCACGAAGACGGAGACTCCCTCCTCCACGCCGGCGAAGACCAGCTCGTCCCCGGCCGCAGCGGCTTCCTGACCCCAAGTTATCCACAGCCCCCCGAGTTATCCACAACTCGGGTTTTTGACCTTTCGCGGATCCGTCAAGATCCCTAACGTCGACCCCATGAACCCGACCCGAAAGATCTTGGCAACCGCATTGGCCCTGCTGGCAGTGCTCGTCCACCTGTGGCCGACCCCTCCCGCCCCGGAGCTGGTGGTGGCCGCCCACGACCTACCGGCAGGCGTCCCGCTGTCGGCTGCCGACCTGAAAACGATCCACGCCCCACCCGACTTATCCCCAGCCGGTGCGCTGACCGCCACCCAGGCGACCGGCCGCACCCTCGTCTCGTCCGCACGCGCGGGCGAGCCCCTCACCGATGCCCGCCTGGCACCGGAAAACCCCGACATGGCGTCGGTCGTCGTGCGCCTGCCCGACACGGCGGTCGCCGCGCTGCTCCGAACAGGCAGCCGGGTCGACGTAGTCGGCCCGGAGTCACACGTGCTGGCCGAGAACGCGTCGGTGGTCGCCGTCCACAGCGGAGAGCTGGCGGTCCTCGCCGTGGACCGCAAGGCCGCGACGGCAGTGGCCTCGGCGTCCCTGTCCGACCCGGTGACAGTCACCCTGCGCTGACCTCACGCCCACCTCCCTGCCACCGCCGCCCCGTGCTCAAGTGGCGGCGACCGGTTCGGCCGGAGAAAGTTCATCGCCGGATCGATGAGTGTTCACCCGGCCGGACGTTCGACAGGTGTGCGACAAGGTGCGATATCCGCACCTTTCAACCCGAGGAGAGCACAGTGGACTGGAAGCTCGAAGTCGTGGTCGTGCCGGTGACCGATGTCGACGTGGCAAAGGAGTTCTACGCGGACAAACTCGGCTTCCACGTCGACACCGACCACCGCGCGGGTGACGCGTTCCGCGTCGTCCAGGTCACCCCGCCCGGCTCGGCGTGCTCGATCGTGTTCGGCAAGGGCATGGGCGACGGCGAACCCGGCTCGGTGAAGGGCAACCACCTGGTGGTCGCCGACATCGAGGCCGCCGCCGCACACCTGGACGCCAACGGCATCAAGCACTCGGGCATCAAGCACTTCGAGAACGGGTCGATGGCGCCCGGCCCGGACCCGCAGCTCCAGGACTACGCGAGCTTCGTCTTCTTCGAGGACCCGGACGGCAACACCTGGGCGATCCAACACGTGAAGAACCACACGGGCTGACGGATCATGCGCTGACAGACCAACACCACCGAACTGACCACCACACCGACCTGACCCGGAAGGGGGAGCCTGCCCCGGACACGAGTACCGCTGTGTCACGAGAAGTCGCGCGAGCCGTTACCCTCCGCTAGCCCCCCAATGTCCCCCCGAATGGAGGAGCCGGCTGTGATCAAGGGCTTCAAAGACTTCCTGATGCGCGGCAACGTGGTCGACCTCGCGGTCGCCGTCGTCATCGGCGCGGCGTTCGGCGCGATCGTCACCGCGTTCACGACCAACCTGATCAACCCGATCGTCGCGCTGTTCGGCGGCAACAACGTCGAGGGCCTCGCCGTCACGCTCGGCGACAACGAGAAGACCGTCGTGGACTTCGGCGCGATCATCACCGCGGCGATCAACTTCGTGATCGTGGCGGCGGTCATCTACTTCGTGTTCGTGCTGCCGATGAACAAGCTCAAGGAACGCCGCGAAAGGGGCCAGGAACCCGGCCCTTCGGAGCCGACCGACGTCGAACTGCTCAAGGAGATCCGCGACCTCCTCGCCGCCCAGAAGAGCCAGAACGGCTGACCACCCGCTCGACCGACCCTGCCCCCGCCCTCGCCGGGGCAGTGGTCTCACCGAGCAGTGGTCCGACCGAGCAGTGGTCCGACCGAGCAGTGGTCTCACCGAGGAGCAGTCCGGCGGCCCAACTCCCGCACTGTGCAGCGGTCCACCGGGCAGCAGTCCGGCGGCCCAGCGCCCACACCGGGCAGCGGTGCCACCAAGCAGCAGTCCGGCGGCCCAGCGCCCACACCGGGCAGCGGTCCACCGGGGCAGCGGTCCACCGGGGCAGCGGTCCGCCGGGCGGCATCCGCGCCAGGCGGCATCCACACCGGCCGGCCGACAACGGCGGTCCAGCCGGGCGGTCGCCTCAATCGGGCCGGAATGCCGGCAGGCTCAGGGCGCGGTGCTTGTGGGCTACTCGTGGTGGGGTGGGCGGTTTTCCAGGTACCACCGGTCGTCGCGACCTTGGGAGGTCGGTTCGTCGGCGGCCTCCGGGAGAACCTCGCCGAAGACTTCGGCCAGTCGACGACGCCGCTGAGCCGATCCTCGAACCACAGCACGTTGAAGTGCTGGTAGTCGCCGTGGACCAGGACCTTCTCCTCGACGAGCGGCCCGGAGGCAGCGTGGCGGGCGGCCTCACG
>CBHFOL010000541.1:0-3588 GCA_965995405.1 uncultured Saccharothrix sp.
TGCTGCGCTCCGGTGACGAGGAACTGCTCGATCGCGCTGTCACCGCCCATATCCGCACCCATTTCAACACCACAGAGGACACCGCAGAGGAATCGTCCGAATGACCAGGACAATCCTGATCACCGGCGGCGCGTGAGACGTGGTGCCGCGTTCTCGACGTCAACCTCACCGGCACGTTCCTGACCGTGCGCACGGCCGCCCGGGCCTTGCGCGGCGCAGAGAAGCCGGGGTCCCTCGTGTGCGATGGCGGCCTGATGGCCAAGAGCGCGAACGACTTCTGACGACATGTCCGGCCCGAGCCGATTCTGCCGGGAGCCGGCTGCCGTCTCGTGATTCGCGGCGACCGACTGATCGTCGTCCAGCCACGCGGCTCGACTCTACGGAGAGCCGGTGCTCTCCGGAGCGTGGGGTCCGGTCACCCTGGTCGGCGCGAACCTGTTCGTCGTGGCTTTCGCGGTCTCGTGGGGGCCGGTCGTCTGGGTCCGTCTCGGCGAGATGTTCCCCAACCGCATTCGCGGCGTCGCCCTGTCGGTGTGCGCGTCCGCCAACTGGATCGCCGGCGTCGTGCTCAACTTCTCCTTCCCCAGCCTGCGCGAGGTCTCGGAGGAGTCCGGCTCAAGACCGGCGATATAACCTCGGGCCTGCTCGACAACGGCGATCTTGCCCGGCTCATCGTGGCCAGGCCAGGGGAGTGCCACCCGAGGCCCAGAAGATGCCGGCGGACTGTCGGCCCGGTCTGCTCGACTCGCCGGACGCACGGAGGGTGCCGGACGCGGGTCATGGGCGGTGCCGGGTGTTTTCGACGAGCGCGACGGCGGCGCGGGGGTCCTCGACTTCGACGATCAGGCGGGCGTACCGCTCGTCTGCCAGTTCGATGACGACGGCCTTGGCGGGGTCGTGGACGTCCCAGAAGACGCGTTCGCCGTCACGGTGGAAGGTGCCCGCGGTGATCACACCCGGCAGGTGGGCACCCGGTGCGCGGATGCCCTTGGGTTCCTTGACGATGCCGGGGTCGACGGTGGCGCCGCGGACGTTGGCCAGGGGGATGGTCAGGCGGCTCTTGAGCGCCCAGAGCCTGTCCAGCCCTTCGATCGTCACGACCAGGTCGTCGCCGTCGATCTCGATCCGTGCCAGGTGGTGCTCCTTCATCGGGTGTCGAACCGCCGCGCCAACGCGGCGGAACCGGGTTCGGTGGCCGAGCCGGTGGCCCGGCCGCGCAGGCGCAGCCCGAGCAGCGCCGAGGTGAACGCGCCGGTCTCCGTGGCGTCCGAAGAGGACAGGACCGCGCCGAGTGCCCGGTCGACGACGTCCAGTGCCTCGCCGACCAGTGCGGCGACCTCCGCGTCCGAGGGTGCGCGCTCGACCGCCGCCAGCAGCAGCAGGTCCAGCCCCGCCTCCGACACCAGGCTCGCGGCCTCCGCCGGTCCGTCCGCCCCGGTGAGGGCCTCGGCGAGCGGGCGGACGTCGTCGTCCAGGTGCCGGCGCAGCGCGGCCAGGTACAGGCCCCGTTTGCTGCCGAAGGTCTTGTACAGGCTGTTGCGGTGCACACCCAGGTGGCCGACCAGGTCGTCCACGGAGACCCCGTCGTAGGCCCGGTCCGCGAACAGCGCCGCCGCGGCCCGCACCACCTCGGCTTCGTCGAAGCTCCTCGGTCTGCCCATGCCCCCACCGTAGACAGTTCGGGAACGATCAGTCAAGAACGATCGTTCCCGAACCCGACCCGCACCCGGTGCCCACGTGGGCTACCGGGGTGGACGCCACTGGGCCGGCCGGGTCGAGTCCGGCGCCCTCGAATCCCGTCTCGTGGAACCGGGTGTCCCCGCTGAACGCGGCGCCGAACCGTCGTCACGCCACGGAGTGAGGGTGGTCGTCGCCCAGTGGCGGCGCGGTTTCCGGCCCGTGGTGGCGATGATGGTGGTGCCCGTGCGGTTCGTGGTTGTGCGACATGGAAACTCCGATCCGTCGACACCCGCGCCGCAGTATCGTGAGTACCCGATCCGCACTACGACAGCGAAGGGCGAACGTCGGGTGAACGCTCCTGGTTGCCGGTGAAGCTGCACGTCCATGTCCACCGGGCGCACAGCGGCCCCGACGGCGTCCGGGTCATCCGCCCCGCCAGACCTCTCGACCGTGCCCGACTGGTCGACGTCGACCACTACTTCGGCATCCACGCCGACCGCGCAGCCGCCATGCGGATCGCCGGACTCCTGCTACTGGCCGCGCGCTCACGACGTTCCCTCGTGCACCTGCCCCTGCGCCACGGAAGACTGCCGGACGACCGGTCCCGCGAACAGCCGGCGTTGGACCTCGTCCTGCTGCACCACAGCCTCCAGTTCCCGCCATCCCGGTGGAAACGGGTGCGCGCCGCCCTGCCCCCGGGCACACCGCACACCGCCCACCTCCCGGAGACCACACACCTCCCCACCGACAAGCCGGCGAGCCTCCCGGAACACCGACTCCACGAACACGTACACGCCGAGACCGCTTTCTTCACCGGCAGCGAGACCGTTTTCCGCGACATGGCAACGTGTTTCCTCGATGTCGCGCGGAACACCGTGCGGGCGGACTCCGCCCACTATCGACTCTTCGGCTCAACCCTGTGGGCCAACGACTTTCCCGGCACCGGCCGCTCCTTCTACCTCGAACACGAGGACCGGTGGCATTGACCGCCGCACTGTCCCCCTGGCCCACCCCACCGACCACCCGGACACGCTGACCTCACGGAACAACCTGGCCGGCGCCTACCGGGCGGCGGGTGATCCGGGCCGGGCGATCCCGCTGTGCGAGGCCACCCTCACCGACGACGAGCGAGTGCCGGGCCCCGACCACCCTACGACCAGGATCGTCCGTCAGAACCCGGAGACCGCCCGAGACGGGTGAACCCCCTCGCCCCGCACACCGGACGCGCGACGCCGCCGACTCGGGAACGCTGTCAACGACCTGTCATCGGCATGACCGTGTGTTGTCGGGTTTCAGGTGGCTGAGGCCATGTAGGCGGCGAGGATGTAGTTGGGGTGGCGGTTCGAGGTTCCTGCGTGCCCTGTCGTAGCGCATGGTGGTGACGTAGGTGTGTCGCAGCAGGTGCGGAAACAGGCGCAGGTCGGACGCGGTGTGGGTGCGTGAGGTCCGGTGTAGCGACCCAGGTGGGTAGAAGCAGCAAGGCGCAGCACGACATCGTCAAGGCTCGACAGGTCCATGAGACGACCTGCCCATCCCCGAGGTTCCTGGTGACCTGGCGTCCCAGCGGCGCGGACGCGCTGGGCTCGGCTGCCAGGACGCGGTACAGCCCGGCGGTCGTGTAGCGGGCGCGCCACCACACGTGCTCCTACTGGACGATCACTCGTCCGAATCGAGGTTGTGTTCGTGACCTGTGCTCGGATCCGCGGGTCGACGGATATGTGCGGCGGAATTCCGCTCGCCGTTGAACGAAGCGAGGCGACCACTGGGCGACAGACGGCCGACGTAGCGTGGAATACGGCATCTCACGTCGTTGCCCGGCACACAATCCAGTTCGTGTCGGAAGATCTCGTCGAGTGGCTGGTGCCGTGTCGCCTGTGGCAGTTGATCAGTCCGAAGTTGCCGGAGTGG
>CBHFOL010000542.1:0-3583 GCA_965995405.1 uncultured Saccharothrix sp.
CAACGCCGACCGCAAGGGCGGCCACGTGCTGCACGCCGCGGACGGCGCGGTGTTCGGCGTGGACCACGGCATCTGCCTGCACACCGACGACAAGCTGCGCACCGTGCTGTGGGGCTGGCTGGGCGAACGGCTGCCCGACGACGCGGTGGAGGCGCTGCGCCGGCTGCGGTCGGGCCTGTCCGGGGCGGTGGGCGAGGAGCTGCACGAGCACCTGACGCGGGCGGAGGTGCGGGCGCTGGCGGAGCGGGTGGACAAGCTGCTGGCGGCCGGTGTGTACCCGGAACCCTCGAACGAGTGGCCGGCAATACCGTGGCCGGCGTTCTGACGGTGGTGTAATCGGCCGTGTGAGCAGTGTTCGACTCCGCGACGTGACCGAGGCCGACGTGCCGCTGTTCTTCGAGCACCAGCTGGACCCGGAGGCGAGCCGCATGGCGGCGTTCGGCCCGCCGGACCCGACCGACCAGGCGGCGTTCCTGGTGCGGTGGGCGCGGATCCTGGCCGACGACGCGATCGTGGCGAAGACCGTCGAGTTCGACGGGCGGGTGGTGGGGCACGTGCTGCGGTTCAGCCAGTTCGGCGAGCCGGAGGTGTCCTACTGGATCGACCGCGCCTACTGGGGTCTGGGTCTGGCCACCGCGGCGCTGGCCCGGTACCTGGAGCTGGACCCGGTGCGACCGCTGTACGCGCGGGCGGCGGTGGACAACCTGGGGTCGCTGCGGGTGCTGGCGAAGTGCGGTTTCGTCGCGGTCGGCGAGGACGTGGGGTTCGCCGACGGCCGGGGCGAGGACGTGGAGGAGTTCATCCTCCGCCTGGGCTAGGAGCGTGCCGGCCGACCCGATCCGGAGATCGACTCCGGCGCTCCGACCAGGGGCGTCCGACGTCGGTCAGGCGTTCGGAACGCGGCCGGCCGGCAGGTTCCCGGGCGGATTCGGGGAGCCGCCGGGCGGCTCGTCGCACGCCGTGCCGTGCACGCGGGGCACCACACCTGTGGTGGTGAGGTCGGAACCGGGGCCGGGCGGCGCGCCTGCGGGTCATCCGACCGGGTGAGCCGCTAGCGTCGCGGGTCGTGCGATCACAGGACTACGGGCGGGACGTGCTGGCCGGGCCGAAGCGGAACAGGGTGCCGTCGGTGGCGGCCGAGCCGGGACTGGTGGTGGAGGACCCGGTGTCCGGGTTCTGCGGCGAGGTCGTGCGGTTCGAGTACGGCCAGGTGGTGCTGGAGGACCGGCACGGCCGGGAACGGCTGTTCCCGCTGCTGCCCGCCGGGTTCCTGCTCGACGGCAAACCGGTGACCCTGGTCAAGCCGGTCGCCGCCCCGCCGTCGACCAGGTCGGTGTCCGCGTCGGGGTCGGTGAAGGTCGAGGGGCTGCGCGCCCGCACCGCGCGGGACAGCCGGATCTGGGTGGAGGGCCTGCACGACGCCGAGCTGGTGGAACGCGTCTGGGGCCACGACCTGCGGGTCGAGGGCGTCGTGGTGGAGCCGCTGGACGGCGTGGACGTGCTCGCCGAGCGGATCGAGGTGTTCGGCACGGGCCCGCGGCGGCGGCTCGGGGTGCTGGTGGACCACCTGGTGGCGGGCAGCAAGGAGTCCCGGCTGGTGGACGCGGTCCACGACGAGCACGTCCTGGTGACGGGCCACCCGTACGTGGACATCTGGCAGGCGGTGAAGCCCGCGTCGGTGGGCATCGCGGCGTGGCCGGTGGTGCCGCGCGGGCTGCCGTGGAAGGAAGGTGTGTGCGCGGCGCTGGGCTGGGGCGAGACCTACGAGGGGTGGCGTCGGGTGCTGGCCGCCGTCCGCGGGTTCCGGGACCTGGAGACGCCGCTGATCGGCGCGGTGGAGCGGCTGATCGACTTCGTCACCGAACCCGGCCCGGACGGATCGTGACGCAGGCTCCACCGTTCGTGACCTGTCCGTGCGGCCGGGGTGGGAGGATGGTCGAGTGGCTCCGCTGATCTGGTTGATCCTCGGTGTCGTCCTGGTGGCGGCCGAGCTGGTGTCCGGCGATTTCGTGCTGGTCATGCTCGGGCTCGCCGCGCTGGGCGCGGCCGGGGTGTCGGCGCTGGGCGCGGGCGACGTGCTGACGGCGGCGGCGTTCGCGGTGGCGGCGCTGGGGCTGATCGTGGGCGCGCGGCCGGCGTTGAAGCGGCGGTTGACGGGCACCGGGCTGAGGTCCGGTGTGGACGCCCTGCCGGGCAGCACGGCAGTCGTGGTGTCCACTGTGGATGGCCACGGCGGTAGGGTGCGGATCGGCGGCGAGGTGTGGTCGGCGCGGTCGATCGACCACGCGGTCATCGAGCCGGGCGTCGAAGTGACTGTTGTCGAGATCTCG
The DNA here is from genome assembly GCA_965995405.1 of uncultured Saccharothrix sp. Classification (GTDB taxonomy): domain Bacteria; phylum Actinomycetota; class Actinomycetes; order Mycobacteriales; family Pseudonocardiaceae; genus Actinosynnema. The sequence continues at coordinate 2,331 of CBHFOL010000542.1, forward strand.
GGCGCGACCGCCGTGGTGATGTCCGGGTCCTGAGCGGGAAAGGGGACGCTGCAAGTGACCACCACGTTGATCATCGTCGCGGTCCTGGTGTTGTTCGTGCTGATCGTCGCGGTCAAGTCGGTGCTGGTGATCCCGCAGGCGACGGCCGCGGTGATCGAGCGCCTGGGCCGCTACCGCACGACGGCCGCGCCGGGGCTGAACATCCTGGTCCCGTTCTTCGACCGGGTGCGGGCCCGGATCGACCTGCGCGAGCAGGTGGTGTCGTTCCCGCCGCAGCCGGTGATCACCCAGGACAACCTGACGGTGTCGATCGACACGGTCGTGTACTTCCAGGTGACCGATCCGCGCGCGGCGGTGTACGAGATCTCCAACTACATCGTGGGTGTGGAGCAGTTGGCCACCACGACGCTGCGCAACCTGGTGGGCGGGATGAGCCTGGAGGAGACGCTGACGTCCCGCGACCAGATCAACAACCAGCTGCGCGGGGTGCTGGACGAGGCGACCGGCCGGTGGGGCATCCGGGTGGCGCGGGTGGAGCTCAATGCGATCGACCCGCCGCCGTCGATCCAGGACTCCATGGAGAAGCAGATGCGCGCGGACCGGGAGAAGCGCGCCATGATCCTCACCGCCGAGGGCCAGCGGGAGTCGGCGATCAAGTCGGCCGAGGGCCAGAAGCAGGCCGCGATCCTGTCGGCGGAGGGCGCGAAGCAGGCGGCGATCCTGGCCGCCGAGGCCGAGCGGCAGTCCCGCATCCTGCGGGCCCAGGGCGAGCGGGCCGCCCGGTACCTCCAGGCGCAGGGCCAGGCGAAGGCGATCGAGAAGGTGTTCGCGGCGATCAAGGCGGGCAAGCCGACGCCGGAGGTGCTGGCCTACCAGTACCTCCAGACGCTGCCGCAGATGGCGCAGGGCGACGCGAACAAGGTGTGGCTGGTGCCGTCGGACTACGGCAAGGCGCTGGAGGGTTTCGCGCGGATGCTGGGCGCGCCGGGCGAGGACGGCGTGTTCCGCTACGAGCCGCCGAAGGACGAGCCGGTGCGGTCGCCGTCGCCGGAGGAGGACGACGCGTCGGTGGCGGCGTGGTTCGACACCGCGCCGGACCCGGCGGTGGCCGAGGCCGTGCGGGCGGCGGAGGCGGTGGCCCGCACGGAGGTGGCCGGCCCGTTGGACGCGCCGCGCCCGGTACTGCCGGAGTCCGCCCCGGAGCGGGCCGGGCTGCCCGGCGCGCCGACGCACCTGGACGGCGGCGCGGAGCC
>CBHFOL010000543.1:0-3573 GCA_965995405.1 uncultured Saccharothrix sp.
CGGCGCAACGGCGACCTGCTGCGCGCCGAACTCGGGCCGGCCGCCGACCACGTCGAGTTCCTGGACATGACCCGGGCCGGGCGCAACCCCGGCCGGATCATCCCCGGCGTGCTGACGGCGTTCGCCGACCACGCGGGCGGGCGGCGGGTGCGGATCGTGGACGAGCCGATCTGGCACGGGCGCACCGAGCTGGAGTACCCGGCGTGCGTGCAGCACGAGGCGATGGTCAACACGGCGTTCGAGGACCGGGCCGCGTGGATCCTGTGCCCCTACGACACGGGCGCCCTCGCGCCGCACGTGCTGCGGGACGCCGAGACCACCCACCCGGTGCTGGTCGAGGACGCGCGGCGGCGGCCGAGCCACGACTACCGCGACCCGTTCCGGACCGCCGAGGAGTTCAACCGGCCGCTGCCGCCGCCACCGCCGGACGCCGTCACCCGGCCGTTCGACCTGAACGGGCTGGTCGGGGTGCGCCGGCTGGTGTCGTCGTCCGCGCTCGACGCCGGCCTCGCCGGGGACCAGGTGGAGGACCTGGTGCTCGCGGTGAACGAGCTGGCCACCAACAGCGTCGTGCACGCGGGCGGGCGCGGGACGCTGCTGGTGTGGCGGGAGGGTCCGACCGTGGTGTGCGAGGTGCGCGACCGGGGGCGGCTGGCGAATCCCATGGTGGGCCGGGTGAATCCCGGCACGGCCGCGCGCGGCGGGTACGGGGTGATGGTGGTGAACCTGCTGTGCGACCTGGTGCGCGTGCACGCGGGCGGGGCCGGCACGACGGTCCGGGTCCACCTGAGAGCCCGCTGACCGCTCCGCCGCGAACCGGCCGCCCCGCACCCGCGCGGCCCGGCAGAATCGACCAGGTGACCTTGGCACTCCTGCTCGCCCACGGCGCCGGCGGCACCGTCCGCGCGAACTTCGGCCCGATCATCCCCACCCTCTCCCGCGCCCGCCGGGTGCTCCCGGTGGACTTCCCCGGCTCCGGCACGGCCCCACGCGCGACCACACCGCTGGAGCTGGACGACCTGGCCGACCGCCTGGTGGCCGCGGCGGGCGACACCGGGCGGTTCGCGATCCTCGGCTACTCGATGGGCTGCGCGGTCGCCGTCCGGGCCGCCCGCCGGCACCCGGACCGGGTCGCCAAACTCGTCCTGACGGCCGGCTTCGCCCGCATCGACGCCGAAACCCGCGCCCGCACCGGGGAATGGCGGCGGCTGCTCGACGGCGACCGGACGGAACTGGCGCGCTTCATCCTGTCCGTGGTCCTCGGCGAACCGTTCCGGCGCACGATGACGGACGCCGAGGTCGCGGGCTTCCTGGAGATCGTGGCGCTGACCCTGCCGGTCGGCGTGGACGAACAGGTGGACCTGGTGGAGCGCATCGACGTGACCGCCGAACTCCCCGACCTGGCCGTCCCGACGCTGGTCATCGGCACCAAGCACGACCGGCTGATCAGCCCGTCCAGCACCCGCGCCCTGGCCGACGCCATCCCCGGCGCGCGGTGGGCCGACCTGGACAGCGGTCACGCCCCGGCCCTGGAAGCCCCCGCCGCGTGGGCCCGCCTGATCGAGGACTTCCTGGGCTGAGCGGGGTTCAGCCCTTGCCGACGCTGCGTTGCGAGGGCTGCGCCGCCTTGTGCGGCTTGTCCTTCGTCGTCGTCGGCAGCTTCTGGTCCACCTGGTCCACCTCGCCCTGGTCGGCCGGGGGCACCGCGGTGGTCGTGGTCGCAGGAGACTCGTCGGGTGGTTCCGCCACGGGCACCACCTCCGCCTGCGAGGGCTTCTCCTCCACCACCGTCACCGTGGACGGCGACTGGGTCACCACCACCGTGTGCGGGGTGGTGAGCGGCGCGTCGAGCTGGTTGCGCAGGTCGATCGGGCTCGGGTTCTTCAGGGTGATCGCGAGCACCATGGCGATCACACCCGCCGCCGCCGCGATCCCGCCGAGCAGCAGCACGGACCGGCGGCGGGAGGAGGTGCGCGGTTGTTCGGCGGAGTCCGGTTCCACCAGGCGGGCGGGTTCGGCTCCGGTCAGCGGTGCGGCGCCCACACTGGCCAGTTCGGCGGCGGTGAGCAACTTGGCGCTTTCGGCGGCGGTGGGGCGTTTGGACGCCAGGGTGTGCGTCATCGCGGCCAGCACCTCACCCCACGGGTCGGGCAGGCCGGCCGGGACGCGGGGCTCGCGGTGCAGCCTGGCCAGCGCCGCCTCGGTGTCGCCGCCGGGGTACTCGGGCCGTCCGGTCAGGCATTCCAGCAGCACCAGGCCCAGCGCGTAGACGTCGGCGGGCGGCCCGACGTCGCCGCCGCGCACCTGTTCCGGCGCGAGGTAGCCGGCCGTGCCGACCAGCATCCCGGACCGGGTGACCCGGGTGGCCTGGGCTTGCAGCGCCAGCCCGAAATCGGCCAGGTAGGCGCGGCGCTCGCCGGGTTCGAGCAGGATGTTGGAAGGTTTCACATCGCGGTGCACGACGTCGTGCCGGTGCACGTGGACCAGGATCTCGGCGACCTGCGCGCCGATCCGGGCCACCACCTCGGGCGGCAGCGGCTCGCGCATCCGGCGGCGCAGCGTGCCGCCCTCGACCGGCTGCATCACGTAGAACGGGCGGCCCCGGAACGAACCCGTGTCGTACACGGCGACCACGCCCGGACAGCGCAGCCCGGCCAGCACCTGGGCCTCCCGGTCCAGCCGGATCTGGTCCTCGTGCGTCGCCGTGCCCTGGAACAGCTTGATGGCGACCTTGCGGTCCAGCTTGGTGTCGAACGCCCGGTAGACCTCGGACATGCCGCCCGAGCCGTACAGATCGCCTAACGCGTACCGCCCGTCGACCACTTCACCGGTCAGGTCCCCGTCCCACATCCGGCCGACCTCCGCTGCGCTGACAGAGCTGCCCGTGCGCGCCGGAACCTACCCGTCGCGTTCCGGAGCGAGCTACCCAATTGGCCTTTTCGAGTCCATCTACCCGTAGCGGTCCGGTCACAAACCAGCCGGTCTCCCCCGGTGGGGGGATATCGGGAACGTTCGGGTTCGCGCAACAGCCGGTAAACCCAGGAGTGCGAACGGATGCGTGTGGCCGCCGGCCGACTTCGGCGCCGACCGGCGGCCACACCTCCGTCACGGCGCGGCGGTCGCGCAGGGCGTCGTGGGCGGTGTCGTGGTCGACGTGGGCGTCGGCACGGTGCTCGGCGGGCCGCCCGAAGCGAGGCGGGTGCCGCTGCACAGGTGCGTGTTCAGGGTGGGCGCGTCGTCCACGCCGTGCGCGAACACCAGGTACTTCGTGCCGACGGTGAGCCGGACACCGCACATCGCGCCGCTGGTGGAGGTGAGCAGGTCCACCCGGCGCGGCACGTCGCCCTTGTACTCGTGGCCGACCCGCACCGCGTACCGGTACTGGTCGTCGTAGGGGGTGTCGGGCTTGTTGGCCTCAAGCTTCTCGCCGAGCACGACGCCGGTGAACACGTGGCTCGCCCGCGCGTAGCGCTTGGGCTCGTCGTCACCGGGGTAGCAGCTGCACGCGCTGGCCGTGCCGGCGAACACGGCCGTCAGCAGACCGGCGACCAACGTCGTCGCAGCGACCGCGTG
>CBHFOL010000544.1:0-3549 GCA_965995405.1 uncultured Saccharothrix sp.
GCCTTCGAGGTCGTCGCCGGGCGCGCGCCGGACCGGTGGCAACGCGGCGAGCCTGCGTTCCAGGTCCGCCGCCTCCTCGGCACGCTGTTGCAGCCGGTACAGCCGCAACGCCTGCCGCCAGGTGCGCACCGCGGAACTCCGCCGGCCCATGGCGAGCTGCACCCGGCCGAGGCTGTCCAGGGTGCCGGCCGCGTGGTGCGCGTGGCCGAGCGAGTCGAACACCTCCACCGCCTCGCGGTAGCTCGCCGCGGCCTCGGCGAGCCGGCCGCTGTGCTCGTGGATGTAGCCGAGACTGTCCAGGGTCTCCGCCTGGCCGACCCGGTGGTCGATGGCGCGGTGCAGGACCAGGGCGTTCGCGCACTGCTCGTGCGCGGCGTCGAACCGGCCGAGCAGCGCGGCGCACCAGCCCAGTTGGCTCTGCGCGTTGGCCTGCCACATCGGCACGTCGGCCGTGCGGTACAGGTCGAGGGCCTGCGCGGTGTGTCGGTAGGCGCCCTCCGTGTCGCCCTGCTGGCCGAGCACCTGCGCCAGGGTCATGTGCACGTGGCCTTCGCCGACCGCGTCGCCGTGCCGGTGCGCCAGTTCGACCGCCTGCTCCAGGTGGTGCACGGCCTCGGCGGCGAGCCCGGCCCTGGTGCACACCTGGGCGTAGTTGCGGTGCGCCCTGGCCAGCACCGCCGGGTCCAGGTGTCGGGCGGCGTCCAGGGCGACCCTGGTGGCCGCCAGGTGCTCGGTGACCAGGCCCTGCCGCCAGTAGAACGTGTCCAGCACGGCGGCCAGCGCCCACGCCCGGTCGTGCCGGCCGTGTGCCATCGCGACCCGCTGGGCCTCGGTCACGGTCTGGTGCTCGGCGGCCAGCCAGGCGGTGGCGCGCTGCTCGTCGGGCAGGTCCTCCGGGGTGCTGCCGGGTGCGGGGTCGGGCAGCCGGACCGGTGGCCGTTGCGGGTCGAGCAGCCGGTCCGCGGCGTGCGCGGTGTGCAGGTGGAAGTCCACCGCGCGCAGCAGCGCCGACGCGCGGTCCGCCTCGGGCAGCTCGCCCTCGGCCCGTTCGGCGGCGTAGAGCCGGACCAGGTCGTGCATCCGGTACCGGCCCTCGGTCGGCTGGGCCAGCAGGTTCGCCGTCTGGAGTTCGGCCAGCAGCTCCCGGGTGCGCGCGGGGGCGGCCGGGCCGATCGCCAGCACGGCGGGCAGCCCGAGTTCCTCGCCCGGCGCGATGGCGATCAGCCCGATCAGCGCGGCGGCCTCCGGGGTCAGCGCCCGGTACGACCACGACAGCACCGCGCGCAGGCTCAGGTCGCGCTCGCCGGTGTCCAGGCCGTCCAGCCGGGAGGCGCGGTCGCGCAACTGCTCGGCGACCTCGGCCGGCGACAGGCCGGGCAGCACGGCGGCGCGGGCGGCGACGATGCCGAGCGCCAACGGGAGCCCGGCGCATCGGCGCAGCACCTCGGCCACCGCGTCCGGATCGGCGGCGACCCGGCGCTCACCGAGGTGCCGGACCAGCAGTTCGCGCGCCTCGTCCGACGACAGCACGTCCAGCGGCACGGACAGCGCGCCGTGCCCGGCGACCAGCCCGGTGAGCGGGCGGCGGCTGGTGACCAGGGTGGCGCAGGCGGGGTTGCCCGGCAGCAGCGCGGTGACCTGGCCGGAGTCCTCGGCGTTGTCCAGCAGCACCAGCATCCGCCGGTCGGCGAGCAGGCTGCGGTAGAGCGCGGACCGCTCGTCCAGTCCGGCCGGGACGGACGCCGGGGGCACGCCGAGCGCGCCGAGGAACCCGCGCAGCACCGTTTCGGGGGCGGTGGGGTGCGCGTCCGGGTCCACCCCGCGCAGGTTCGCGTACAGCTGGCCGTCTGGGAACCGGTCCAGGTGCTCGTGCGCCCAGTGCAGGGCCAGCCAGGTCTTGCCGATGCCGCCCCCGCCGCCGATGGCGGAGATCACCGCGGCCCCGAAACCCGCGTCCAGCCGGTTGGTCAGCGCCTTGAGCTCCTCGGTGCGGCCGGTGAACAGGCCGGGCCGGTTGGGCAGCTGCCTGGGCACCACCGCCGGGGGCGGGGTGGTGTCGTCGCCGACGAGGACGCGGCGGTGCAGTTCGCGCAGCGCGGGTCCGGGCTCGGTGCCCAGTTCCGCCACGACGCGGTCGCGGAACGCCCGGTAGTGGGCGAGTGCGTCGTGCGGGCGGCCCGCACCGCGCAGCGCGGTCATCAGCTGTCCGGCCACCCGTTCGTCCAGCGGGTGCTCCGCGGCCCGCGCCGACAGCACCGACAGCAGCGAGGTGTGCCCGCCGAGCCGGAGCAGCACGTCCACGTGGTCGAGTTCGGCGGCCAGGTGCTGCCGGCGCAGGGTCTCCCGCACCGACTCGGCCCACTCGGTGTCCAGCCCGGTCAGCGGTTCGCCCCGCCACAGGCCCAGCGCCTGGTCGAACAGCCGCGCGGCGTCCCGGTCGTCCCGGGTGGCCCTGGCCTCCCGCAGCAGCCGGGTGAAGCGGTGCAGGTCCACCCGGTCGGGCTCGACCGCGAGCAGGTAGCCGCCGGGACGCCGGGCGATGGTGACGCCGTCGCGGGCCACCGCCTTGCGCAGCCGGGTGAGGTAGGTGGACAGCGTGCCGCGCGCGGTGTTCGGCGGCCGTTCGCCCCACACCCGGTGCACCAGGCGGTCGGCGGTGACCACGCGGTTCGCGTCGACCAGCAACGCGGCCAGCACGCAGCGCTGCCGGACGTGCCCGATTTCGACCCTTCCGCCCTGATCGTCCGCCCGGACCTCGCCGAGTAGGCCGAACTCCACCGCCACCACGCCCCCGTTCCGTATTTCCGGTCCCTTGTTAGTCGATGGCGTCCGCGCCGACCAGAGCGGGTTCAAACTTTATTCAAGATCATCGACTTACGTTCCTCGCCGGTCCGCCGGGCACGGCGGGCCCGGACCGAGGGGGTAGGCATGATCCTGAGATCTTCCGGGCGCGGACGAACACCGGTGCTGGTCGCCGTGGTCGTCGCGTTGCTCGCGGCATCGGTGGACGCCGTGGTGGCACCGGCCACCGCGGCGGAGAAGACAGTGGACCCACGCGAGGTGGCGGTGTTGCGAGGGGTCGCCGCCACCCCGGACAACCCGGCCACCGCGCGGCCCGAGGGCGATTTCGGCCCGTTGGCCAAGGTGGAGGGTAGTACGCACTTCGACCCGGAGCGGTCCAAGGTCGTCTCCCGGTCGATGTTCGCCGAGGAGTACGAGAACCCGGACGGCACGCACACCGTCCGGCAGTCCACGACCCCGCTCAACGCCCAGGACGCGGCGGGCGGGTGGCGGCCGATCGACACCGGGCTGCGGGTGGACGACGGATCCCGGCGGGCCGCCGCCAAGAGCCACCCGCTGAGTCCGTCCCTGGCGAGCCGGGCCGACGACTCGGCGGTGCTGTCCGTGCGGGCCGACGAGTACACCGTGTCGCTGGCCATGGACCGGGCCCGGCCCGCCGACGCCAAGGTGGACGGGACGAAGGTCAGCTACGCCGACGTGGCCGCCGACACCGATCTCGACTACGAGGTGACCGCCGGCCAGGTCAAG
>CBHFOL010000545.1:0-3531 GCA_965995405.1 uncultured Saccharothrix sp.
GGACTCAGCGCGCCCGTCTTCTACGCAGGTCTCCACTCCAGTCGGGAACGCTATTCAACTGGACCACATCATCCGCTTGTCACCCCTTCCCGGCCCCGGACGAGGCACGCTGCGGAGAGGTCACCCGGCCACAAGTCCTTCGGGGCCGATCAGTGCCGATGAGCCCGCCCACTCCGGACTCGATGACAGCATGGACCCGGGGTGGGGCGGTCGTGCGTGGCTCCCGGGCCGGGTACGGCTCTGGCGGGGTGCGGGGTGAGGTGCACAGAGGTGCCCCGAAGAACCAGTGGCCGACGCGACCTGTCCCCGCCATGCCCGTCCGGGGCCGGGAAGTGGTCACAAGCGGATGATATGGTCATTTTGATTAGCGTTCCCGACACCAGTGGAGACTTGCTTTGAAACAGGCGCGTTGAGTCCTCGGTCCCGCTGTTGTGGTCCCGCTGCGTACAAAGCGCATTGACGGAAAGCGCCGAGAATCGCTGGTGCGTGTTGGGTCTGAAGAGCCACAACGACTTTCCGGAACCCTGCCCCTCGCGGGCAGGTCAAGGGCCGACACGGTTGTTGTCGCCATTGCGCTATTACCGCGCCGGGAAACCACGCCGTCGTGACAGCTACTCGGAAAACGCCTGTTCGGCAGCGGCCAGGTGTTCCGCCGTGAGCCCCACCGCCGGGTCGACCGCGATCAACGCCGTGACCTCCCGCCGCCGTTCCAGGAACGCCTCTCGCGCCGACCGGTGCAGCGCGAAGTCGTCGTCGAACCAGGCCACGGGCCGCCCGGCCGCAAACCGGCCCACCGCCGCGTACTTCCAGACCGGCTGACCTTCGTAGGCCCGGAAGCCGATGACGGGCAGTTCGGGCAGTCCCAGCACCGGGCCGACCGTGACGTTCGCCCGGTGCTCCCACGAGGTCGCCCACACGAGTTCGGCGTCGAGACGTCCGGCGAGTTCCCGCAACGCCGGCCCGTGGGCGGGATTCAACCAGGCGTGTTGGGTCTTCCGACTCCACCGCGACAACCGCCACCGGTATTCGGCATACCCGGCCGGCGGCGTCTTCGCGGCCCACGGGTTGAGCGGGCCGTCCACGTCCAGCAGCAGCAACGGCCTCACCCGGTCATCGTGTCACACCGACGATTCCGAGCACTGCCGGCACAGATACTCACCGCAGCGTCTTGAGGTCCTTCTACCAGGACTTGAACGGGATTGTGCCTGCTGGTCCGGGTACGCTTGTCGCCTGATGAGACGTAGACTTCGGCCGCCGTTGCCGCAGCGGCACGGGCTTGATCCTGCGCGGCTCCGGTTGCCCGAGGACGGGGTGTGGGCGACTATTCGCGACCACCTGGTGGCGCGGTTGCCCCGGGTCGCGCCGGAACGGATCGACCTGCTGCTGGCCGAAGGTCGGATCTACGACCTGAACGGGCCGATCCAGCCCGACGCGCCATACGCGCCCGGCTCGTCCGTGTGGTTCCACCGCGATCTGCCGGACGAGACGCCGGTCCCGTTCGACATCGGGATCGTGCACCGGGACGACGCGCTCCTCGTCGTGGACAAACCCCACTTCCTGGCCACGATCCCGCGCGGCAGCCACGTCGTGCAGACCGCGCTGGTCCGGCTGAGGCAGGAGCTCGGGCTGCCGGACCTCATCCCCGCGCACCGGCTGGACCGGGTCACCGCCGGGCTGGTGATGTTCGTGGTCGAGCCGAAGTTGCGCGGCCGGTACCAGACCATGTTCCGGGACCGCCTGGTGCACAAGGAGTACGAGGCCATCGCCCGGCACGATCCGGCGCTGGAGCTGCCACGGGTGGTGCGCAGCCGAATAATCAAAGAAAAGGGCATCATCACCGCGCAGGAGGTCGACGGGCCGCCCAACGCCGAGACGCTCGTCGAGCTCGTCGAGCACCGGGACGGCTGGGGCCGCTACCGGCTCACGCCCGCGACGGGCCGCACGCACCAGCTGCGGCTGCACCTGGCCGCGCTGGGCGTGCCGATCCGCCACGACGACTTCTACCCCGTGCTGCGCGACAAGCCGTTGGACGACTTCACGAATCCGTTGCAGCTGCTGGCGAAAGTCCTCGCGTTCACCGACCCGGTCACCGGGGAGCGCCGCCGCTTCGAGAGCCGGCTGCGCCTGGACCTCTGACCTACTCGGCGTACCCGAGCATCTGCGAGATCTGTCCGGTGCGGGACTGGAAGATCCGTTCCGCCAGGGCCTTCGCCTGCGGGTTGATGCCGCCCTCCCGCTCCATCTTCGCGATTTCCACCGCGTTGTGCTGGTGGGAGATCAGCAGGTTCAGGAACGCTTTCTCGAACTCGCCGGACGCGGTGGCACCCACCTGGGCGATGGCCTCCGGGCTGGTCGAGTGGTCGCCGCCGTGGCCCGCGTGCAGCTGCGGGTTGTCGCCGGCGGTCTCCGGCTGCTTCCAGTCGCTCAGCCACTTCAGCATCGAGTCCACTTCGGACAGCTGGGTGACCTCGATGGCGGCGGCGAGGGTTTTCACTTCGACCCGCACCGGCCCGTCTTTGGCCAGTTTCACGATCTCCAGGCCGGTCCGGTGGTGCGGCACGGCCATTTGCAGGAACATCACGTCGACCGGGTTGAACTCGTTGGTCTCCACGACGGTCGACACCGGCCCGGTGGGCGTGGACGCCGCACCCGAGCCGAAAACACCACATCCGGAGAGCAGTAGCAGACCGGCCAGCACGGCCGCGAGGCGTCGCAAGGTCGTCCTCCTTACAGCACAGGGAAAAGGCCCGCCCGCGCCGGTACAGGGCAGCGCGGACGGGCTTCTCGGACCGGTACAGCCGCTGCCACAGGGACGCGGTGTGCGGCGGTTCCCAGCCGGACAGCGAGGTGTGGGCCTGGATGCAGCGGTAGGACGCGCCGCCGTAGGTCACCTGGGCACCCACCGCGTACGAGACGCCCGTCGCCCACGTGCCACCCGGCGTGCTGGTGGTCGTCGTCGTGGGAGACGTCGTCGTGGTGGTCGTGGTCGTCGTCGTGGTGGACGTCGGGTCGGGGCCACCGGGGCCGACCTGGAGGTCGACGCAGGAGTAGAACGCCATCGGCGTGTCGGCGATGTTCCACACCGCGAGCAGCTTGATCCGCCCGGTGCGACCACCGAGGTTCACGTTGTGCGTCACGGTCGCGCCGGGCTGCCGACCGCCGTCGTTGATCTCGGCGACCTTGCTGCCGCCGATGAAGTACTGCCACGTGGTGGTGGCGTGCCGGGCGGTGAGCCGCCAGGTGAACTGCATGTTGTTGCTGACGGACGTGGCGGGCCACGCCTTGCTCTCGTCACTGAGCGGAGACCAGCGGCTGTCGCCGGCGTGGCAGTTCTGCTGGCCCTTGGGGCCTTCCACGCTCTGCGGTTCGTAGATGACGGGACCGCAGTTGGAGACGCGGCCCGCCGCGCACATCGCCTGCCGGCTGGGCGGCGAGGTGATGTAGCCGTGCGCGCTGGCCGTTCCCGATGACACCACAACGATGAACGGGGCAATGCCCACGCCGGCGAGCACCGCCGCGAGCTTGCGTTTC
>CBHFOL010000546.1:0-3479 GCA_965995405.1 uncultured Saccharothrix sp.
CGGTCCGCTCGATCGCGTCCAGATCGGCCCACGCCCCACCGAGGAGCCCGAGGTCGATCTTCGACCGGACCAGGTAGAGCGCGACCTCCACAGTGGACACCGGAGCCGCGTTCAGCAGCGCGATCAGGTGCAGGGGCTCGGTGGCGGAGGTGGTGGCGAGAAATCCGGCCGCCGGGTCGGCCGGGTCGACGACGGGCACCGGCAACGCGACGGCGACCGCCGCCGGACGCAAGGCGGCGGGCCAACCGGTCGGCTCGCCGGGCCGCACGCGCCACACCACGGCGGGTGACGATCACGCGTCGTCGGCGTCGGGTTCCGCTTCGGGGAACTCGGGCAGGCGGCGCGGCGCGGACAGCAGCGCGCGCCGGACCTCCATCCGCTCGGCCCGTTGGGGATCGCGGGTCTGGGCGACACCGATCAAGGCCGGCAGGACCAGGACGAGCAGCGCGATGCCGCCCATGATCCACAGGTTGGCGCTGTCGCCCGCGCCGTGATCGGCCAGTTCGGAGACGGTTATCGGTCTGTCTTCCCCATCGGTGTCAGGGGCCTTCGAGCGGTTCGGCACCGCGTGCCCGCACCATCGAGGTCAGGACGTCGGTTTCCGTCGACTGCGAGGTCCGGATGGTGCGGGCCAGGTTCCGCACGAGCGGCTCGGCGGCGTAGGCGGCCATCGCCGCGCCGCCCCGGTGGTGGCGGATCATCAGCAGCGCGAGTCCGATCGCCAGGAAGACGGCCGGCCCCGGCTGAAGTCGGCGGCTGCCGTCTGCTGCTGCACGGTGCTCACCCTCCGCTCGTGCTCGGAGTCGGCTGGGTCGCGGTGTCGGACACGGGTACCGCGTCCGGCCCCGGCTTCTCCGCCACGAAGGGCGGCGGGTTCTCCTGGTCGAACGCGCCGGGCTGCGCGTCGCAGGTCGCGCCCGGCTCGGGGTAGGTGAACTGGTTGCGCCGCAGGGACTTGATGAACTGGTCGATGCGCTCGTCGTCGGCGTTGTCGACCTTGAGCTGGTGGCCCCAGGACTGGAGTGAGACCGGCTTGTCCAAGCCCGGGTAGGGAGAAACCATGGTGAACTGTTGGCCCTCGGCGCGCTTCCTGAGCTTGTCGAGCGCCGCACCCGTGACCTGGTCGGGGTTGTAGGCCAGCCAGACGGCCCCGTGCTCCAGCGAATGCACCATGTTCTCCACGCGCACCGGGCTCGCGTAGGCGATGCCGGTGCACGCGGCCCACACGCCGTCGTGCGCGCCGCCGACCGGTGGGCTCTGCTCGTACGCCACGCGCTGCGTGGGCTGCACGTGGTTGCCCGCCTTGTAGTCCTTCTTCGTCACGCCCGGGATCCGGTCCGAGGGGTCCTTGTCGTCCTCGGTGGGCACCCACTGGGCGAGCGCGGCGTCCTGTGTGCTCTTCGCCGAGATCTTCGAGTACGCGTATCCGAACACGCCGCCGGCCAGGCCGAGCACCGCGACCACGGCGATGATCGTGCCCCACGGCCTGGGCTTCGTCGCGACCACGGACTTGGTCCTGCCGCGGCCCCTCTTGGACTTGCGACCACTCGTCATACCGGCTCCGCTCGGCCATAGTACTAGCTTCCGTAGTAGAGCATGGCGGGCGGTGGCCGGCGACGCCACCCCTTCAACTATGGTCGATAGTAGATCAGTGCTCTGCTACGGAAGGGACGTGGCGACTTGGTGTCGCATCGGAACAAGCGCATTCCGGCGGTGGTCGCGGCGGGCGCGGTCCTGGTCGCGGTGACCACCGCTCCCGGCGCGGCCAACGCCCAACCGCCCGGGAACGGCTCGGACCCGCAGGCGCGCTACGACGAGCTGGGCGCGCAGGCCGCCAAGGCCAACGAGGACCTGCTGAAGGCCCAGGAGGACCTCAAGGCCAAGCAGGCGGACCTGGACCAGGCCAACGCCGACCTCGCCGCCGCCACCGAGGCAGAGCGGGGTTCCAAGGCCGAGGAGGAGCAGTTCCGCGGTCGGGTGGACGAGTTCACCACCGCCACCTTCGAGGGTGCCCGGTTCAACCAGCTCTCCGCGCTGCTGGTCAGCGACTCCCAGCAGGACTACCTGAATCGGATGTCGGCGCTGAGCCTGCTCGCGGGCGACAACCTGGAGACCGTCGAACGGCTCTCCGCCGCGGTCGCCTTGGCGGACAACGCCCGGAGCGCGGCGACCTCCGCCCGGCAGCGCGCCCAGCAGGCCACCGACGAGGCGGCCAAGCTCGTCGGGGACGTCGACCAGCGCAAACGCGACCTCGACGGGCAGGTCGCCGAGCTGCGGCGCGCCCTCGGGCGGCTCAGCCCGTCCGAGCGCAACGGCCTCGGGCAGGTGAAGGACACCGGCAGCTACATCGGGCCGCCCGGCGCGGCGAACGACGCCCTCCAGGCCGCACTGTCCAAGCGGGGCGCACCGTACGAGTGGGGTGCCGAGGGGCCGTCGACCTTCGACTGCTCCGGCCTGACCATGTGGGCCTACCAGCAGGCGGGCATCCGGCTGCCCCGGGTCGCCTCCGCCCAGTACAACGTCGGCAAGGCGGTGCCGCTCGACGCCCTCCAGCCCGGCGACCTGCTCTTCTACGACGACGGCACCGGCAACCCGGCCGCCATCCACCACGTCGCCATGTACGTCGGCGACGGCAAGATGGTCGATGCCCCGACCGAGGGACAGGTGGTCGACGTCCGGTCCAGCCGCGGCGACGGCCATCTCATGGGCGCCCGCCGCATCGCGGGCTGAGCGTCCGCCGTGTGTCGTCCGCCGTGCGTCTACCGTTCCCGGACGGCGTAGGTCAGGTGGGTCACCCTCGGGGAGGGCTCCGCGCGGACCGGTTCCAGGGCCACGCGGCTCGCGTCCACGCCCTCGAACAGGCGGATTCCGGTGCCGAACAGCACGGGCGAGAGCGCGATCGTGAACTCGTCGACCAGGCCGGCGTTGACGTACTCCAGGATCGTCGCGCCGCCGCCCGCGATGCGGACGTCCCGGTCGCCGGCGGCCTCGCGGGCCCGGTCGAGCGCGGTCCCGATGCCGTCGTCGACGAAGTGGAAGGTGGTACCGCCGGGCCGCTGCCAGGGGTCACGCCTCTCGTGCGTCACGACGAAGACCGGCGTGTGGAACGGCGCCTCCTCCGGCCACATCCGCTCGCCGGCGTCGAACGTGCGCCTGCCCATCACGCTCGCGCCGGTGCGCTCGAACGTCTCCCGCACGATGTCGTTGTCGCGCCCCTCCTCGCCGCCTTCGCCGAGCTTCAGGTTCTCCCGGAAGAACCGCTGCGGGAAGATCCACTGCTGTAGTTCCATCCACTGCCGCCCCATCAGGTCCCCGAGGGACCCGGGTGCGATGAACCCGTCCAGCGACATCGACACGCTGAAGAACACCTTGCCGGCCATCAGCCCTCAACTCCATTCCGGGCGATCTCGGTGACGTAGGCGGCCAGGTTGTCCAGGGTCTGCCGGCCGCCCTCGATCGCGTGGTACTTCTCGACCGCC
>CBHFOL010000547.1:0-3402 GCA_965995405.1 uncultured Saccharothrix sp.
CCGTTCCTCGTACACGCTGATAGTCTCTCTACTCGGCGTGATCTCTATGGAGGCGTCCGAACTAGTCCCCACACGGCCAGCTCCGCCCGAGGCCGACCGGATCTCCCTGCGGCGCAAGGCTTTCGCCGACGTGCCCGCCGAAGCGTTCCCGCGCACGGCGGCGGTCGCCGACGTGATGGCCGACTACGTGTCCACCGGGCAGTTCGTCTGGGGGCTGGACCGGGTCGTGGCGGGGCTGACCGGCTGAATCACCGCTGACGGCAACGGTTGTCCGGTCGCGACCTCGGCGGGCGGGGAGTTCATGCTGGAGGGAGACAAAGCCGGACCGCCGCGTCGACATTCACCTCGCCGCCCTCCGGACCACACGACCCAGCGAGGAGGTTCCGATGTCCGCGCCACGGACGGGACCGACGCCGGACGACTTCACCCCGCCGTTGCGGGCACGCGTGCACGCGGAGGTCGACCCGAACCCGTCATCCCCGGTGCTCTCCGACTTCCTCGACGTCCTGACGCCCCGGCGACACATCGCCGATTCGGCCTTCGGGGAGCACTTGCGGAGGTTGCGCGGGCAGTCGCCCGTCCCGGCGGTCCTCGGCGGGTGGGTGTACGACCCGGCCACCGCGCGGCAGGCCGTGGCCGGGCGGCGGTGGATCGACGATCCGAGGTTCTCGGCGTGGACGCGCGCCTGCGGCGACATGGCCGACAACGCCGTCGGGATACTGGACGACGTCGTCCTCGCCCGGCGGGATCCGGGTGCCGCGGCCACCGCCGGGTGGCGACCCGCGGCACGGGCCCGGCCGGCCCGGGTGCGGGTGGCGGCAGACCGGGCCGGGGAGGTCTTCGCGCGGGCGCGCTCCGGGGCGAACCGGGGACGGACCACCAAATCGCTGCTCGGGCCCTGCCCGCACCCCGCCTGGCTCGACGTGACCCGCGAGCACGGCCTGGTCGGGGCCAACGCGCTCCCGGTGATCACCGTCGGCACCCACGGGCTGGGGCTGCTGACCCAGTGGTACACCAACTGGAAGCAGGACTACATCACCTACCTCGACCTGATGTTCTACCTGGAGTACAACATCGACGCCCTCCCACTCGGCGAGGGGGAGGTGAACCGGGTGGCTGCCGACATCTGCCGCGCGCTGGACGTCCCGGACCTGCCGCACGACCTGGAGGTGCGGCGGCTGCACATGGCGTGCGGGATCGCGTTCTTCGACGCCAAGCGCAAGCACGAGACCCTGTTCTCGGACCAGCCCACCGACGGACGCACCGCCTGGCTGGTTCGCGACCGCGACCAGTGGCGCGACTTCAAGGCGATGGACAGCGGCATCCTCGGGCAGTACACCTCCTTCGTGCCCGGCGTGACCGGCCGGGACGACCTCATGCTGACGGGACTGGCGCACGACTGGGTCGACATCGGCCCGGACCTGCGGAACTCGGAGTTCGGGCAGAGCGTGCTGACGCTGACCCGCGGGTCGATCGAGTGCCGGGACCTGCTGCGGAGCTACGAGCGGACGGTGTGGATGCTCAACACCCAGTGGACCGCCGAAGGCGACATCAAGTCCGACCGGTACCCGGCCTGCGTGCTGTGCACCGGAGTGGGGATGTGGGCGACGGTCGACCACCGCCACGACGTCTGGCGGTACTACGCGCACGCCGCCGAGGCGTCGAAGGACGCCGTACGCGCGGACCTCTACCGAGCCTGCGGGCTGGCCGAGTGCTACACGGAGGACCTGCGCTTCCACGATCCCGACCACACCCCGACAGTGGCGGTCCCCCGTGCCCCGCTGCGGTTCGACACCCACATCGCGGGCGAGCGGCACACCGACGTCGTCCGGGTGCACGAACTCGTGGTGGACGCGGTGGCGACCGGCACCCTCCCGATGAGCCTGGTGACCAACGCGCTGATCACCCCGCTGCTGCTGACAGCCGGCGCGATCACCCCCGCGACCTTCCTGTCCCACATGGACCGGACCTACTGCCGAAACGCGGCGACCCTCACCGACGTCCTCCACGCCTCCGGCTTCAACCGGGCGACCGGTGCGGCCCTCTGCGCCCTGTTCATGGAACAGTGGTGGCACGGCCTGTACTACGCCATCGGCATCGGCAGCCTCGTGGAAGCCCAACCAGGGCGGGTCGGACACGACCGTCGACAGCCCAACCCGCCGCGCCGCCCCGGCACCGCGCCGGGGCAGGGTGGAACCGGAAGCCCTGGCTGCTCCTGACACGTGGTGTGGGTGTCCTGCCGGGTCTGCGGCGGTGAGGCGGCGCGGGTACCCGGCTGGTGCGGGCGTCGCCTGGCCGACGCGCTTCGGGCCCGCCCGACAACCCGGAGCGGGCCGGATCCGAAATTCGGCGACAACCCGCAGGAGTACCCGGCTCCGGGGGTGTTGACCCCGGCCGTTCCGCACAACCCGGCGCGGCAGCGGGAGGTGTCCGGCTCGGCCGGTCGGCTCAGGCCGATCGGATCGTTGACCGGGGACGAACTTGCCGTTTATGGTCTAGACCACATGGCCAGGTGAACCGGCTCCCCTGCGGGCTGCCACCAGGGCGTGCGATCCGGCCGCCGCGGATTTGGACCCCTGCCCGGGAAACCCCTCGGGGTTCCTCCGAAGGAGCTGGACAATGAGCATGAAACGGAAACTCGCGGCGGCCCTCGTCGGAGTGGGCATCGCTCCGTTCATCGTCGTCGTGTCGGCCGGCACCGCGAGCGCGCACGGCTACATCACTTCACCGCCCAGCCGTCAGGCGAACTGCGCCGCCGGCAAGGTGTCCAAGTGCGGCGACATCATCTGGGAGCCGGGAAGCGTGGAAGGCCCCAAGGGCTACCAGAACTGTCACGGCAACGACGCCCGCTGGGCCCCGCTCAGCGACGACAGCAAGGCGTGGCCCACCACGACGGTCGGCAACGACGTGACGTTCAACTGGGCGATCCAGGCCAGGCACGCCACGACGACGTGGCAGTACTTCGTCAGCGGCACCAAGATCGCCGAGTTCAACGACCGGGGCCGCCAGCCCGGTGCGACCGTCACGCACCAGGTCAACCTCGGTGGCCGCACCGGCCGGATCAAGCTGCTCGCCATCTGGAACATCGCCGACACGGCAATGGCCTTCTACAACTGCGTAGACCTCCAGGTCGGCACCGGCACGACGACTCCCACGACGCCGACGACCACCAGCACGACACCGACCACGACGACCACGACACCGACCACCACGACACCGACGACCACCACCACACTGCCGACGACGACCACCACGACCCCGCCGTCGGGCGGCGACTGGGCGACCGGCGTCGCGTACACGGTGGGCACGCAGGTGACCTACAACGGCGGTTCGTACCGCTGCGTCCAGCCGCACACCTCGCTGACCGGCTGGGAACCGCCGAACACCCCTGCCCTCTGGCAG
>CBHFOL010000548.1:0-3393 GCA_965995405.1 uncultured Saccharothrix sp.
CTGCCCGGCGATCTCCTCGGCGACGAAGATGCCCTGCTGGAAGCCCCGGTGCGCGAGCTGGAGACCGGGCACGATGTCGCCGACGGCGTACACGTTCGGCAGGTTGGTGCGCAGCCGCTCGTCGGTGATCACGAAGCCGCGCTCGATCCGGACGCTGGCCTCCTCGTAGCCGTGGCCCGCGCTGTTCGGGCCCCGGCCGACGGCGACCAGCAGCAGGTCGGCGTCCAGCACGTCGCCGGACTCCAGCGTCACCGAGACGCCCGCGTCGGTCTGGGTCGCGCCGGTGAACCGCACGCCGGTCTTGAACTTGATGCCGCGCTTGCGGAACGCCCGCTCCAGCTGCTTGGACGCGTACTCGTCCTCGGCGGGGACCAGCCGGGGCAGCGCCTCCACGATGGTCACCTCCGCGCCGAACGAGGCCCACACGCTGGCGAACTCCACGCCGATCACGCCGCCGCCGAGCACGACGACCTTCTCCGGGATGAAGTCCAGGTTCAGCGCCTGGTCGCTGGTGACGACCCGGCCGCCGATCTCCAGACCGGGCAGGCTGCGGGCGTAGGAACCGGTGGCCAGCACGACGTTCTTGCCGGTGTACCGGTCGCCGTTCACGACCACGGTGTTCGGGCCGACGAACGTGCCCGCGCCCTCCACGAGGGTGACCTTGTTCGCCTTCGCCAGGCCCTGGAGGCCCTTGTAGAGGCGGCTGACCACGCCGTCCTTGTAGGAGTTGACGCCCGCGATGTCGATGCCCTCCAGCGAGGACTTCACCCCGAACTGGTCGCCCTCGCGGGCGTTGTCCGCGACCTCCGCCGCGTGCAGCAGCGCCTTGGTCGGGATGCAGCCTCGGTGCAGGCAGGTGCCGCCCAGCTTGTCCTTCTCGACCAGGACGACGGACAGGCCGAGCTCCGCCGCGCGGAAAGCGCAGGCGTAGCCGCCCGAGCCGCCACCGAGGATCACAAGGTCGGCGGAGGTGTCGGTCACGGGATCTCCCTGGAGGGCTTGTTGCCTTACATCGCGCGGGTGCGCGCGGGTGATTGCCATCTTGTCACTACTTCGCGGGGGGCGGCGACGCGGTGTCCTCTTGGGAGGATTTGGCCGCGCCTTCACGCCCGCGCCGGCACCATGGTCGAAGGGAGTCGCGGCAGGAGGTGCCCCGGTGGGCCTGTTCGACCGTTTTCGCAGGAAGCAGCGCCCCGGCGTGCTGCGGGCGGCCACGTCCACGGACACCGGTCACCTGGAGCAGTGGGCGGCGGCGCGACGCGGTGTCGAGGCGTATGTGGAGCCCAAGACGACCGTGACGGAAACCACGGTCGTGTTGGTCGCGCACGACGGCGAGTGGACCCGTAGGCGCATCGACGGGTCCGAGGGCGCGAAGAAGTTGGCCAAGAAGCTGGGCATCCCGATCTACGACGCGGGCATCGTGGGGTACCCGAAGCGGATGCGGGAATACAGCAGGCGGAAGGGCCAGAACGGCTGAATCAGCCGGCTTCGGGGTCGCCCAGGCCGGTCCAGAGCGTTTCCACCAGCTTTTCCGGATCGGCCGGGTGGTCGGTGAAGAATCCGAGGAACGCCTGGTACTGGCAGGTGCCCAGGATCAGGTCGGCGGTCGTGCGCGGATCGGCGTGGGCGGGTAGCCGGCCGATTTCGCGTTCGGCTTCCAGGTAGTCGGCCAGCACCCTGCTCATGATGTGCGGGCCCGCGTTGCGCTGCCGGAGTGCCTCGTTGTGCGCGGCGAGCAGCGCGGGCTCGGAAAAGATCGACGCGGCGATCGGGAACGTCTCGCGGTAGAAGCCGAGTGCGACGTGCGCGACTTCGGTCAACGTCTTGCGGACGTCACCCTCGCCGGGCCGCAACCCGGCCAGCAGCAGGCCGAGATCGCTCGGCACGCGTTCCTTCAGCACGGCCAGGAACAGTTCCGTCTTGTCCTGGAAGTGCTTGTACAGCGCCGCCTCCGAGAAGCCCGCCGCCTTGGCGATCTCCTTGGTCGTGGCGCGGGCCAGCCCCTTGGTGCGCATCACGTGGGCCGCCGCGTCGAGGATGCGGTCGCGTGTGGTCATGTGGTAATCCTAGTGGTTAGTGAGTACTCACCAACCAGGGTGCTCGACGGCACGGAGGAGGGCACG
Organism: uncultured Saccharothrix sp.; assembly: GCA_965995405.1. Taxonomy (GTDB): domain Bacteria; phylum Actinomycetota; class Actinomycetes; order Mycobacteriales; family Pseudonocardiaceae; genus Actinosynnema. The sequence continues at coordinate 2,124 of CBHFOL010000548.1, forward strand.
TGAAGATCACACTCTTCGGGGCGACCGGCGGCACGGGCGCGCACGTCCTGACCCGGGCGCGGGACGCGGGGCACGACGTGACGGCCGTGGTCCGTCGCCCGAACGGGCGCGATGTGGTGGCGGACGTGCTGGACCCGGAGTCGACCGGGCCGGTGATCGCGGGCGCGGACGTCGTGGTCACCGCGATCGGGTCGCGGGACCGGGGGCCGACCACGGTGCAGGCGGAGACGACGGCGGGCATCGTGCTGGCGATGAAGGCGCAGGGGGTGCGTCGGCTGATCGTGGTCAGCAACAGCGGCATGACGGTCGACGATCAGGACACCGTGGTGAGCCGCTACCTGGTGAAACCCCTGCTGGGGCGGCTGTTGAAGCACCCGTGGGCGGACATGGCCGAGATGGAGAAGATCGTGCGCGGCAGCGGGCTGGACTGGACGATCACCCGGCCGCCCCGGCTGACGAACGGGGCGCGCCGGGGCGTCTACCGGACGTCGGTGGACACCAACCTGCGCAAGGGCAACAACATCTCGCGCGCCGACCTGGCCGACCTGATCGTCAAGTGCCTGGACGACCCGGCGACCATCGGCCGGTCGATCGCCATCGGGTACTGAACTCCGATGACCGGGGACGAGCGGTCCGGGCCGGGATCCGCGGGGGATCCCGGCCCGGTTCGGCTCAGCCGTTGGCCGCGATGTCCGCCAGCACGGCGGCGAGGGTGCGGACCGGGACGCCGGTGCCGCCCTTCGTCGTGTAGCCGTACGGGGCACCGGTGTGGAACGACGGGCCGGCGATGTCCACGTGGACCCACGGCACGCCCTCGGCCACGAACTCGCGGAGGAACACGCCCGCGACCAGCATCCCGCCGAAGCGGTGGCCGGCCACGTTCGCGATGTCCGCCAGCCGCGAGTCCAGGTCGGACCGCAGCTCGTCCGGCAGCGGCATCGCCCAGGCGTTCTCGCCGACCGCCCGGCCCAGTTCGGCGACCCGGTCGCGGAAGTCCTCGGTGCCCATCACGGCCGCCGTCCGCTTGCCGAGCGAGATGACCTGCGCCCCGGTCAGCGTGGACGTCTCGATCAGGTAGTCCGGCTCGTCCTCGCAGGCACGCACGATCGCGTCGGACAGCACCAGGCGGCCCTCGGCGTCGGTGTTGAGCACCTCCACGGTCTTGCCGCCGTACATCTTGAGGACGTCACCCGGCCGGTACGCGGTGCCGGACGGCATGTTCTCCGCCAGTGGTGCCCAGGCGGTGACCTCAAGCGGGAACTTCAGCTTC
>CBHFOL010000549.1:0-3391 GCA_965995405.1 uncultured Saccharothrix sp.
CGGGGGTCAGTCACGCCAACTGTTGCCGATGTTGTCCGGAGTGGCCGGGGGGAGATCCGAGCCCACCTTGATCAGGCAGGGCACGCACAGCGGGCCGTCCGGCTTTCTCAATAAGTGTTCCGGAGGGACCGAGTGGGCGCAGGCTGCCTCGAAGTAGGCCTCCGACGCCTGTCGGTCCTGGGAAAAGGCGTGGGACAGCGAGTCGTTCTAGCTGTGCCACCAGGTGTAGGGCATGGGTCCCGACCTCTCTGCTCTGAGGGAGGGACGTGCCAGTCGCCCCGCTGTGACGCGTGTCAGCTCAATCGTTCGACGACCATCGCCATGCCCTGGCCGCCGCCGACGCACATCGTCTCCAGGCCGAACTGCTTGTCGTGGAACTGGAGCGAGTTGATCAGGGTCGTGGTGATCCGGGCGCCGGTCATGCCGAACGGGTGGCCGACGGCAATCGCGCCGCCGTTCACGTTCAGCCGGTCGAGGTCGATGCCCAGGTCCTGGTAGGACGGGATGACCTGCGCGGCGAACGCCTCGTTGATCTCGACCAGGTCGATGTCGCCCACGGACAGGCCCGCGCGGGCCAGGGCCTGCTTGGACGCCTCCACCGGGCCCAGTCCCATGATCTCGGGGGAGAGGCCGGAGACGCCCGTCGACACGACGCGGGCCAGCGGAGTGATGCCCAGTTCCCTGGCCTTGGTGTCGCTCATGATCACCAGGGCCGCCGCGCCGTCGTTCAGCGGGCAGCAGTTGCCCGCCGTGACGCGGCCGTCGGGGCGGAAGACCGGCTTGAGGCCGGACACGCCGTCGTAGGTGACGCCGGCGCGAGGGCCGTCGTCCTTGGTGACCACGGTGCCGTCGGGCAGGGTGATCGGGGTGATCTCGCGGGCCCAGAAGCCGTTCGCGATGGCCTTCTCGGCGAGGTTCTGCGAACGGACGCCGAAGTGGTCCATCTCCTCACGGGTCACGCCCTTCGCCAAGGCCAGGTTCTCGGCGGTCTGGCCCATGGCGATGTAGACGTCCGGGACCTCGCCGCGCGTGCGCGGGTCGACCCACTCGGACGCGCCCTGCTCCGCCGTGCGCGCGGTGCGGGCCCCGGCGTCGGCGAAGACCGGGTTGTGGGTGCCCGGCCAGCTGTCGGAGCTGCCCCGCGCGAAGCTGGAGACCGTCTCGACGCCGGCGCTGATGAACACGTCACCCTCGCCCGCCTTGATGGCGTGCAGGGCCATCCGGGTGGTCTGCACGCTGGACGCGCAGTACCTGGTCACCGTGGTGCCGGGCAGGTTGTCGTACCCGGCCAGCACGGACACCACACGGCCCAGGTTGAAGCCCTGCTCGCCGCCCGGCAGGCCGCAGCCCAGCATCAGGTCGTCGATGTCGGCCGGGTCGAGCTGCGGCACCTTCGCCAGCGCCGCCTTCAGCACCTGCACGGTCAGGTCGTCCGCCCGGACGTCCTTCAGCGAACCCTTGCCCGCACGCCCGATGGGCGACCTGGCTGCGGAGACGATCACGGCTTCAGGCATTACGGAACTCCTTTGTTTCACCGCAACGTTGCCCAGGAGCCTAGTTAACGCCTGTTCAGCCCGGCTACCACTCGTGACGCAGGACGCGGCTCACCCCGCCGACACCGGGCACGCCAACCTCGCCGACACCGGGCACGCCCACCCGGCAGACACCGGGCACGTTCACCCAGCCAATACCGAGCACAGCGGGGCGAGCAGGATCGACGTCGCCGCTTCGTAGCCCGCCGCACTCGGGTGGAACCGGTCCCGGCTGAAGAAGTCGCCCCGGCGCGCGGTGAACTCGGCCGCCAACAGGTCGCCCAACGCCACCGGCACCGCACCCGCCCGCTCCACCTCACGCCGCTGGGCGCGGGCCAGCCGCAGGCTCCACTCCCGGGCCACCGTGCGCAGCGGCTGCGCGATCGGCTGGATCGAACCCAGGTCGGGACACGTGCCGACGACCACGCCGACACCCGCCTCCCGCAGTCGGCGCAACTGCACGCCCAACAGCGCCGCCGAAGCCGGGATCGACATCCGGGTCGTCACGTCGTTGGCCCCGATGATCACCAGCGCCACGTCCGGCGGGTCCGCCACCACCCGGTCCACCTGCGCGGGCAGGTCGTACGTCGTGGAACCGCTGATCGCGTGCGTCTCCAGCCGCACCGGACGGCCGGACTCGTCGGCCAAGCCGGTGGCCAGCAGCACGCCCGGCAGCTCGGCCGGGTCGTCCACACCCAGCCCGGCCGCCATCGAGTCACCCAGCACGGCGAACCGCACCGGCTTCCCGTCGGCCTGGCCGTACACGCCGTCGGCGCGCGGCGGCGGGGCGTCCGGCACCCCGATCACCACCCTCGCCCGCTTCGACTGCGTCGTGAACAGGCCGTACGCCAGCCCGCCCAGCGCGGTGACCGCGAGCGCGACGAAACGCCACCACTTCATGAACACCACCCCCGAATGGTCATTCCCCTTGATCCCCCTGATGGTCAATCGTCCACCAGGACGCGCGGATTACGGCCATCCGCGCGTAACCCGCGAAACGCACCACAACAAGTACGCTCAACGGGTCATCTCGTGCAGTGGGAAGGGACCGTCGGTGGAGTACGTCGAGAGCGTCGTCGACCTGGTCGGCAACACGCCGCTGGTCAAGCTGAACGCGATCACCGAGGGGCTCCGGCCGCTCATCCTGGCCAAGGTCGAGTACCTCAACCCGGGCGGGAGCGTGAAGGACCGCATCGCGCTGCGCATGGTGGAGGCGGCCGAACGGTCCGGCGAACTCAAGCCGGGCGGCACGATCGTGGAGCCCACCTCGGGCAACACGGGTGTCGGCCTCGCCCTGGTGGCCCAGCGCAAGGGCTACAAGTGCGTGTTCGTCTGCCCGGACAAGGTGAGCGTCGACAAGCGCAACGTGCTCAAGGCGTACGGCGCGGAGGTGGTCGTCTGCCCGACGGCCGTCGCGCCCGAGCACCCCGACTCGTACTACAACGTGTCCGACCGGCTGGTCGCCGAGATCCCCGGCGCGTGGAAGCCCAACCAGTACGCCAACCCGGAGAACCCGGCCAGCCACTACCACGGCACCGGCCCCGAACTGTGGCGGCAGACCGAGGGCCGGATCACGCACTTCGTCGCGGGCGTCGGCACCGGCGGCACCATCTCCGGCACCGGCCGGTACCTCAAGGAGGCGTCCGAGGGCCGGGTGCGGGTGGTCGGCGCGGACCCGGAGGGCTCGGTGTACTCCGGCGGCACCGGGCGGCCGTACCTGGTGGAGGGCGTCGGCGAGGACTTCTGGCCGGACGCCTACGACCGGGACGTCTGCGACGACATCGTCGCCGTGTCGGACAAGGAGTCGTTCGACATCACCCGCCGGCTCGCCCGCGAGGAGGGCCTGCTGGTCGGCGGCT
>CBHFOL010000550.1:0-3332 GCA_965995405.1 uncultured Saccharothrix sp.
CCGCCACCACGGTCACCGGCCTGCGCGCGCAGGCCGCGTTGCAGGTCATCCAGGACGACTCGCGCACCTCCGACGACCCGATCGGCAAGGTCGCCTACGAGGTGATCGCGCCGGAGTCGCTGGCCGAGCTGCCCGCGCCCAGCACCGGCGACCTGTTCTTCGACATGGAGGGCGACCCGTTCGCGCTCGGCGGTGAAGGGCTGGAGTACCTGTTCGGTGTGGTGACGCCGGCCGAGGAGTTCACGCCGTTCTGGGCGCACACCCGGCCGCAGGAGAAGGTCGCGTTCGAACGGTTCGTGGACTTCGCCGTGCAGCGGCTGGAAGAACACCCCGGCGCGCACGTCTACCACTACGCGCCGTACGAGGTGAACGCGCTCAAGCGGCTCGCCGCGCTGCACGGCACGCGTGAGGAGACCGTCGACCACCTGCTCCGGTCGGGCGCGCTGGTCGACCTGTACGCCGTGGTGCGCAAGGCTTTGCGGGTCTCGCAGCGGTCGTACTCGATCAAGTACCTGGAACCGCTGTACATGCCGTCGTCCCGGGACGGCGACGTGACCAACGCGGTGTCCAGCATCGAGGCGTACGAGGAGTTCCTCACGCTGTCCGAAGTGGACGACCAGGCCCGCGCCGACGAAGTGCTCTCCGGCATCGCCGACTACAACGAGTACGACTGCGTCTCGACCCGCCGGCTCTACCGCTTCCTGCTGGAAGTCCGCACCGAGGCCGGGATCGAGCCGCACGTCCCCGAACAGTCCTTTGTGGACGACATCGAGGACGAGATCGCCGCCCAGCGCCGCGCCGAACGGGCCGAGCGGATCGCCGCCGTGGTGGATCCGCTGCTGGCGGGCCTGCCGGACAACCCGGCCCTGTTCACCGACGACGAGCGGGCCCGAGCGCTGCTCGCGGCGGCCGTCGGGTACCACCGCCGGGAGACCAACCCGGCCTGGTGGGACTTCTTCCGACAGGTCGCCGCCCCGCTGTCGGAGCTGGAGTCGGACAGCGCGTGCGCGGTCCCGGTGTCGGTGCGCGCGGAGGACTGGGCCATGCCGTCCGGCCGGGTGCGCAAGGCCAAGCGCGAGGTGCGGGTGCGCTGCGACCCGGACCGGCCGCACCCGTTCGCCCCCGGCGACCAGGTGCGGCTGCTCTACCCGGGCACGCCGAACCGGACCCGGGACGCGGTGGTGCTCGGCGAGTCGGCCGAGGACATCACGCTGGTGGAGAGCGTGTCGCCGGACGAGATCGACGGCGACCGGCCGGTGGCGGTGCTGCCGGGCAGCCCGGTGCGCCCGTCGCCCAAGGACGAGGCGGTGTACGAGCTGGCGCGGCTGGTGGTGGAGTCCCTGCCGGACCTGCCCGCGCACCCCGGCGTCGACCTGGTGCGCCGGGCCGCGCCCCGGGTCGGCGGGCCGCTGCCGCACGGGCCGGACGTGATCGCCGACGTCATCGCGGCGGTGGACGCCCTGCGCTCCTCGACGCTGGCCGTCCAGGGCCCGCCGGGCGCGGGCAAGACCTACCTCGCGGGACGGCTCATCGCGCACCTGATCCGGGGCGGCCGGAGCGTAGGGGTGACGTCCAACAGCCACAAGGCCGTGGAGAACGTGCTCAGCGCCGCGCTGGCCGCCGGGCGCGAGCTGAGAGTCCCGATTCCCACCGCCAAACGGCCCAAAGGCGTTCCGGCGAAGGATTGTCCCTGGGAGCAGCCGAAGGACAACGGCGCGCTGGTCCGGTGGCGCACCGACCAGGGCGGCGGCCACCTGGTCGGCGGCACGGCGTGGACGTTCGCCAACGCCGCGCTGCGCGAGCAGCCGTTCGACGTGCTGATCGTGGACGAGGCGGGCCAGTTCGCGCTGGCCGACGCGCTGGCGGTGTCGACGTGCGCGCGGAACCTGGTGCTGCTGGGCGACCCGCAGCAGCTGCCGCAGGTCGTGCAGGGCACGCACCCGGCGGGCGCGGACGCGTCGGCGCTGGGGCACCTGATCGGCGACGCCGACGTGATCCCGGCCGAGCTGGGCTACTTCCTGGACCAGACGCGCCGGATGCACCCCGACGTGTGCGAGCCGGTGTCGCGGCTGTCCTACGCGGGTCTGCTGCACGCGCACCCGAGCACCGCCGAGCGCGGGATCGACGGGCTGGCCTCCGGTGTGTACGTTCGGGAAACCGAACACCGGCACAACACCACCAGTTCCATCGAGGAAGCGCACGCGGTCGTGGACATCGTGCGGACGCTCATGGGTCGCATGTGGACGGACGGGCCGGGCGCGCGGCCGTTGGACGACTCGGACATGCTGGTGGTCGCGCCGTACAACATGCAGGTCAGGCTGGTGCGGCGGGAGCTGGAGCGGGCCGGGTACGAGCACGTCCGGGTGGGCACGGTGGACCGGTTCCAGGGCCAGGAAGCGCCGGTCGTGATCACCACCATGACGTCGTCGGCCGCCGTCGACCTGCCGCGCGGACTGGATTTCCTGTTGTCCCGCAACAGGTTGAACGTCGCCCTGTCCCGGGCGCAGGGCGTGGCGGTGGTGGTCTGCTCGCCGCGACTGGTCGAGGCGGACATCCGCGGGGTCGACCAGCTGCGGCTGGTGTCCGGGATGATCGGCCTGACGGCGGACGCCCGCCCGTGGCCCATCGACGGCATCTATGGCAAACCGCTATGACGCCATCCGGTCATCACCTCTTAATGTGAATAAACGCGAGAACCTTCCACCCTGCACTGAAGGAGATCGTGTGACCAGCAAGGTACTGCGCTTCGCCCTGGGGGCGTTGTTCACTTCCCTCGCCCTCGTGGGAACCAGCCTGACCAGCACCGCGATGGCGGCGCCCGCCGCGCCGTCGGTCCTGGCCAGGACCGTCTACTACAGCGCCTCCGGCTACTCGGCGGAAGCCGACCAGGCCGCGCAGATCTGGAACTCGCGGGTGCCCAACCTGCGGCTCGTCCGCGGCGGCAACGCCCGGATCCGGATCGCCGCGACCAACGGAGGCGGCTCCCGGGCCTACCCCTGCGGGCTCGGGTGCGCCACGATCTACATCGACAACCGTGACGTTGCGGCGGGCAACTACGCGCTGCGGATCGTGGCACACGAGATCGGGCACGGCCTGGGCCTGCCCGACACGTACAACGGCATCTGCTCCTACCTGATGTCGGGCGGCAGCGCGGGAACGTCCTGCCGCAACGTGTACCCGAACGCCCAGGAGGCGAACCGGGTGAACCAGCTCTTCGCCGGCGGCTTCCAGTCGCAGTCCACCGCGGGCACTCCCGACGTCTACGCGAGGGGCTGACGTCGGGTGGGGGGACGGCAACCCACAACCCGCCCCCCCCCCCCCACCGTCCCGCT
>CBHFOL010000551.1:0-3327 GCA_965995405.1 uncultured Saccharothrix sp.
GTCAGCACGAGGCACGCCAGCACGTACAGCACCATCGAGACGGCCAGCGAGTAGACGATCGCCTTCGGCATGTGCCGCTGCGAGTCCTTCGACTCCTCGGCGGCGGTGCTCATGGCGTCGTAGCCGAACACCGCGAAGAACACCGTTGCCGCGCCGGTGAACGCGCCGGACAGCCCGAAGGGGAAGAACGGGTTGTAGTTGGCCGTGTTGATGTGGAACACGCCGACCACGATCACCAGCAGGACGATCGCGACCTTCAGGTACACCAGCACGGTCTCGAACCGGGCCGCGTTCTTCATGCCCAGGTTCAGCACCCACGCGATGAGCAGGCAGAGCACGACGGCGAACAGGTTCACCTGGTAGCTGCCCGACGCGACCTGGCCGGTCTCCGTGCCGGGTGCGCCGAGCATCCAGACGGGCAGGTCGAGGCCGAGCAGGTGGAGCAGGTCGTTGAAGTAGCCGGAGATGCCGATCGCGACCACCGCCACGATCGCCGTGTACTCCAGCAGCAGGTCCCAGCCGATGAACCAGCCGACGATCTCGCCGAGTACCGCGTAGCCGTAGGTGTAGGCCGAGCCGGCCTTGGGTATCAGGCCCGCGAACTCGGCGTAGGAGAACGCCGCCGCCGCGCTGGCGATGCCCGCGATGAGGAACGAGATCAGCACGGCGGGCCCGGCGGTCTGGTTCGCCACCGCGCCCGCCAGCGAGAAGATGCCCGCCCCGATGATGCCGCCGATGCCGATCGCGGTGAGCTGCCATAAGCCCAGGGTCCGGGTGAGCGTGGTGCCCTGATCCTGGGAAATCTGTTCGATGGGCTTGCGGCGGAAGATGCCGCGGCCCTGGCCGAAGCCACCCTGAACGGAGGTCATGTGCCGCTCCCTCGGTTTTGGTGTGCGGCGAACCGTACGCGCGTCAGCCGGCACCGGGTTTGTCCGAGAGGACTACTTGACTGGTCTTTCCTTGTTTGATCGGACGAGTTCCGGGCTTGCGTGCCAGCACAACGCCCGCCACGACGATCACCCCGCCGACGACCGTGTTCCAGCCGGCGGGTTCGGAAAGCAGCAGCACTCCCAGTGCCGTCGACCACAGCGGTGTGACGTAGGTGACGGTGGACGCGACCGTCGGACCGGCCTCCCGGATCAGGTCCAGGTTCAGCACGTACGCCAGTCCGGTGCCCGCCGCGCCCAGCACGACCAGGGCCAGGACGGCGTTCACGCCGGGCCAGGACGGCACGCCACTGAGGATCGGCGCGGCGACCACGAGTTGGGCCGTGGCGCAGGTGATCTGCACGGCGGACAGGGCGCTCGCCGAGTGCGACCCGCCGGAGAAGAAGCGGCGGGTGTAGGCGAACCCGGCCCCGTAGCAGGCGGTCGCGCCCAGACAGGCGAGGCTGCCCGCGAGCACGTCGTCGCCCAGTCCTTCCCACGCCTTCAGCACGACCAGGACGCCGGTGAACCCGATCAGGAGTCCGGCGAGCTTGGTCCGGGTGACCTTCTCCTGGGGCACGATCAGCAGCACGAACACCAGCGTGGTCAGCGGTGTGGTGGCGTTGAAGACACCGGCCAGCACCGAGCTGACCTTCGTCTCGCCGTACGCGAGCAGCGTGAACGGCACGGCGTTGAGCAGCGCGGCGACCACCATCGCGTGGCCCCACGTCCGCCGGTCGCGCGGGACGGGTTGGCGTTGCACCAGGCAGACCGCCCACAGCGTGAGCGCGCCGAACAGGCAGCGGGCCAGCGCCACCCACACCGCCGGCACGCCCGCGTCGACCGCGACCTTGATCAGGGCGAAGCTGCCGCCCCAGATGGCGGACAGGAGTACGAACCTGCCCAGCCAGTGATGTCTATTCGGCACTGGGAGAGAATCGCCTCACCTGGCATGATGAGTCCAACAAGTGGTATCGACCGAGGTATGAGAGTTGCTCATGGCGCTGAACTTCGCCCAACTCCGCGCGTTCCTCGCGGTGGTCGACGAGGGCGGGTTCGGCACCGCCGCCGAGTCGCTCGGGATCACCCAGTCCGCCGTGTCGCACGCCGTGGCGGCGCTGGAGCGGACGCTTGGCCGGCCCGTACTGCACCGGCAGGGTGCTCCCCGGCCGACCGCGTTCGGGCAGGACGTGCTGGCCCACGCCCGGTCGGCGGTGGCCGCGTCGGTCGCCATCACCGACCTCGCCGCCCGCTGCAACGGCCTGGCGCAGGGCACGATCAAGCTGGCCGCGCCGCCCACGGTGTGTCAGGGGCTGCTGCCGGACCTGCTGGCCCGGTGGCGCGCCGAGTTCCCGCACGTGCAGATCCGGGTGTTCGAGGGCGAGGACGACGAGGTCGCGGACTGGCTGGGCAACGGGACGGTGGAGATCGCCGTCGTGGTCGATCCGCCGCCTGGCGAGGGCGTTTTGGTGGGGGAGGACGCGTTTCACGCGTTGTTGCGCACGGATCACCCGTTGGCGGAGGAGAAGGCGGTGGACGTCGCCGATCTGGTGGACGACCCGTTCCTGCTGTCCTGCGGCGGGTGTGAGCGGCACGTGCGGAAGGTGTGTCAGGGGCTGCCGATCACTCCGGTGCACCGGGTGCGGGAGATCGGGACGTTGCTGGCGATGGTGCGGGCCGGGGTGGGCATCTCGATCGTGCCGGGCCTGATGGGGGCGATGCTGCCGCCCGGTCTGGTGCTGGTGCCGTTGCGCCGGGAGGTGACCCGGCGGCTGGTGGTGAGTGGGCCGCCGGGCCGCGAGTGGCACCCGGCGGTGACCGCGCTGGTGTCGTCGGTCAGCGGGTGAAGACGATCTTGCCCGCGGTTTCGCCGGCCAGCATCGCCTGGAAGCCCTGCTCGGCGTGCTCCAGCGGGAGGGTCTGGCCGATCTGGGGGCGCAGGCCGTTCAGGGCGCAGAACGCCAGCAGGTCGCCGAGTTCCGCGCGGGTGCCCATGGTGGAGCCGACGACCCGGAGCTGGAGGAAGAACAGCCGCTGCAACTCGGCGGCCGTGGCGTCGCCGCTGGTCGCGCCGGAGATCACCACGATGCCGCCGGGCTTGAGCGACTTCATCGAGTGGGACCAGGTGGCCTTGCCGACCGTCTCGAACACCGCGTCGACGCGCTCGGGCAGCCGTGCTCCGGATTCGAACGCCGCGTGCGCGCCCAGCGTGACCGCGAGTGCTCGCTTCTCCTCGGTGCGGCCGGACACCCAGACCAGGTCGCCGGCCGCGCGGCCGAGCTTGACCACGGCCGTGGAAACGCCGCCGGACGCGCCCAGTACCAGCATCGTCTGGCCCGGTCGCAGGCCGGACATCACGAACAGCATCCGGTAAGCGGTCAGCCACGCCGTGCCCAAGCAC
>CBHFOL010000552.1:0-3282 GCA_965995405.1 uncultured Saccharothrix sp.
GCGCGCGGCCCCCCCCCCCCCCCCCGGCCCCCCGGCGCCCCCCCCGCCCCCGGCCCCCCGCCCGGCAACGTCTCGATTCCTACGCCCACATCCTGGACTTGCGTCGAAGCAAGCCCTTACCGGGGGACCTCGACCGGCCCTACCGTCGCCGACACACGAGGAAGGAGAAGGTGTTGGCACACAGCAGGGTTCTGGTGACCGGGGCGACCGGCAACGTCGGCGGGCAGCTCGTCCGGCAACTACTCGAAACGGGCGTCACGCCGCGCGCGCTGACCAGGGGGACCACCGGCTTCCCGGACGGCGTGGAGGTGGTGCGCGGGGACCAGTTCACCCCGGACACCGTCCGGGCGGCGAGCGACGGCGTGGACGCGGTGTTCCTGGTCTGGCCGTCGACCGACACGGAGGTCGCCGAGCAGGTGGTCGGGGCGATCGCGGCGAACGCGCCCCGGATCGTCTTCCTGTCCTCGGGCGCGGTGGACGACGATGTGGCCGAGCAGCACAACTTCATCGGGCGCTACCACTCCGAGGTGGAGCAGGCGATCGTGCGGTCGGGTGTCCGGTGGACGTTCCTGCGCCCGCACGGCTTCGCGGCGAACACCCTCGGCTGGGCCGACCAGGTCCGGGCCGGTGACGTGGTGCGCGGCGCGTACGGGCAGGCCGCGTCCACCCTGGTGCACGAGGCCGATATCGCCGCCGTGGCGCGGCTGGCGCTGACCGAGGAGGGACACGACGGGCGGAAGTACGTGCTGACCGGGCCGGAGTTGCTGACCCGCGCCGAGCAGGTGCACGCGATCGGCGAGGCGATCGGCCGTCCGCTGCGGTGGGAGGAGGTGCCGCCGGAGGACGACCTCTCGTTCCGACACCTGCTGCCCGAGTCGGTCGCCCGGAGTGTGGTGGCCGCGCTCGGCGCGTTGGTCAACCGGCCGGCCCCGCCGACGTCCACCGTGCAGGAGGTGACCTCCGTGCCGGCGCGGACGTTCCGGGACTGGCTGGCCGACCACCGCGACGACTTCCGCTGACCACAGCGCCCGGACTACAGGGCAGCCTCCACGGCGCGCAGCGCGTCCAGCACCGGGCGCAGCGCCGACACGCTCTCGCTCGCCAGCTGGACGTGCGTCGCCACCGGCACGTCCTCGGGTTCGCCGGGCAGCCCGCCCCGCCCGGGTTCGGCCGCCGGCACGCTGATCCGCCGCACCGCGTCGCCGTACCGCACGGTGACCGTGGCGATCAGCGTGTCCGGCACCAACCCGCCGGCCGGTTCGGGCGGCGCGTCGGCCAGCAGGCCGGCGTCCTCGGCGGCGGCGAACACGCGGGCCGCCGTCTCCGGGTCCACCTGGCCGGTCACGTCGGTGTCCGGCTCGTCGGTGAACTCGTCCACGAGCTGCCGTTGCGCCGAGCCGGCGCCCGTGACCGCCAGCCGGTAGGCGTACCGCTCCCCCGGCGCGCCGCCGCTGACCTCGAACGACACCTCGGCTTCCGGCGCGCCGGCACGCACCTGCGCCAGCACCTCGGCCCGGTGCGCGGACGCCATCCGGTCGATGGAACGCAGCTCGGCCACGCCGTCACCCTCCACTTCGGACGGTCCTTCGCCGGGTGCGGCGGCCGGGGTGTGGCCGCAGTGGAACCCGGTGATCCGGTTGTACAGGCGGGCCACCGTCTCGGTGTTGTCGGCCATCACGGTGCCGGTGTTGACCGGACTCCGCGCGGGGCAGGCCGAGTCGGCGTACTCGTCGGGGTGGCCGAGCATGTGCCCGAACTCGTGCGACGCCACGTCCCCGGTGTCGCTGGTGTCCCACGTGGTCATGTTGGACCGCTCGGGGCCGGGGCGCACGCGGACGACGTGGTGCGCCCCGCTGGTCACCCACTGCACGTCGAAGGTGATCCGCTTGCGCTGTCCGCTGCCGACGCAGTCGAACCTGTCCGACCACTTGCCGATGATCCCGTTGCGCCAGGTGGTGCGCAGGGTGTTCATGGTGGCGGCGCTGATGCCCGCGTCGGGGTTGAGCTGGATGCGGATGGTGACGTGGGTGTCGGCCTGGTGGTAGGCGGCCCGCCAGCCGTAGACGCATTCGCTGACGTCGAAGCCGATCTCCGCGCCGACCCGGAACGGGCCGGACCACGTCCACGGGGCGTGGTCCATGCGCCAGAAGAAGTCCACGTTGCCGGCCTCGTCGGTGGCGAGGACTTCGAGGTTGCCGGTGGCGCCGTAGTTCGACTGGATCAGCGCGGCGGCGGTGTAGCGGGCCCCGCCGCCGAACCGACCCGGCGCGCTCCACGCCATGCCGGCGTCGTTGTTGCGCCACAGATGCGCCAACCCGCCGTCCCGGTGCGGCACCACGACCTCGAAGTTGCCTTTGACGCCGTGCTTTCCCTGGATCAGCGACGGCGTGCCGCGCAGCCCGCTCGCGATGCGGAACGGACCCGACCACGTCCAGGGCGCGTGGTCCAGGCGCCAGAAGAAGTCCAGGTTGCCCGCGTCGTCGGTGGCCAGCACTTCCAGGTTGCCGGTCGCGCCGTAGTTCGACTGGATCAGCGTCGCGCCCGCGTACCGGGCGGTGCCGCCGAACCGGCCGGGCGCGCTCCACGCCATGCCGGCATCGTTGTTGCGCCACAGATGCGCCAACCCGCCGTCCCGGTGCGGCACGACCACCTCGAAGTTGCCTTTGACGCCGTGTCTTCCCTGGATCAGCGACGGCATCCCGCGCACACCACCGGCGATCCGGAACGGGCCGGACCACGTCCACGGCGCGTGGTCCAGGCGCCAGAAGAAGTCGAGGTCGCCGGCGTCGTTGGTCGCGAGCACTTCGAGATTGCCGGTGGCGCCGTAGTTGGACTGGATCAGTGTGGACGCGAGGTAGCGTCTGCTTCCGCCGAAGCACGTGGGTCCGCTCCACCCCATGCCGGCGTCGTTGTTGCGCCACAGGTGGATCAGGCCGCCTCCGTGCGAGGACGGCACCACCGCCTCGAAATTGCCCTTGGTGCCGTGCCTGCCCTGGATCAGGAAGTTGCTCATGGTCCGTCGCCCCTTTCCACGCGGGATGCGCCCATGAGGTCGCTGTGGCACGTGGAGCGGTTAGCCGTACCTGCCGATATCGAAAGGGTGAATCACCTTGCGGAGCCGCTCGACTACCGAAAAGTCGGACAGCGTCCGCCGCTCGGACGGCAGCCCGCTACCTGCGTGACGGGACGCTCACGAAGCCCACCGCGGCGAACACCACGAGACACCCGACGAGCTGCGACGCGCTCGGCCGTTCGTGCAGCAGCCCGATGCCCAGCAGCACC
>CBHFOL010000553.1:0-3282 GCA_965995405.1 uncultured Saccharothrix sp.
GTCGCCGGTCGCCGACCTGGTGCACGCCACCCTGCCGTGGGTGTCCAAGGGCCTGCTGCTGCCGGTGCTGGGCGGGGTGGAGATCCTGCTCGGCGTGGCGTTGACGATCGGCCGGCCGCGCCGGGCCACCCTGGTGGTGACGGGCGCGCACCTGGCGGGCACGTTCCTCGTGTTCCTCCAGGCACCCACCCTGGCCTGGTCGGACGGCAACCCCCTGCTGCTCACCGCGAGCGGCGAGTTCGTGCTGAAGAACGTGGTGCTCATCTGTGCGGTCCTGATGCTGCTCGGCCACCGCCGAACAGCCCGCCGATGACCACGACGGCCCTGCCCGGTTCCCTCGTCGGACAGAGTCGGGCCAGGTGACACCCACGTCGGGGGGGGGGGGGGCCCGGGGGGGGAGGCGCCCCCACCCCCACCCCCGGTCCCCGGGGCGCACCGAGGGGGGCCTGGCCCCCCCCCGGCGGGCGGGGAACGCCCCGTGGCGCGGCCCCCGCCCGACGCACGTCCCGACCCCCGAAGCAATCGCGAGCAATGCTCACCTGTCCCCGACCACGGAGCGGCGTCGGAGGGGAGCGGGGTTGCTCACTTCGAGTGTCATCGGACCTCCGCGCTGCTGGTTACCGGCGTTTCTGGGTTACAACGGAGGTCCAGGCAACGGGGAGGTGCCGATGGACGCCATCACGCTCCACAGGTCGATCGTGGTCGTGGACGTCGAGGGGTACGGCGATCTCGCCCGCAGCACCCACCACCGGCTCGCCGCACGGGCGGGCATGTACCGCGTGATGCGGGCGGCGTTCACCGCGGCGGGACTGCCCTGGGACGACCTGACGGTGGACGACGCGGGCGACAGCCTGCTCCTCGTCCTGCCCGCCGACGTGCGCAAACTCAGCCTGGTCGACATCCTGCCCGGCCGGGTCGCCGCCGAACTGCGGCGGCACAACGAGGTGCACGCGCACGGGGCCCGGCTGCGGATGCGGATGGCCGTGCACGCGGGCGAGATCCACTACGACGACCACGGCAAGACCAGCCCGGAGCTGATCTTCGCCTGCCGCATCCTGGACGCCCCCGAGGCCAAGCTCGCGCTCAAGGACTCGACCGCGCCCCTGGTCCTCATCGTGTCCGAAGCCGTGTACGAGTCGGTGGTCCGCCAGGACCCGGCCGCCGCGCCCGCCGAGTACCGCCGCATCACGGCGGAGGTGAAGGAGACCCGGGCCCACGCCTGGATCCGGCTGATCGACGGCCGGCCGAACGGGACCCCGAACCGGGGCGCCAACGGAACCGCGCGCCCGCAGCCGACCGAACGGCGCACCCTGCCGCTGGACACCCTGCGGCCGTTCGTGGACATCCTGCTGGAGACACCGGGTTTCGACGCGCGCGACACCCGCGACCTGCTGCTGGGCGACCTGCCGTTCTCCTCGGTGATCGCCCGCCAGCACACCGACCGGGCGGACGCGGTGAGCATCGTGCGCACCTGCTGGCGGTACCCGGGCGGCCCGGAGGCGCTGCTGGACGCCGTCCGCTTCTACGCCGAGGGCTCGGCGGCGATGGACAAGCTCCAGGACCTGCTCGCGGCGTGGCGTGCGGGCGCGTCCGACGGGTAGCCGACCGAGCGGCACCGAATACCGCCATACGCACCTGCACCGCTCCGTTTCGGAGACATTACACTCAGTCATGCCGTCGATGGTGAATCCGCTCCCCCGCCGACCGCGCGGGACGCCCTGACCCAGGTGGCCAACTCGGGAGGCCCGCACGTGGACGAATCCGCAATTCGGATCGACTCCGGTCTGCTCGATCTCACCGACGTTCCGCTCGACGCGCTGGACGCTTTCGACGATCGGACCCTGGCGCCTTCGATCGAACGTTTCCTGGACCAGATCGACCACTCCCACAGCAGTGTGGGCGGGCACGATTCCTGACGGGCGGGTCCCCGGATTCCAGCGGAGGGAGCAACCGCGACGTGGCAGGTACCCGCCCGAACGGTGTCGCCGTGCGTTCACACGGCATCACTCTCGCCCAGTTGGACGCGCTCGCATCCGGCCACCACGACGAAACCGCGCTGCGGGAGTTGCGCGACCTGGAACGGACGCGGCAGCTGCTCGCGCTGCGGCTCGTGCTCCGCGCCGCCCGGCGCAGCCCCGGGCTGGTAGGACCACTGGACCCGGTGGACGTGCCGTGGCGGGTCCTGGTCGAGGCGCAGCGGACCGCGCCCGAGGCGGTCACCGCGCTGCTGTCCCGGCCGCAGGTCGGGGTGTGGACCGGGTACGTGCTGCGCAGGCTGCGCGGGGCGGGCGACCAGCAGGCCCCGATGTGGTTCCACCTCGGCCACCTGCACTCGTTGGCCGCCGCCGCCGGAATCGTCGCCGGGGTGGCCTTCCGGTTGCGGATTCCGATCCGGGACGGCATCGCGACACTTCCCGGACTGGGTTCGACGACGGTTCCCGGACTCGACGGGTGGACGCACACAACCGCATTCGGCGATGCCGAAAAGTTCGTCCTCGGCACCGGCGACGGCGAATCATTAAGCCCTGTCCGCAATTTTAGGGACCACGGCGGAGTGTCGGCGATCCGGTTGGACGACAGCGATCCCTATCGCGGCCTGGAAATACCCCTTCCGCCCGACCCGCTGTCCGAACCGGCCGCCGGGAGGTGGCGGAACGTGCTGGCCGACGCCTGGCGGCTGCTGGACCGCGACCACCCGCACTGGCACCGCGAACTCGCGGCCGGGCTGTCCGTGATCAGCCCGCGCCCGGCGACGTTCCGGTTCCGGCCGCACAGCGCCTCGCTCGGCGACGGGTTCGGGCTGGCGATCATCTCCGAACCCCACGATGCGGCGAACCTGGCCGTCACGATGGTGCACGAGTTCCAGCACAGCAAGCTGAACGCGATCACCCACGTGGCCCCGCTCACCGAGCACGACCCGCGCCCCGTCTGCTACGCCCCGTGGCGCGACGACACCCGGCCGATCGCCGGCCTGTACCAAGGGGTCTACGCGTTCATCGCGGTCGCCGAGTTCTGGGCGCGGCACCGTGCGCACGCCCACGGCGCGGACCTCGACCTGGCGCTGTTCGAACTGGCGCTGGTCCGGCGGCAGGTCACCACGGCGCACGAGGCGCTGCGCCGGCACCCCGCCCTGACCGACGTGGGCAAGCGGTTCGCGGAACGCATCGGGGACCGGTTGGCCGTCCTGTGGTCCGAAGAGGTGCCCACGCCCGTACTCGAAGCCGCTGAACGGGCTGCGCTGGACCACCAGGTGGGTTGGCGCGTCACCCACCACCGGCCGGC
>CBHFOL010000554.1:0-3206 GCA_965995405.1 uncultured Saccharothrix sp.
CTCTGACGCTCCCACCACAGATCGTCGATGACGATCGGAACGTGAGGCCGGGCAACGTGGCCCGGCCTCACGTTCATCTGATGCATCGCGGCGGAAGCGTTTCCGTGTGTTCGTGAGCACCTGGCCGCGGTGGGCCGGTCGGGTTAGGCTGTGGGCGTTCGCGACTGGCGTGACGAGGGTGGGAACGACCACCGGGGAGCGACGAGCCGGCTTGCACCGCGCGCCTGGGTGCCACGGCGCCCTGGAGGCTGTCGTGCACCAGCCAGCATTGCCGTCGTTGACCGCCGCCGATCCGGAGATCGGGCGGCTGGTCGAAGCCGAGGCTCGTCGGCAGTTCGAGAAGATCCGGCTCATCGCGTCCGAGAACCACGTGTCGCAGGCCGTGTTGGAGGCCACCGGCACGGTGCTCACCAACAAGTACTCCGAGGGCTACCCGGGGCGTCGGTACTACGAGGGCCAGCAGCTCGTGGACCAGGTGGAGGCGTTGGCCGTCGACCGTGCCAAGGCGTTGTTCGGCGTGGATCACGCGAATGTGCAGCCTTACTCCGGCTCGCCGGCGAACTTGGCCGTGTACATGGCTTTTCTGAACCCCGGCGACACCGTGATGGGCATGGCGCTGCCCATGGGCGGACACCTGACGCACGGCTGGAACGTGTCGGCGACCGGCAAGTGGTTCCGCAGCGTGCAGTACGGCGTGCGCAAGGAGACCGGCCGGGTCGACCTGGACGAGGTGCGCGACCTGGCGCGGCGGGAACGTCCGAAGGTGATCTTCTGCGGTGGCACGGCCATTCCGCGCACGATCGACTTCCCGGCGTTCGCGGAGATCGCCCGTGAGGTGGACGCCGTGCTGGTGGCCGACATCGCGCACATCGCGGGGCTCGTCGCGGGTGGGGCGCATCCGTCGCCGGTCGGTCACGCGCAGGTGATCACCACCACGACGCACAAGACGTTGCGTGGTCCGCGTGGCGCGATGATCCTGTCCGACGCGGAGCACGCCAAGGCGGTGGACAAGGCGGTGTTCCCGGGGTTGCAGGGCGGTCCGCACAACCACACCACGGCGGCCATCGCGGTGGCGTTGGGGGAGGCGTCCGCGCCGGGGTTCCGGACCTACGCGCACAACGTGGTGGCGAACGCCAAGGCGTTGGCGTCGGCCCTGGCGCAGCGCGGGTTCGACCTGGTGTCCGGCGGCACCGACAACCACCTGGTGCTGCTCGACCTGACCGGCCGGGCGGTCGGCGGCAAGCCCGCCGCGAAGGCGCTGGACCGGGCGGGCATCGAGGCGAACTACAACACCGTCCCGTACGACCCGCGCAAGCCGTTCGACCCGTCCGGCATCCGGCTGGGCACGGCGGCGATCACCACCCGCGGCCTGGGGCCGGACCAGATGCCGCAGCTGGCGGCGTGGATCGACGCGGCCGTGCAGGCGGACGACGAGTCGGTGCTCGACCGGATCGCGGCCGAGGTGGCGGAACTGATGGCGGGCTACCCGATGCCGGGCTGGGCGTAGCGACGGGCCGGTCATCGCCCTTGTGCTTTCGGGCGGGCGATGACCGGCCTCGGCTCAGCGGAACCCGTCGGTGGCGGCGGTGCGGGCGGCGGCCATGGTGGGGCTGCCGCCGTGCGCGGTGTCGCGGATCGTCACCAGGGTGGCGTCCGGCCACGCTCGGGTGAGCAGCCACGGCGTGCCCACCAGGTTGCCCAGGTCCAGTTCGCCCTGCACGATCACGCCCGGGATGCCGGCCAGCCGGGACGCGTTGTCCAGCACGTAGCCGTCCGGCAGCCACGAGCCGTGCGACCAGTAGTGGGTCACCAGCCGGGCGAACGCCAGCCGGTACTCCGGCGGGTCGAAGCGCGGGTTGCCCGGGGTCAGCGGGAGCATCGCGTCCTCCCACGCCGCCCACTCGTCCGCCGCCCGCTGGTGCACCGCCGGATCGGGGTCCAGCAGCAGTTCCAGGTACGCCGCCGTCAGATCGCCGTCCGGGTCGCCGACCGCTGCGCGGAACCGGGCGTGCGCCTCGGGGAACATCGGACCCAGCCCGCGCACCAGCAGGTCGACCTCGGCCTGCCGTCCGGTGGCGACGCCGGCGTGCACCATCGCGGACACCCGCTCCGGGTACCGGACGGCGTAGGTCAGACCGAGCACCGAACCCCAGGACGCGGCGAACACCAGCCAGCGGTCGATGCCCAGCGTGGTGCGCAGCAGTTCCATGTCGGCGATCAGGTGGTCGGTGGTGTTCGCCGACAGGTCCACGACGGGCGCGCCGGCGTGCGGTGTGCTGCGCCCGCAGCCCCGTTGGTCGAACTGCACCACCCGGTACACCTCCGGGTCGAAGTAGCGCGGGGCGTTGGGGGTGCCCCCGGAGCCCGGGCCGCCGTGCAGCGCGACGGCCGGCTTGCCGTCCGGATTGCCGAACACCTCCCAGTACACGTGGTGTCCGTCGCCGACGTCGAGCATCCCGTGCTGGTACGGCTCGATCTCCGGGTACATCCCGCCCCCTCGGGTTGATTACAACAGCGCTGTTACTTTAGCCGGTTCCCTCAACCCAGGGCGGACTCCAGGGTGGGGAACATCGCCCGCACGTCCTGGCAGCCCGACTTCCACACCCCGATCACGAACGCGCCCGTGGCCTCCAGCATCGCGGCCCGCGCGAGGCCGCCGCCGTCGACCGGCACGCACCCCGCGTCCCGCACGAGTTCCCGCACCACCTCCAGCGCGTGCGGCGAATCCCCGCACAGCGGCACGCCCAACGGTCGTCCCTCGTAGACCGGGCGGGGATCCCGCCAGACGGCCACGTTGCAGAGGTTGAACGCCTTCACCACGTCCCCGCCCGAGGACGCCGCCAGCCGGGCGGCCATCGTGGGCTCGGCGAGCAGGAAGCCGGGCGCGATGGAGTTCGTGCAGTCGACCACCACCTTGCCCGGTGCGTCGCCGAGTGCCTCCACGGCCGCCGACGCGGGCACGGCCACCAGCACCACGTCCCCGAACGCGACCGCCTCGGCGAGCGTCCCCGAACGCGCGCCGATCCGTCCGGCCAGCGCCGCGGCCTTGTCCGCCGAACGCCCGCCGACGAGCACGTCGTGCCGCACGGCCCACTTCCCGCCCAGGGCTTCGGCCATCCCGCCGGTGCCGAGCACGCCGATCTTCATCGTTTCCTCCCGTTTGCCGGCATATCCAGGTCGTGTTCGACGCTATGGAGTGCGACGGG
>CBHFOL010000555.1:0-3063 GCA_965995405.1 uncultured Saccharothrix sp.
GATCTGGGACATGCGCTGCCACACTGGATCATCCGCCGCGCGTTCCGGGGAGTGTTACCCGACGACACCGACTGGCTGACGCTCAGCGCCACCTGCGCCTCGTCGTTGTACGCCATCGACATCGGGATCCAGGCGCTGTACGAAGGTGCCTGCGACGTGGCGTTCTGCGGCGCGGTCAACGCGGTGGGCCGCGGCATGACCCTGACCGCCGACAGGTTCCAGGGCGTCTCCCCGCGTTCGGACGTGAGGGCGTTCGACGTGGACGCCGACGGCACCGTGTTCTCCGACGGGGCCGCCGTACTCGCGCTGAAACGCCCGGAGCGGGCGCGAGCCGACGGTGACCGGGTGCTGGGGGTGCTGACCCGGCCAGGCTTGTCCGCGGACGGACGGGGCAAGGCCGTCGTCGCCCCACACCCCGATGGCTATCGCCGGGCGGTCCGGCGAGGGTGGGACGACGGCGGGGTCGGTGCGACCGGGGTCGACTGGGTCGTCGCGCACGGCACCGGCACGCACGCCGGCGACGGCACGGAGGTCGAGGTGCTGTCCGCACAGGCCACCACTCCGGAGTTGCTGTGCACCAGCAACAAATCCCTCGTCGGGCACACCGGGTGGGTCTCCGGCGCGCTGTCGGTCATCCACACCCTGCTCGCGATGGAGCACCAGGCCATCCCGGCGCAGCAGCGGTTCGACACCCCGACACCCGAGGTCCGAAACTCGCCGTTGCGCGTCCCGCGCCGCGCGGTCGCGTGGCAGGCCCGGACCGACCGGCCCCGCACGGCGGGCGTGTCGAGCCTCGGCCTCGGCGGGCTGAACGGGCACATCGTGGTGCGCGACCGGCTCCCCGACCGGATACCGGTGGTGCCCCCGTTCCCGCCGGACACGGCCGACGACGCAATGGTGCTGGTCGCCTGGAGTGGCCAGGTGCCAGGGGATCTGACCACCGAGCGGATCACGCGATGGCTGCGCACCGGAGCCGATGCGCCGGCTGCGAGCTTCGGTGAGCGCTACCCGGAACGCCCCGTCACGGTCACCCGGCTCGCGCCGGTCGTCGCCGAAGCGCTCGACCGAGGTCAGCTCATGGCCGTGGACGTGGCAGCCGGGTTCGTCGCCGAACACGGTGAGCTGTGGGCGGACATGCGCGAGCGGACGGGCGTCATCGGCGCGCAGTCCGGGGTCAGCCGAGCCTGGCACGACGTCGTGCTGCGGGCCGGATCCGCGGAGTTGGAGTCGGTGCTCACCGGGGACCGCGACCGCCGGGAGCTGGCGGGGTTCCTGGCGACCGTCCGGGCTCGCCAACCGGTCACCGAGGAGAGCTTCGCGGGCACCACGCCGAGCATCGCGGTCAGCCGGATCACCAACCGGTGGGACCTGCACGGCCCCACGCTGTCCGTCGACACCGGCGCGGACTCCACCCAGGGTGCGCTCCGCGTCGCCCGGCGCTACCTCGCCGACCGACGGTTGGACCTGGTGCTGCTGCTCGCCGTGAACGGCAACGCCGGGCCGGAGGCGGCCTGGTGCACCGGGCGCGCCGAGGGCCGGCTCGCGGAGGGCGCGTTCCTGCTCGCGTTCACGCGCGAATCCGTTGCCCGGGAACATGACTGGCCGATCGTGGCGCGGCCGGACAGCCTCGGTTCCCCACCTCCCGCGCCACCCGGCGAACTCGACTACTACGGCGCACAGGGTGCCGTCGACCTGCTGCGCGCCGCACTGTGCACACCACCCACCCCCCGTACCCGGCGCTGGACGACCACTTTGCGACGTGCCGATGCCACCGCCCTGGCCACCCCACGGCCGTTCGGCTGCCCGGCGGACATTCCGCGTCGTGGCGTCGTGCTGACCGGATCCGCGCGGCTGGCCGAGGAGCTGTCCGCGCGGGCACGTGCCGCCGAGGCCCTGCTGATCAGCACCGACCCCGCCACCGACCCGCAGCGGGCCGTGGTCGTGACCGACCTGCCGGACGAGGCGGCGATCGCGCCGCTGCTGGACCGGCTCGACGACCATGTTCCACACCTGCGGGTCGTCGCCCGGATCGAGGACGCCAGTCGGCCGTGGCCAAGCGAATCCCCCGAACTCACCACGCTGCTGGAGATGACCGCGCTCTGCCTCAAGCGGCTGAACGAGCGGATCACACGGGAGGCGGGGAGCGCGGTGGCCCTGATCCTGGACCCGCTGACCGAATGCCTGCCGCATCCGGAGACCGGGGCCTTCACCGGCCTGTTCCGGGGAGTCGGCCGGGAGGTTTCGCCGGACCAGGTGTGCGTGCTGGTCGGCAACGCGCCTCTGGACCAGGCACTGGACCAGGTCAAGGCCGAGGTGGCCGCGCGACGGGACCGCCTGGTCGTCCACTACCGCGACGGATTGCGCTATGTCGAGGACATCTGCCCGATGCCGTTGCCGGACCCGCCGGCCGAGGCGGCGGAGGTACTCGGTGAACGGCCGGTGATCGTGGCCGCCGGGGGTGGCCGGGGGATCACGCCGGTCGTCCTCGCCGCGCTCGCGCGCCACACCCGGCCCACCGTCTGGATTCTGGGCCGGACCGACCCGGACGACGTCCCGGACGACATCCTGCACGCGGAGGACTCCGACCTGACGCGATTACGCGCCCGACACGTCCGCACCGCGTGTCGGTCCGGGCTGACACCGGTCGACGCCGGCCGGCGGTTCGACGGTCAGTGGCGGGCCAGGGAAGTCCGGCGCACCCTGCGGGATCTGCGCGCACTGTGCGGTGACACCGAGGTCCACTACCTGCGGTGCGACTGCACGGACCGCACGCAGGTCCAGCGGGCCGCCGACCGCATCGCGGCCACGGGCCGCCGGGTGGATCTCCTGCTGCACACCGCTCGCCGGCAGGAATCCGCGACACTCACGAACAAATCCCTGTCGAGCTTCCGTGCCTGCCTGGCCGCCAAGGTCACCGCCTACCGCAATCTCCGCGCCGCGTTCGCCGATCCGGAACCTCGCAGGTGGGTCACCTTCGGTTCGGTCGCGGGCCTCCTCGGTCTCCCCGGGGAGAGCGATTACTGCGCGGCCAACGACTTCCTCGCCGCGGCGGCCCGGCACGAG
>CBHFOL010000556.1:0-3058 GCA_965995405.1 uncultured Saccharothrix sp.
GGCGTTCCCGTCGCCAGGCTTGTCCCTTGGTGAACGATCGCGGTACGTGACCGCACGGGAGCCCTGTGCGACAACATGGCCGCTTCACGTGACGTTCGGACTTGTCCGGAAACGAACACGCCGCCCACCCGGCCTCGGCACACTGGCGCGATGCGTGGTGCGCCGTGGCTCCTGCTCTCCCTCCTACTCCTGACCGGCTGCTCCATGCCCACCCAGCAGACCAACGTCTCCCTGGACGAAGACATCGCGGAGAAGCTGAACGACTACCACCACCAACTCCGCCAAAACGGCTTCCAAGGCGTAGTCGACATCCGCCGCAACGGAGTCCGGATGCTGTCCGAGGCCTACGGCCAAGCCGACGCCTCCACCTCCCGCCCCAACCAGATCGACACCCGGTTCCGGATCGGCGGGGTGACCCGGCAGATCACCGCCCTAGCCGTCCTCCTCCTCGAACAGCAAGGCACACTCACCCTCGAAGACCCGGTATGCAAACACCTCCCGACCTGCACCCAGGAGTGGCAACCGATCACCGTCGGCCACCTGCTCCTCCACAACTCGGGCCTCTCCGACTACCTCGACACCACCCCACCGGAACTCGCGGCCCTCTTCAAAGACCCACCCTCACACCTCGCACTCGTCGAGTACCTGCAAGGCAAGCCGCTCGACCGCACCCCAGGCTCGGGCTGGAAGTACAGCAACTCCGACTACGTCGTGCTCGGCGCGCTGATCGAACACCTCTCCGGCGAGCCATACCGCCAGTTCGTCAAACGAGCCATCCTCGACCCACTGGACATGTACGACACCACGACCACCTGGGACGAACTCGACCCGACCCGCCGAGCCGTCGGCTACCTCTCCGCCCACCCCACCGCCCAACCAGCCGACCCCACCCCACACGCCCGCTACGCCGATCGAGTCCTGTCCACCACCGCCCAAGACCTGGCGCGCTGGAACAGCTTCCTCCTAACCGGCAAACCCGAAATCGCGAACGGCGACACGCGCCGCAAGCTGCTCAGCCCCCAACTGTTCACGACCGAGGGCGGCGGCACCTTCCAAGGCTACGGATTCGCCGTCCGCCATCTCCACACCCAGGACGTCGTCTACCAATCCGGTGACATCCCTGGATTCACCGCGTTCAACGGCATCCACCCGAACACCGCCGTCACCGTCACGATCCTGAGCAACCAGAGCTCCACCAAGGCAAACGACATGGGCCACCACCTGATGTCCATAGTGGTGCCCGCGAACTAGAGCACGCGCCGCCGCCGATGGGTCGGCCGCTGATCGTTCGGCGGAGTGAGCGCCCGGGTCTCCACCCGCTCCAACACCACCGCGCTGGTGAGGTTCCGAACCTCCGTCCGGGACGCGATCCGGTCCATCAGGAACGCCTGGAGATGCGTGCTGTCCGCGACCGCGATGTGCACCAGGAAGTCCGCCTGCCCGCTCACGTGGAACAGCGACCGCGTCTCCGGCTGGGCCATCACGAACGCCCGGAACGCCGCCACCACCGGCCGGGTGTGCGGCCGGACGTTCACCGACACCACCGCCTCCAGCGGCAACCCGGTCAGCCGGGGATCGACCACCGCGTGAAACCCGGTGATCACGCCGAGTTCCCGCAGCCTGCGCACCCGTTGCAGGCACGTGGAAGGCGCGAGCCCGACCAGCTCGGCGAGCGTCCGGTTCGGCAGGGTGGCGTCGTTCTGCAACTCCTCCAGAATCCGCCAGTCAACCGAATCAAGTTCGGCTACCTCGGTCACAATCGAACAGCATACGGAACTACTCGCCCCAAGCCGAACCCGAACCGCACGATTCCGCCGTGCACATCGCCTGGACCTCCTTCCTGCTCGCGCTCGTGGTGATCACGATCGTCCCGGGCCCGGACTTCGTGCTGGTCACCGGCAACGCGGTACGCAGCCCGCGACTCGGCGCACTCAGCGCGCTGGGTGTGCTCACCGGCCTCGTGACGCACGGCGTGCTCGCCACGCTCGGCCTGTCCGCCCTCGTCGCGGCCGTCCCGGCGGCACTGTGGGCGGTGAAGGCGGTCGGTGCGGTCTACCTGCTGTACCTGGGCGTCATGACACTCCGGTCCCGCCGTTCCATCGGCGAGCCCGCGCCGCCCTCCGACAGGTCCGTGTTCCTGCGCGGTGTCCTGTGCGATCTGTTGAACCCCAAGGTGATGCTCACGTTCCTGAGCCTCATCCCGCAGGCGATGGACCCGGCCGCGCCACCCCTTCCACAGGCCGCCCTGCTGTCCGCCGTCACGGTCGGCGTGTTCGCCGCGTTCTGGACGTGCGTCGTGCCGCTGGCCGGCCGACTCGCCCGCGTGCTGAGCCGGCCCGGGGTGCGGCCGGTGTTCGAACGCCTCTGCGGCACGGCGCTGATCGGCATGGCGGCCTCGGTGCTGGCGGCCTGACCGACCACGGCGCGATGAGGGGTGGCACACACGTGCGCCCGGCCCCGGATTCGGGGAGGCTGAGCAGATGACCACCTCCGACGCTGCCGCGCGGATCGCCGTCACCGGCCTGGCCGTCATGGGCAGCAACCTGGCGCGCAACCTCGCCCGGCACGGCTTCCGCGTAGCCGTGCACAACCGCAGCTCCGCCCGCACCAAGGCACTGATCTCCGAACACGGCCACGAAGGCGACTTCGTCCCCGCCGACACCCTGGAAGAGCTCGTCGCGAGCCTCCAGACCCCGCGCCAGATCATCATCATGGTCAAGGCCGGCGCACCCACCGACGCCGTGATCGACGAACTCGTCCCCCTCCTCGACCCCGGCGACATGGTGATCGACGGCGGCAACGCGCACTACGTCGACACCCGCCGCCGGGAAGCCGCGCTCCGCGAAGCGGGACTGCACTTCGTCGGCACCGGCATCTCCGGCGGCGAGGAGGGCGCGCTCAACGGCCCGTCGATCATGCCCGGCGGCTCCGTCGAGTCCTACCGCCACCTCGGCCCCGTCCTCGAAGCCATCGCGGCCGAAGTGGACGGCACGCCCTGCTGCGTCCACGTGGGACCGGACGGCGCGGGCCACTTCGTGAAGATGGTCCACAACGGCAT
>CBHFOL010000557.1:0-3029 GCA_965995405.1 uncultured Saccharothrix sp.
CACTTCTCACCAGCCCTTTGACAGGAGCACCGGGATGTCCTGGTCGTTCGAAACCAAGCAGGTCCACTCCGGAGCGTCGCCCGACCCGGCCACCGGGGCGCGCGCCACTCCGATCTACCAGACCACCTCGTACGTCTTCCGCGACACGGCGCACGGCGCTGCGCTGTTCAGCCTCGCGGAGGCCGGCAACATCTACACCCGCATCAACAACCCGACCCAGGACGTGCTGGAGCAGCGGGTCGCCGCGCTGGAAGGCGGCGTGGCGGCGGTGGCGTTCGCGTCCGGCCAGGCGGCCGAGACCGCGACCATCCTCAACCTGGCCCGCGCGGGCGACCACCTGGTGTCCAGCGCCTCGCTCTACGGCGGCACCTACAACCTGTTCCACTACACGCTGCCCAAGCTGGGCATCGAAGTGTCCTTTGTGGACGACCCGGACGACCTGGACGCGTGGCGCGCGGCCGTTCGGCCCAACACCAAGCTGTTCTTCGCCGAGTCGCTGGCCAACCCGCGCAGCAACGTGCTGGACATCGAAGCGGTGGCGGAGGTGGCGCACGCGGCGGGCGTGCCGCTGGTGGTGGACAACACCGTGCCGACGCCGTACCTGCTCCGGCCGCTGGAGCACGGTGCGGACATCGTCGTGCACTCGGCCACGAAGTACCTGGGCGGCCACGGGACCGCGGTCGCGGGCGTGGTCGTCGACGGTGGCAAGTTCGAGTACGGGGACGCGGAGAAGTTCCCCGACTTCAACGAACCCGACCCCAGCTACCACGGGTTGCAGTACTGGCCCGTGCTGGGTCACGGGGCGTTCGCCGCGAAGCTGCGGGTGCAGGGCCTGCGGGACACCGGCGCGGCGATCGCCCCGTTGACCAGTTTCCTGATCCTGCAAGGGATCGAGACGCTGTCGTTGCGCATCGAGCGGCACGTCGCCAACGCGGTCGCGTTGGCGGAGTGGCTCGAAGGGCGGGACGAGGTGGAGAAGGTGCACTACGCCGGACTGGCGTCGTCCCAGTGGCATTCGTTGGCACGGAAGTACCTGCCGGCTGGCGCGGGTGCGGTGGTGTCGTTCGAGCTGCGGGGCGGGGCGGCGGCCGGCAGGGCGTTCGTGGACGGCGTGGAGCTGTTCAGCCACCTGGTGAACATCGGCGACGTGCGCAGCCTCATCGCGCACCCGGCCAGCACCACGCACAGCCAGCTGACGGAGGCCGAGCAGGCGATCGCCGGCGTGACGCCGGGCCTGGTGCGGCTGTCGGTGGGCATCGAGGGCGTGGAGGACCTCAAGGCCGACCTGGAGGCCGGGTTCCGGGCTGCCAAGGCCGCGCGGTGAGCACTGGAGAGCCGCGGGAACCCGGTCCGCGTTGAGGACCGCGGTGAGTCATGGTTCCGCGGTGGGTGACGAGCTGTACGTGAACCACGGGTCCACTGTCGGGGAGACCCCTCCCGCCGCCGGCGGGTGGCGGGAGGGGGACCCGAACGGTCGGCGCAAGTGGTTCCACGGCGCGCTGCCCGGATTGCCGTTGCGGGTCGCGTACGAGACGTGGGGGACGCTGAACGCCTCCCGGTCCAACGCGGTCCTGGTGCTGCACGCCCTCACCGGGGACAGCCACGTGGCGGGCGTCGCCGAGCCCGGACACCCGACGGACGGGTGGTGGGACGGGCTGATCGGCCCGGGGCGGGCGCTGGACCCGGAGCGGTGGTTCGTCGTCGCGCCGAACGTGCTCGGCGGCTGCCAGGGCACCACCGGGCCGCTCACGATCGCGCCCGACGGCGAGGTGTGGGGTGCCCGCTTCCCCCGGATTTCGGTGCGCGACCAGGTCGCGGCCGAGGTGTTGCTCGCCGACGCGTTGGGCGTCCCGTCCTGGGCTGCCGTGATCGGCGGGTCGATGGGCGGGATGCGGGCGCTGGAGTGGGCCGTCTCCGAACCGTCCCGGGTGCGGTCGATGCTGGTGCTGGCCGCGCCGGCCGCTTCCACCGCCGAACACATCGCGCTGGCTTCGGCGCAGTTGCACGCGATTCGGCTCGATCCGGTCCGGGGGATGGGTGTCGCCCGGCGGATCGCGCATCTGAGCTACCGGAGTTCGACGGAGGTCGAGTCGCGGTTCGGGCGGGAGCGGCAGGAGGACGGGCGGTTCACCGTCGAGTCGTACCTGGACCACCACGCCGAGAAGCTGGTCCGGCGGTTCGACCCGTGGTCGTACCTCGTGTTGACGGAAGCCATGAACGGGCACGACATCGGGGCCGGGCGGGGTGGTGTCCGGGCCGCTCTGCGGCGGATTTCCGCCCGGACGGTCGTCGCGGGCATCGATTCGGACCGGCTGTACCCGTTGGCCCAGCAGCGGGAGATCGCCGACGGGCTCGGGGTGGAGCTGCGGGTCGTGCGGTCCGACTTCGGGCACGACGGGTTCCTGATCGAGGTGGAACAGGTGGGCAAGCTCGTCTCGGAGCTGGTGGACGGCGAATAGGGACGGGCCCCCCGCGGGGGCCCGCGGGGCCGCCGGGCGCGCGGGTGAACCCCCCGGTCGGGCAGAAACCCGCCGGGATGCCGGTGAACACACCCGCGGGGTGGGGGATGCCGGAGCAGTTGGACGACACCTGGCCGTCGCAGCCGCCGCGGTCACGGTTCACCGCCCAGTAGGCGAAGCGGCCGAGGCCGTTGGACTTCGACCAGTCGCGAAGCTGCGTCCAGGTCGCCGTCGTGGTGGTCTCGCGCTGGTCGGACAGGCCGTTCATGCCGGAGATGCCCGAGTGGTTGAACGCCACCGCGTCGGACCACCCGAACGTGGACTTCAGCTTGTCCTTCAGCGCCGTGGTGGCCGCGATGGTGTCGGTCTTGATGTCCGTGCTGCCGAAGTCGAACGGCATCAGCGTGAAGACGTCGATGTTCGAGCCCAGCGCCTTCGAACGTTCGATCAGCCGGTTCGCGATCTCGATTGGCTCGTCCTCTATTGACACTCGCTCGTTCACACCGACCGGAGCGTGCTCCTCGGACGTACGCGCGTCGACGACGACGTCGTGGCGCAGTCGCTCGAGAC
>CBHFOL010000558.1:0-3004 GCA_965995405.1 uncultured Saccharothrix sp.
CGTGGAGCCGGGGCGGGGCGGTGTGCTCCCAGGTGTTCGACCACACCTCGGTGCTCCGGTTCCTGGAGCGCCTCACCGGCATCGCCGAACCCCACATCACCCGGTGGCGGCGGGCGGTGTGCGGCGACCTGACGTCGACGTTCGACTTCGCCACGGCGGTGCCCACGTTCCCGACGCTGCCGGTGCCCACCCCGTCGAGCGGCCCGCGCGGCACGTTCCGCACCCCGCCCGCGATCCAGGCGTTCCCGACCCAGGAGCCGGGCGTCCGCCCGACCCGACCGCTGCCGTACCTGGTGGACGTGACCACCCGCGTCACCCCGTCCACGGTCTGGTTCGACTTCACCGATACCGGCTCGGCGGGCGCGCACTTCTCGGTGTACGCCAACAGGTTCCGCACCGACGGCCCGTGGCGCTACACGGTGGAGGCGGGCAAGACCCTGTCCGACTCGTTCACCGCGGGCACCCCGACCGGCGCGTACGACCTGACCGCCCACGGCCCCAACGGCTTCCTCCGCCGCTTCGCCGGAAACCGCGTCACCGCAACCACTTCCGGCAAACCCAACCCGGAGGTCACCCTCCGCTACGCACCGACCGAGGGTCGCGTCCACCTCCGGATGACCAACTCCGGCGGAGCACCGTGCACCGTGACGGTCACCGCCGGCAATCGCCCCGGCGGCCCCTGGACGTACCCGCTGGCCGCCGGCGAGACGAAAGAGGACGGCTTCGACCTGGCCGGCACGTTCCACTGGTACGACCTGACCGCGACCGGCCAGGACGGCTTCCTGCGCCGCTTCGCGGGCCACCTGGAGACCGGC
This sequence comes from uncultured Saccharothrix sp., assembly GCA_965995405.1. Classification (GTDB taxonomy): domain Bacteria; phylum Actinomycetota; class Actinomycetes; order Mycobacteriales; family Pseudonocardiaceae; genus Actinosynnema. The sequence goes on from CBHFOL010000558.1 coordinate 816, forward strand.
GCGCCCGGGGTCGGCGATCCGGTGATGGGCTCCGCCCGACTGGCGGCGACGGTCGCCTACGCGAGCAGCGAGGAGACCACGGGCGAGAACGGAGCCGCCGCCAACGCCGTGGACGGCAACCCGAACACCATCTGGCACACCAGGTGGACCGGCACCCCGACCCGACCGCCGCACGAACTGCGCCTGGACCTGGGCACCACGAGAACCGTGACGGCACTGACCTACCTGCCCCGCCAGGACGGCAACCCGAACGGCCGCATCGGCCGCTACGAGCTCGACCTGAGCACCAACGGCACAACCTGGACAACCGCCACCACCGGAACCTGGCCCGACGACGCAACCCTCAAAACCACCCGCCTCTGGCCGACCCCGGCCCGCTACCTCCGCCTACGAGCCCTCACCGAAGCCGGCTCCCGAGGCCCCTGGGCATCCGCCGCAGAGATAACCCCGCTGGGCTACTGACGCCCCGCCATCCCACCCCGGCCCTGCCACTGTCTGCGATCGGACGGGTCACCTGCCGAAAGGCGGACCCGTCGACAGTGCGGCCGGCGCAACCGATGGGTGAAACAGGGCCGGGGAGTCCCGTGGACGGACTCCCCGGCCCTCGCGAGCGACAGGCGGGACTGGGGGACCTCGCCTGGCGCGGTGTCCTGGCCATTCCGGTGGAATGGTGGCCCCGGGAGCGTGACGGGCAGCACGGAATGCCGTAGGGCCACCGAAGTATGCCCGACAAAAGGAATTCCCATGCCCTCATCCCCGGAGTGGTGCCGTGTTCTCCCCAAGGACACGGTCCGAGTGGACCGTATTCGGCGGCGCTGATGCCTAGGAAGCGGCTGAACGGGTGATGTCTGGTCGCTCGACCGGACTCGGAGTGAGCCCATACCGTATTCAGGGTGTGCGTGTCACGGTCTTGGCGCGATTACCTGCGTGCATTTCAGAAGGTGGGAATATTCCAGTCCGGCGGTGGTCCGCGTGCCGCGTGGGCGACGCCTGACTCCCTTATGGGCGAAATGGTGCTTTCTGGCGGCCATTGTTGTCGGCGGCCCGCAAATGCGGCTCAATCGAAGTGGTTTCCTGATCTATTGCCGGGAAATCCTCGACCACAGGGGATATCGTGACCGGTCGTCTATTCGGCGCTCGCAGATTGACCGAACCGGTGGAGCGCCTATTCCGCGGAGTAGTCGGATCCGTTTGCGGAGTGCGCATCGAGGTGCCCCACGTCGTGCTCACCCAGTCCCTGCGGACTTGGCGCGTGGTCGCCGCAGCCGGCCCCGCACCCTGGGTCCGTCCGCCGTTGAGCCCGGCTGAAGCCGAGCCGCCGGCCCGTCGTCAAGCCTGCCGGTGGCGGGTGGCCGGGACGTCCCGCTTCGGGATCAGGTGGCTCTGTCAGGCTGCGGGGGATGGGGCATTGGTTCCGTGGACGATCAGTGTGTTTTCGGGCCGGTTTCTACGTGACCGTCTTTGCGACCACACACGCCTCCCGCCCGACCCCACAAAACCCGACGCACACCGGGTCAGCTTCGGGCCAGCGCGGGCACCAGCTGTTCCAAGGCGTTGAGATGGGCGCTGCGGATCTTGGCGTACTCGGCGTCCGCGGCGTTCGCCATCGTCGTGGTGATGGTGATGTCCAGCGGTTCGGCCAGTTCGGGGAGGTTGACCAGGGTCCGGCCGCGGGCGTTGGCCACGTGGGAGTAGTGGCCGGCGATCGTGCGTTGTTCGTGGGGCGGGTAGGAGCCCTTGAGGTTGTCGAACGCGCTGACGCCGTCCGCACCCTTGTCGGCGAACACCGCGATCTCCACCGAGTCGACGCGCGGCAGGCTGCCGCCGGCGGCGGGGAACGTCCACTTGCCGTACGCGCGCAGCTTGCGGCCGTCGGGGGGTTCCGGGGCGCAGCGGGCCTCGTCGACGGGCAGGCCGTCGGCACGCATCCACGCCGTCAGGTTGCCGGGGTTGTCGCACAGGCTGATGCGCAGCGGTTCGGTCGTCCGCGCGGTCGAGTCGGGGGTCGTCGCCGGAGTCACCTGCTGGGCGCAACCCGCGAGCGACAGGCCGGCGGTCAGGACTGCGGCGGCCAGCGCGCCACGTGATCTCACCATGCCCGTCTACATCGCCGGACGGACGCCGGACGTGACACTGAATGGATCACGTCCGGCGCCGAACGGGCTATCGGGGACCGGTCACCCGGTCGG
>CBHFOL010000559.1:0-2999 GCA_965995405.1 uncultured Saccharothrix sp.
CCGGCCACGGCTGTTCCAGAGCGCGGTCGCCCGACGGCTCACCCTGTACGGGCCGGACGGCGGGGACGCGATCTACACCGTGCCGGTCGACGGCGGTGGCGCACCGGTCCTGTTCGCGAAGGTGCCGGGTGCCGCGGTGACGCCCCACGACACCACCAACATCATCAAGGACGCCGGGTTCACCCAAGCGCCCGGCAAGGAGAGCATCGGCGGGCTGGCCCTGTCGGAGGACGGCTCCACGTTGTACGCGTTGAACCTGCTGACCCGAACCGTGGTCAGCTTCGACGCCACCGGGGCCACCGCCTCGGCACCCGTGGCCACGGTGCCGATCCCGGACCCGGGCTGCGCGGCGTCCACCGACTGGCGGCCGTTCGCCCTTACCGCGCACGACAGCACCCTGTACGTCGGTGGCGTGTGCAGCGCGGAAAGCACGCAGAACCGCGCGGACCTGAGGGCTGTTGTCTACGCCTACGACGGCACGCGGTTCACCACGGTGCTGACCCAGCCGCTGAACTTCGAGCGCGGTGAGGTCCTCTCCGGCCGATCCCGCCCCGGCCAGACCAACGGCTGGAACCCGTGGAACACCGACCTGTCCTCCTGGGACGAACACGACGTGGGCGGTGGCGGTGTGCTGATCGACCCGCAGCCGCACCTGGCGAGCCTGGCCTTCGCGCGTGACGGGTCGATGATCCTCGGCTTCCGCGACCGGTTCATGGACGTGGTCGGCTGGGGTGCGCTGGACCCGCGGCCGGGCGACAACAGCACCGAGAACGGCTTCTCCGGTGGTGACATCAACATGGCCTGCGTCAACCCGGCCGGTGGATACTCCTGGGAAGGCACCGAAACCTGCCCCGACCACGCGAGCACCATCAACGACGGCGGTCAGGCCGCCGGCGTGGTCGAGTACTTCCCGGGCGACTACTTCTCCCAGCAGGGCCCCGCAGGGCGTGCGGCGCACCAGGAAGCCGCGCAAGGGTCGGTCGCCTACATCCCGCAGCAGCAATGGGTCGTCAGCACGCAAATGGACCCGACCGTCAACGTCGCCACCGGCGGGACCGGTTACTACGGCATCACGAGCGGGGAGGGGCCCGGTAACAACCCCTTGGCCAACGCGTACGAGTTCGTCGGTTCGAACCAGAACGGGTTCGGCAAAGCCGGCGGTCTCGGGGCCGTCGCGTACCAGGCGGCGAACGCGCCGATCCAGATCGGCAACCTGGTGTGGTTCGACGGCGACCACAACGGCATCCAGGACCCGGCGGACGTGCGGCTGCCGGAGGCGACGATCAGTCTGTTGGACTCCACCGGCAAGCAGGTCGCCACGACCAAGACCGACGCGGCGGGCGAGTACTACTTCGGCGGTGTCGGTGCCGCCTACGAGCTCACGCCAGGCGCGAAGTACACGGTGCAGTTCAATGTCTGCACCGCGAACACCGGCAACGTGCCGAGTCAGCCGCCCGCTACCGAGCTGCGGTTCACGCTTCCGGTGGTGGGTGACGACCGGGTCCACGACTCCAATGTGGACCCGCCGACCACCGGGCAGCTGTGCAACGGATACGCGCCCGTCACGGCACCGGACAACCCCGGAGAAGTCGATCACACGATCGACGCCGGCGTCTACATCCAACAGCCACAGCCGACCACGACGCCGCCGACGACGACCGAACCGCCGACGGCCCCGGCCCCGCCCAAGCCGGCCCCACCGCTGGCGGACACCGGTGTTTCCGGCCTGCCGTGGGTGATCCTCCTCGGTGTCCTGACCCTCGCGGTGGGTGCGGCACTCGCGTTCGTGAGCCGAAAGCGCCGCGCCAAGTAGAGGAGCTGACCGCGGTTGCGTCGGAGATCGGCGGGTGCGCGGTGGCTCCGGCCGGGTTGTCGGTGCGGGTCAGCGCCAGCCGAGGGCAGGTGCGACGTGGGTGAGGATGTTGTCGAGCACGTGGGTGTTGTAGTCGACGCCGAGCTGGTTGGGCACGGTCAGCAGCAGCGTGTCGGCTTCGGCGATCGCCTCGTCCCCGGCCAGTTGGCCGACCAGGACATCGGGTTCGGCGGCGTAGGTGCGGCCGAAGATCGCCTTGGTGTCGGCGTCGATGTAGCCGATCTTGTCGCTGTTCCCGTCATCACCGCCGAAGTAGGCGCGGTCGAGGTCCGAGGTGAGGGCGAAGATGCTGCGCGAGACCGACACGCGCGGCTCGTGCTGCCACCCGGCTTCCGACCACGCCTTGCGGAACGCCCGGATCTGCTCGGCCTGCTGTACGTGGAACGGTGCCCCGCCCTCGTCGTTCTTCAGCGTCGAACTCATCAGGTGCATGCCGCGCTCGGCCGCCCAGACGGCGGTGGCGTTGGAGCCCGCGCCCCACCAGATCCGGTTCCGCAGACCCGACGAGTGCGGCTCGACCCGCAACAGCCCCGGCGGGTTGGGGAACATCGGACGCGGGTTGGGCTGGGCGAAGCCGTCGCCCTCCAGCACCGTCAGCAGTACCTCGGTGTGCTTGCGGGCCATGTCGGCGTCCGTGTCGCCGTCGCCCGGCCGGTAGCCGAAGTACCGCCACCCGTCGATCACCTGCTCCGGCGACCCCCGGGAGATGCCGAGCTGGAGCCTGCCGCCGGCGATGAGATCGGCCGCGCCGGCGTCCTCGGCCATGTACATCGGGTTCTCGTACCGCATGTCGATCACGCCGGTGCCGATCTCGATGCGCTCGGTCCTGGCGCCGATCGCGGACAGCAGCGGGAACGGCGAAGCCAGCTGCCGGGCGAAGTGATGTACCCGGAAGAACGCGCCGTCCGCGCCGAGCTCCTCGGCGGCCACGGCAAGGTCGATGGACTGCAACAACGTGTCCGATGCCGTCCTCGTCCGGGAGTGCGGGCTGTCGGACCAGTGCCCGAAGGACAGGAAGCCGATTTTCTTCACACCTGGTCGAACGCGCCATGGTGCTGGTTGATTCCTCAACTACCTTGCCCGGGTGCGGCCTCGTCGGCTTCAGCCCGTGGGCCGGGCTGAAGCC
>CBHFOL010000560.1:0-2948 GCA_965995405.1 uncultured Saccharothrix sp.
CTGGCCGCCGGGATGCTGAGCTGGGAGCAGGCGGCCGGCCACTACCGGCGCGCGCTGGAACGCTGCACCGTGCCGCGCCGCCGGCTCCGGCTGGAACTGGAACTGGCGCACGAGCTGTTCCACTGCGGCGCGAGCGAGCAGTCCGCGCTCCACTTCGACGCGGCCGTGGCGCTCGCCCGGGACATCGGCGACGTGGAGGCGCTCGCACGCGTCGCGCTCTCCCGGTACCGGTTCGTGGAGTCAGACGGCGCCGGCCTCGACCTGCTCCGCGAAGTCCACGCCGAACTGGTCGGTCCGCCGCACGACGAACCGGTGGACGTGCTGGCGCAGCAGCTGAGCGTGCACGTCGCCCGACTCGCCCGGGAGGACCGGGACGACGACGCGCTGGCGGACGGGCTGTGGGCGGCGCACGACACCACGTGGGGCCTGGGCACCGCCGGGCAGCGGCTGGCGCTGACCGACGAGCTGACCGAACTGGCCCGCCGCACCGCCGACCACGCGTCGGAGAGCTACGCGTCGTCACTGCGCTGGGTGGCGCTGGTGGAACTGGGCGACCCCCGCTACCTGGACCAGCTGCACGCGTTCGTCGCGCACGCCGAACGCTGGGCCCTGCCCAGGTTCGCGTTCGCGTCGGCCGTCGACCAGGGCATCGTCGCGACCTTCCGGGGCCGGTTCACCGAGGCGGAAGCCCTGATCGCGCGGGCGGAATCGCTCGGCGCGGGCGAGTCGGGCGGCTACCACATGATGCACGTCCACCTGTGGTGGGCGCTCTACCTGGCGCAGGGCCGGCTGGACGACCTGGACCGGCTCGACTACGGCCGGTACCCGTACCCGCGGCTGTTGCGCGGCCTCGCCGCACTCGCCCGGAACGACGTCGACGCCGCCCGCAGCCACCTGGCGTCACACGACCCGCACGACAACCGGTTCCAGCGGATGTTCGAGCCGCTGTGGCAACGGTTCCGGGCGCAGTTCGCCTACGCCGCGGGCGATCGCGCGCTGGCCGGCCGGACGCGCGCCGAGCTGGAACCGCACCGCGGCCAGTGGCTGGTGTCGGTCTACGGCTGCGATATCAGCGGCCCGGTGGACCTGTGGCTCGGCCTGGCCGACCTGACGCTGGGCCGCTACGACGACGCCGCGGCCGAGCTGACCGCCGCGCACCGCTCGGCCGAGCTGATGGACGCCCGCCCGTGGGCCGTCGAAGCCCGGCGCTACCTGGCGGAAGCGTTGCGCGCCAAGGGTTCCCCGGACGAGGAGCCGGCCGACCGGATCGCCGGCGACGCCGCGCTGCTGGGTATGCGACACCTGGCGGACCAGCGGCCGGCCAACGAGTTCCACCGCGACGGCGACGTGTGGTCGTTGTCCTACCAGGGTTCCACGGTGCTGATGCCGGACTCGAAGGGACTGCGCGACCTGCACGTGCTGCTGTCCAACCCGGGTGAGGCGGTGCCGGCGGTCACCCTGCTCGACCTGGAGGCGGTGCCCTCGGCCCGGCTCGGCGGCGACCCGGTCCTGGACGACGAGGCCAAGGCCGCCTACCGCCGTCGCCTGGCCCGGTTGGACGAGGAGATCGACAACGCCCACGACGACGACCGCGCGGCCGTCCTGGACCGGGAACGCGCGGCCCTGCTGGACGAACTGCGCTCCGCCGCCGGACTCGCCGGCCGCACCCGCCGGCTGGGCGACGAGGCCGAACGGGCCCGCAAGACCGTCACCGCCCGCATCCGCGACACCCTGCGGAAGCTGGCCGAACGCCACCCCGGTCTCGCCGCCCACCTGCGTGAGCACGTGTCGACCGGCGCGACGTGCGCCTACTCGGGCCGGCTCCGCTTCCGGCTGTAGTACCCGCGCCGCCCCTCGCGGAACGGCGCGGGTACTCCGGTCACTTCCGGTTGTACAGCCGCATGGTCAGCGCGCCGAACACGGCGGTGAACACGATGCCGTAGCCCAGCGTCCACGCCATCGCCGACCCGTCGAACCCGCCCGCCATCAACGCCCGGACCGCCTGCACGAGCTGCGTGATCGGGTTGACGTCGACGAACACCTGCAACCACCCCGGCATGGTGTCCGGGTTCACGTACACATTGGACAGGAACGTCAACGGCATCAACACCATCATGCTGACACCCATCACGGACTTCTCGGAGCGCATCAGCAACCCGAACATCGTCCACACCCAGGAGAACGCGAACGAGAACGCCACCAGCACCGCCACGCCCAGCAGCACGCCGACGAACCCGCCGGCGGGCCGGAACCCGAGGATCAGCCCCACGACCATGATGGTCGCGGACGCCAGCACGTACCGGAGCAGGTCGCCCAGGATGTAGCCGACCATCGGCGCGGGACGCCAGATCGGCAGCGTCCGGAACCGGTCGAACACGCCCTTCTGGATGTCGGTGTTCACCGCGACACCCGTGTACATGGTGATCATCACCACGCTGCTCACCGTGACGCCGGGCAGCAGGTACTGGATGTACTCCCCCGGCGACCCGGCGAGCGCGCCGCCGAACAGGTAGGTGAACATCAGGATCATCATGATCGGGAACGCCGTCACGTCGAACAGCTGCTCCGGCACGTGCTTGATCTTCAGCACGGCCCGCCACCCGAACGTGAGCGACGCGGACAGCGCGCTCGGCCGGCGCGCCGGCTCGGTCTCCAGCAGCAGGGCCGCCAGTTCCTCCGGCTTGGGCGCGACCAGGCCCTCGGCTTCCTTGGTGACGGTCACGCCGCCGCCTCCTTCTTGTCGGTGAGGGCCAGGAATACCTCGTCCAGGCTGGGCTGGCCGAGGGAGAAGTTGTCCACGGTGATGCCTTCGTGCGCCAGCCGGGCCAGTGCCTCGGCGGCCTGTTCGGTGGCGCGCCCGCTCAGCCGGGCGGTCAGCGCGACCGGGTCGGCGGCCGGCAGCACCTCGGCGTCCAGCACCCGGGCCAGCACGGCCTGGGCGGCGGGCC
>CBHFOL010000561.1:0-2914 GCA_965995405.1 uncultured Saccharothrix sp.
GGGGGCGGGCCCCGGGTATGGGGCGTTTGGTGGGGGGGTGGGGGGGGGGGTCGGGGCCGGGAAAGGGAGGGGTCATGGCCATCTCGGTGCTGCTCGTCGACGATCACGAGATCGTGCGACGTGGCCTCCACCAGTTGCTCGCCGTGGAATCGGACATCGAGGTCGTGGGGGAGGCGGAGAGCGCGGTCGCGGCGGTCGCCGCCGCCGTGGCGCACCGGCCGGACGTGGCGGTGATCGACGTCCGGCTGCCAGACGGTGACGGGGTGACCGTGTGCCGGGAGATCCGGTCCACGGTCCAGCCGCCGCCGGCGTGCCTGATGCTGACGTCGTACTCGGACGACGAGGCGTTGTTCGGCGCGATCATGGCGGGGGCCGCCGGGTACATGCTGAAACAGGTGTCCGGGAACGACCTGGTGTCGGCCATCCGGACGTTGGCCGCCGGCGGGTCGCTGCTGCACTCCGGGGTCACCGCGACGGTGTTGCAGCGGTTGCGCGGCGGTCCGGTGGAGGACCCGCGCTATGCCGCGTTGAGCCCGCAGGAACGGCGGATCCTGGACCTGATCGCCGAGGGGTTGACCAACCGGCAGATCGCGCAGCGGCTGTACCTGGCGGAGAAGACGGTCAAGAACTACGTCTCCTCGCTCCTGCACAAACTCGGCTTCGACCGGCGCACCGAGGCCGGGGTCTACGCTGCCCGGCGCCGGCAGACCGGAGCTTCGGGCTGGTAGCGGGCTTGGGGTATGCGCGTGGCGCGCACACCCCAAGCCCCGGTGCTACCGCCCGCCGGAGGGCAGGCTCGGCGGTACGTCGAGCGTCGCGGTGGGTGCGGGCAGGGGTATGCCGGGGCAGGTCACGTCCTTCGCCGGGACCTTGCCGTCCACGATGAACGATTCCACCAGGTCGTCCACGCAGGGGTTGCCGAAGCCGTAGATGCCGTGGTCGCCCTCGTCGGTGACGGTGAGCAGGCGCGAGCCGGCGAACTTCTCGTGCGCCCGCTGAGCGCCTTCGAGCGGAGTCGCCGGGTCGCGGACCGACTGCACCATCAGGATCGGCGGGACGCCCTTGCCGGTCGGCGTCTTCAGGTGCAGCGGCGGGCGGTTCCAGAACGCGCACGGGGCCAGGATCTGGTAGTAGCCGATCAGCGGGTACAGCTTGCCCTGGCGTTCGGCTTCCTTCGCCAGGTACTCCCGGCCGCCCTTGAACCTGGTGTCGTTGCACGTGATCCCGTACAGGGTCGCGGTGGACGCGTCCGGGTAGCGCACGTCGCCGGCTACGGGGGCCGATTCGGCTGCGGTCGGGTTGCTCAGCCGGGCGAGGGTCGCTGCCGCGCCCGCGAACTGGTGCTTGCTGTACTGGGCCCGGACCAGGGTCAGGTCCAGCAGCACGCTGTCGAAGATGGTGCCGTCCGGGAGTTGGACCGGGTTCTCCGCCAGTGCCGCGCGGGTCTGCTCGTACTTCAGGCGCACCTGCTCGCCGGTCGTGCCCAGGTGGTAGACGTTGTCGTACTTCGCCACCCAGGGCAGGAAGTCGACCCGGAAACGGCGTTCGAAGCCCCGGCCGAACTCGCCGAAGATGTCCTGGAACGTGGCGGTGAAATCGGTGTTCGAGTCGAGCACGAACTTGTCCACGCGGTTCGGGAAGTAGGTCGCGTAGTACGCGCCCAGCCACGTGCCGCCGGAGTAGCCGATCCAGCTGATCTTGTCGCGGCCCAGCAGGTGGCGCAGGAGGTCCAGGTCCTTGACCGTCTGCTCGGTGTTCACGACCTTGCCGAACTCGCCGGAGTTGCGCTGGCACGTCTGCGCCTGGAGCGCCGCCGAGTCGTAGATCAGCTTCACGTTCTCCCGGCTGCGGTCGCGCGGGTCGGTCAAGGTGAGGAAGTTGAAGTTCGCGCAGGTCACGTTGGTGCCGGCACCCGTGCCGCGCGGGTCGATGCCGATGATCTCGAAGTTGTCCACCAGCTTCGAACGGCTCTGGTAGATGGCCGGCAGGAGCCTGCCCGGTGCGCCGGGGCCGCCCGGGTTGGTCAGCACGCTGCCCCTGGCCTGGCCGCTCTTCGGCTTCAGCCGGCTGATCGCGATGGTGATGGTCTTGCCGTCGCCGGGGTTGTTCCAATCCTGCGGCGCGGTGTACGAGCCGCACTCCAGTGCGGGCACCGGCAGGTCGGTGCACGGCCCCCAGTTGATGGTCTGGACGGCGTACGCGGGTTGTTCCTGAGCCTGTGCCGCCGCGGGTAAGGTCGCCACCAGGGCGATGGCGGACACGGCTACAGCCAGTCTTCGCATGGGTGTTCCCCCTCGGGTCGTGCCGTCCACCTCATCGGTGTGGCGGGGGTGGCGGCAACCGCAGAAAGGCTGGCGTTCGGGTCTACGAAAGAACTAGGCCAGTCGGCGCCCGGGGAAAGTAAGGTCGGTGAGGTGGGGATTTTCCGGAGGAAGCGGCCTGCCGCGATCGCCCGTGAGGTGGTGCGGGACCACACCTACGACGACGCGATCCTGGACATCGCGGCAGAGGAGATGGACGCCGGTCACCTCCGTGCGGCCACGACCGTGCTGGCCGAGTGCCGGGACGAGCCCGAGGTGCGGGCGCTGCGGGTCGAGGTGCTCGGCGAGCACGCCATCGGGCACGCGGACGAACTGCTGGAACTCGCCAAGACGAACGGCGACCCCGACCTGTGGCTGCTCGCGGGCACCGCGTTCATCCGGGAGGCGTGGGCGATCCGGGGTTCCGGGCGGGCGGACAGCGTCGGCAAGGACCGGTTCAAGGTCTTCTTCGGCACGCTCCGCAAGGCCGTCGGCCCGCTGCACGAGGCGGCGAAGCTGCTGCCCCGGGACGCGGTGCCGTGGGCGCAACTCCAGACCGCCGGCCTCGGGCTCCAGGTGGACCGCGACCAGAAGGACGAGGTGTGGCGGGAGAT
>CBHFOL010000562.1:0-2843 GCA_965995405.1 uncultured Saccharothrix sp.
GATCGGCGAGCCCGGTGTCGGCAATACCGCCATCGTGGAGGGCCTCGCGCAGCGGATCAACGCCGGTGACGTGCCGGAGTCGTTGCGCGGCAAGCGGGTCGTCGGGCTCGACCTGGGCGCGATGGTCGCGGGCGCGAAGTACCGGGGTGAATTCGAGGAACGGCTGAAGGCGGTGCTCAAGGAGATCACCGACTCGGCCGGCCAGGTCATCACGTTCATCGACGAGCTGCACACCATCGTCGGCGCGGGCGCGACCGGCGAGTCCGCCATGGACGCCGGCAACATGATCAAGCCCATGCTGGCGCGCGGCGAACTGCGCATGGTCGGCGCGACCACCCTGGACGAGTACCGCGAGCACGTGGAGAAGGACCCGGCCCTGGAACGCCGGTTCCAGCAGGTGCTGGTGGGCGAGCCGTCCGTCGAGGACACGATCGGCATCCTGCGCGGCCTGAAGGACCGGTACGAGGTGCACCACGGCGTGCGCATCACCGACGCCGCCCTGGTCGCCGCCGCGACCCTGTCCGACCGGTACATCACCGCCCGGTTCCTGCCGGACAAGGCGATCGACCTGGTCGACGAGTCCGCGTCCCGGCTGCGCATGGAGATCGATTCCCGCCCGGTCGAGATCGACGAGGTCGAGCGGGCGGTGCGCCGGCTGGAGATCGAGGAGATGGCGCTGGCCAAGGAGTCCGACCCGGCCTCCCGGGAACGCCTGGCCGCGCTGCGCGCGGAACTGGCGGAAAAGCGCGAGTCGCTGTCCGCGCTGACCGCACGCTGGCAGAACGAGAAGACCGCCATCGAGAGGGTGCGCGATCTGAAGGAGCAGCTGGAACAGTTGCGCGGCGAGTCCGAGCGCGCGGAACGCGACGGCGACCTGGGCCGTGCGGCGGAACTCCGCTACGGCCGGATCCCGGCCCTGGAAAAGGACCTGGAGGAGGCGACCCGCAGCACCCAGGACGCCGCCGTGATGCTGAAGGAGGAGGTCGGCCCGGACGACGTGGCGGACGTGGTCAGCGCGTGGACGGGCATCCCCGCCGGCCGCCTGCTGGAAGGCGAGACCGCGAAGCTGCTGCGCATGGAGGACGAACTGGGCCGCCGCGTGGTGGGTCAGGCCGAAGCCGTCCGCGTGGTCTCCGACGCCGTGCGGCGGACCCGCGCCGGCGTGGCCGACCCGGACCGCCCGACCGGCAGCTTCCTGTTCCTCGGCCCGACCGGCGTGGGCAAGACCGAGCTGGCGAAGGCGCTCGCCGAGTTCCTGTTCGACGACGAGCGGGCGATGATCCGCATCGACATGAGCGAGTACTCGGAGAAGCACTCGGTCGCCAGGCTGGTCGGAGCCCCTCCCGGCTACGTCGGCTACGACCAGGGCGGCCAGCTGACCGAAAGCGTCCGCCGCCGCCCGTACAGCGTCGTGCTGCTGGACGAGGTGGAGAAAGCCCACCCGGACGTGTTCGACGTGCTGCTCCAGGTGCTGGACGACGGCAGGCTGACCGACGGCCAGGGCCGCACGGTCGACTTCCGCAACACCATCCTGGTGCTGACCTCGAACCTCGGTTCGCAGGTCATCGCGGACGCCAACCTGGACGAACGCCAACGCACCGACGCGGTCATGTCAGTGGTCCGAACCCACTTCAAGCCGGAGTTCCTGAACCGCTTGGACGACGTGGTGGTGTTCCACTCGCTGGCCACGGAGGAGCTGACCTCCATCGTGGACATCCAGGTCCAACGCCTGGCCGACCGCCTGGCCCAACGCCGACTGTCCCTGGAGGTCACCACCGCGGCCCGTGACTGGCTGGCCATCAACGGCTTCGACCCGGTCTATGGTGCCCGACCGCTCCGTCGACTGGTGCAGTCGTCCATCGGCGACCAACTGGCCAAGGAACTGCTGTCCGGCGAGGTCCGCGACGGCGACACGGTGAAGGTGGACGTCCTGGACGACCAATCCGGCCTGATCGTCGGCCGGGCCTGATCGCGCTGGCGCCTGACCGCCCTGGTGCCTGACCGTGGCAGCGCCTGACCTCGCTGGCGCCTGACTGCGGTAGCGCCTGACTGCGGTAGCGCACTGCACCGCACGTAATGCACCACACCCGGTGCTTTGCGTGCGGTGCTCTTGTGCGCGGTGCTCTTGTGTGCAGTGCGGTGCACGTAGCGCCTTGGGCGGTGTGGGGCCGGTTCGATGCGTCGCCATGCGGTGCGGCTCGGCTCGGTGCGGGTGAAGTTCGGTGCGGGTGAAGTTCGGTGCGGGTGAAGTGAGGTGCGGTCAGGTAGGCGCGGCGGGTGTCGGGGGTGTGGGTTTGTGGGTGGGGAGTGGGGTTGTGGTGGGTGACCATCCGGCGGGTAACGGGTTGGGCCGATCACGCGAACCGCCCGCCAAGTGATCTTCGTTTGTCTGCCGCCGACCGCTACTCTCGCAGTCGTGGGCATACCGGCGTGGGTCTGGTTCACCGTCGCCGCGGTCGCGGGGGTGGCGGGGTTCGCCCTGCTCGCCACCGACCGGGCGCAGCGAACCGCGCGTAACCGCGAGCGGCGCAGGTGGGCGGCGTTGCGCGGGTGGCAGTTCGAGGAGACCGACCACGTGCTGCCCACCCGTTGGGAGAGCGGCGCGATCGCGTACTACGGCACCGGGGTGGCGAAGGACGTGGTGGCGGGCTCGACGTTCACCGCCGACGGCCGTCGTCAGGTGTACGTGCTCGACCACGAGACCGGAGGCAAGGTCAACTCGGTGCTGGTCGGCGTGCGCTGCCGGCGCGCGGTCGGCGTGATCGTCGAGCTGTGGCTGCCGAGCGTGCCGTTCCAGCGCGACCAGATGCACGACCTGCTCGGACCGGTCGGCGAGCATGGCG
>CBHFOL010000563.1:0-2829 GCA_965995405.1 uncultured Saccharothrix sp.
GAATCACTTCGACGTTGCTGACGCTGCCATCTTCCCGGACGATCGCCTTCACCAGCCGGCCCTGGTCGCGTTCCTTCGACGGACCGGCCGCGGTGGGCCGGGCCGACCGGGCCGTCTCGCCGGAGTAGGCGGCCCCTTCGGCGGCGGAGAGCAGCGCGGTCGCCGTGTCGAACCGGCGCGCGGGCTCCTTGGCCAGGCCGCGCAGCACCACGGCGTCCAGCGCGGGCGTGATGGTGGGCACGAACACCGACGGCGCGGGCGGCGGCTGGAGCAGGTGGGCCGCGACCTTGCCCGCCATGTCGTCCGCCGGGTAGGGCAGCCGGCCGGTCAGGCACTCGAACAGCACGCAGGCCAGCGAGTACTGGTCGGCCCGGCCGTCGACCAGGCCCCGGGACAGCCGTTCCGGGGCCATGTAGTCCCACGACCCGATCAGGTCGCCGGACTGGGTCAGCGCGGTCGCCTCGGCCGACGTCTCCCGGGCGATGCCGAAGTCCGCCAGGTACGCCTTGCCCGCGCCGTCGACCAGGATGTTGGACGGCTTCACGTCCCGGTGCACCAGACCGCCCTCGTGCGCGGCGTCCAGCGCCCGCGCGACCTGGCGGAGGACGGCGATCGCCCGGTCCTGGTCGACCGAGCCCTGGCCGAGCATCCGGCGCAGGTCGGTGCCGTCGACCAGCATCATGTCCAGGTAGAGCTGGCCGTCGATCTCGCCGAAGTCGTGCACCGGGATGATGTTCGGGTGGCTGAGCGCCGCCGCCAGCCGGGATTCGCGCTGGAACCGGGCCCGGAACTCGGGGTCGGCCGCGGACACGGGCAGCTTCTTCAGCGCCACGATCCGGTCGTTGACCGTGTCGTACGCCCGGTACACCACGCCCATGCCGCCCTGGCCCAGCATCCCGAGAATGCGATACGGCCCGAAGTCCGGCGATTCGGCGTGCTGATCCCCAGCCATGCAGTCCCCCTGTCTCACGGTCGCACCACCCTACTGAGACAGTTCGACCGCGGTGCGGGTTCCCTTCGCTAGGACGTCATGATCGGGGCGATCCCGCCGGCCGCCGCCAGCGCGCGGTGCAGCGCCAGTTCGGACGTGGCACCTTCGGCCAACAGGATGCCGGTGCAGCCGCGCTGATCGTCCAGGTGGGTGACCAGCTCGCCGGGCTCGGCGGTCGGGTACCACTCGGGCGAGCCGGGCAGCCCGGTCAGCCGCTCCAGTCCGGACCAGCCGGTCAGCACGCCCGCCCGGTCCGGGTAGAGCAGCACGAACCCGACCGCCGGACCGCTGCCGGTGACCAGGTTCGGCTCGTGGCCCAGCGCCATCGCGACCAGCGCGGTGTAGACGTTGGTGGCCAGTGACCGGCACAGCGCCTCGCCGACCAGCGCGCCGCCGATGCGGGCGTTGATCTCCACCACCTGCGGGCCGTCCAGGGTCAGCACGAACTCGGTGTGCGCGAAACCCTGCCGGTGGCCGGCGGCGGCCAGGACTTCGGAAATCCACGGCCCCAGGTCGTCCGGGAAGGCCACCGGGAACGCGGCGGCCTCCTCGCGGCGGCGTGGTTCGGGTGAGAGCTGGCGGCTGAACACGCCGAGCAGGCGGGTGCGGTCGTCCCAGGTGAGGGTTTCCGCGCTGTAGAGGGGTCCGGCGAAGTACGGTTCGGCGATCAGGGTGCCTTTGAGCTGGGTGTCGGCCGCCTGGCGCAGTGCCCGGTCGAGTTCGGCGCGGTCGCGGACCACCCAGACCGCGCGGGACGACGTGCCGGCGGAGTCCTTGACCACCAGCGGCAGGCCGAGCGCGTCGATGACGTCGGGGGTCGCGGGGACGGAACGTCCTTTGCTGAGGCCGTTTTCGTGCAGCAGGGCGCGGACGGCGCTCTTGTCCCGGAGCACGCGCACGGCGTCCGGGTCGGGTCCGGGCAGGCCGAGCCGTGCGGCGAGTTCCGCGCCCGGCAACGCCCAGGTGTCGGTGGAGTTGATCAGGCCGGCCAGGTCCGGGACGTCCCGGAGAGCCCGTTCGCAGGCTGCGACGTCGGTCGTGTCCACGTCGACCACGCGGATCCGGTCGCCGACGCGGCTCAGCTCGTGGGTGTAGATGGCGCGGTCGCCGGTCAGCAGGCACAGCTCCTGCCCGGCTTCGTCGGCCGCGTCGGCGAGCCGGCCGAGGCCGAACGTAAGGGCTTCCAACAGCACGATCGTCACGACACGCGGTCCTTCCGGCGTGGCTCGGCAGTGGTCAGGCGGACTTCCGGCGGTGCGGCGGTCACGACACCCGGTCCTTCCGGCGGAGCTGGGCGGGCACGAGGGGGCCGTAGTCGCGGCGCTGCCAGTCGAGCACCGACCACGGCGGGGTCAGGTCGTCCAGCGAGCCGATCTCCACGGGCTTCAGCGCGGCCGGGTCCAGCGCCTCGCGGTGCCGGGCGAACACCCGCGCGGTGTAGCGGTGGCCGGTGTCCGCGCCGATCACCAGGTGCGTGTGGTCGGGGTGGCGGGCGGCCTCCCAGCCGGCGACCAGGTTCGCCGCCCCGGTCGACAGACCCGCGAACACCGCGTGGTCGCGCAGCAGGGCGACGGTCGCGGCCATGGCGTGCTGGAAGTCCAGCCAGTGCACCCGGTCGTAGAGGGAGTGCCGGACGTTGTCGAACGGGATGGCGCTGCCGATACCGGCGATGATGGCGTCCGGATCGGTGAACCGCTCGCTGCCGAACGTCACGCTGCCGAACGGCTGCACACCCACCAGCCGCACCTCCGGGTCGGCCCGGCGCAGCTCCCGCACCAGTCCCCCGGTCGACGCGCCCGGGCCGATTGGGGAAACGCGTTGAGCGATACAAAGGGGCA
>CBHFOL010000564.1:0-2796 GCA_965995405.1 uncultured Saccharothrix sp.
CGGGGTCGGCTCGGCCGGGGGGTCTCGCAGCCCGTCCGCCAGGTCCACGAGCAGCGGCAACGTGGTGCCCAGCCCACCCGCGAACCCGGTCCGCTGGTCGTGCGCCCACTGGTCGGCCAACGCGACCCGGGTCGCCGCCCGTTCTTCTTCGACGGCCGCTTCCGCCGCCTGGCGCGCGTTGCGGAGCAGCACCCGGGTCAGCAGCAGCACACCCACCTGGAAGCTCGTGACCCCGAGCACGACCACGCCGGCCGCGCCGATCTCCGTCCGATCCGGCGTCCCCGCCAGCACGAACTGCGCGATCCCGGCGACGATGTGCGCGCCCAGCGCGGCCAACAGCGCCGGCACCCGGTCCGCCAGCAGCACCAGCAGGTGCCACCCCACCAGCCCGAACGACCAGTGCGCCGCCTCGAAGTACGAGTCCGGCGGCAACGCCCCGGTCGCCAGGACCGACGCGCCGAGCACGACAGCCACGCCTACCGCCACGACGACCCCGGGTATCGGCAGCCACCGCACGACCCACACCGCGCACACCACCGTGACCAGCACCAACGCCACGTAGGCGACCTGTCCGCCCGGCCCGTGGTGGTAGGTCAGCAGTGGCACAAGGGACAGTCCGATCTGGAGCACCGCGACCACGCCGAGCAGCACCAGCCGGATGCTCGCGGCCACCTGCGCGACTTCCCGCTCCGGATCGGTCACGCCGGCCACGCCAACCGCACCGTGGTGCCGCCGGGGGCCGAGGTGATCGCGGCGTCGCCGCCGACGGACGCCATCCGGGCCACGATCGAGCCGCTGATCCCCCGCCGATGGGACGACACCTGCTCCGGGTCGAACCCACGGCCCTCGTCCGCGACGGTGACCACGACCCGTTCGCCGTCGGCGGCGACGGCTACTTCCGCGCTCGTGGTGCCGGCGTGCCGCTCGACGTTGACCAGCGCCTCCCGGACGGCTCTGACCAGCGCCAATGCCACGGACGCGGGTACCGGGGCGAGCGGGGTCCGGGCTTGGACGCGCAGCGGGGAGCGTTCGGCGACGGTGCGCAGCGACGCGCCGACGTCCACCACGCCGTCCCAGTCGTCGGCCGTGCCGGTGAGCAGTTCGAGGTCGCGGCGCGCGTACCCGGCGACGGTCTCGGCGTCACCGCCCTGCGTGGCGACCACCAGGAACGTCGCCGACGCGGTGTCGTGCAGCAGCGCCAGGTACTCCCGCTCGCGTCGGCGGCGTTCGGCGGCCAGCGCCTCGGCCCGTACCACCTCGGCCCGCCGGACCCGCAGTTCGTCCACCCGCCGCGTCGACCGCCGGACCACCAGGAACGCCAACCGCGCCAGCGCGCACTCCACGACGACCCGGAGCACCACCGCGCCGTCCAGCCCGACCGCACACGTCTGCACCGCGAGCAGCGCCGCGGTGACCGGCACCGCCACCCGTGGCCGCCACTCCCACTGGAGGGTGATCGCCGTGGTGGTGAGCACGTTCAGCGCCCACAGGCCGGACTCGCCGCCGAGCGCGCCCTGCGCCGCGCACACCGCGACCACCCGGACCACCGCGAACACCAGCGCGACCCGTGGGCTGAAGAAGTCCGCGACCGCGCCGACCACCATGAGCCCGAGCAGTGCGAAGCCGAGCGGCAGGCCGGCGGAGGACACCGAGCACACACCGAAGGCGCTGAGCAGCACCACCCCGACCCCGCGCACCGGCCCGGCGAACCGCCCGATGGCCGCGAGGAACTCAGCTTCGACCTGGCCCGCCACGGCCCGACCCTAACGCCTGCCCTTGCCACCCACCCGACGGCCGTACGCACCCGACAGCCGAACGGCGTCACGCCGGCCGGCCCGGAGTTGGACTACCCGCTCGCCCGCCCCACCCTCGCGGGCGATTCCTGTTGCCCTGATCCCATCCCGTGGTTCGACCGGGCCGTTCCCGGGGGTCCGCCGGATACACTACAGACGTAGACGTATCCGGCACCTTCGTAGGGAGCACGATGCCCAAGGTCATCGACCACGACGAACGTCGCGAGCACCTCGTGGACGTGACCTGGGGCCTCATCGTCCGCGGCGGCCTGGAAGCCGCGACCATGCGGGAGATCGCCACCGCGGCGGGGTTCGCCAACGGCGCGTTGAAGCGGTACTTCGCCACCAAGGACGCCTTGGTGGCGGCCACTTTCGACCGCGCGCTGTCGATGATGCACCGGCACATCTCGGCTTCGGTCGCCGACATCTCGGGCGTGGAAGCCTTGCGCGTCATGTGCTACGGCACCATGCCGCTGGACGCGAAGCGCGTGACGGCGGGCCGCGTGCTGATGGCGTTCTGGGAGATGTCGTTGTCCAACAAGGACCTCCACAACCGCTACCAGGAGCACCTGAAGGCGTGGCGGGGCCTGCTGCACGAGCACATCCGCCGCGCGCGGACGGACGGCGACATCCGTACCTCGACGCCGGACGAGCAACTGGTGGACGAGATCGTGCTGATGACCGCAGGGGCGAACGTGATGAGCCTGGTGGGCCCCCGCTTCTCGACCCGGAAGCTGCACAAGCAACACCTGGACACGTTCTTCGACCGCCTGACCCGGGGCTGACCGGGTCGGACGGCCGGCACCGGCCGGTGCCGGACATGCGGAAGGGGCCGGTTCGGGGCGGATCCGAACCGACCCTTCAAATCAAGCGTCAGAACACGCTCTTCAAGAACTCCACGACGTCCGCGTGGGACACCGGGGAGATCGGCAGATCCGTGTACAGGCCGTAGAAGCCGTGGATCTGGCCGTCGTACTGCTTGAACGTCGTCGGCACGCCGGCC
>CBHFOL010000565.1:0-2777 GCA_965995405.1 uncultured Saccharothrix sp.
GCAGGTCGGCGGCGCCGGACGAGTTGCTGTTGCGCAGCAGCCACCGGGGCCCGCTGCCTGTTCCCCAGCGCGCGGGCGCGTGCTGAGGGAGGATCAGCGTTTCCGCAGCCGCACGAAAACGCCCCACCAGCGCGTGTTCCTCGTAGAACCCGTTGAGGTACGTGCCGGGCAGGCCGCGCGGCTCACCTTCGTCCAGCGTGCCGCGCATCCCGATGTGCCCGTTGGACAGCGCGAACGTCGACTCGGTGCGCCGCAGGTCGGGCACGGACAAACCCTGCCACCGCAACGCCCAGGGCTCGACGAGGTACCCCGTCACAGGAGTTCCGCCACATCTTCGACCACGACATCCGCCCCGTTCTCCCGCAACGCGTCCGCCTGCCGCGCGCGGTCCACGCCGACGACGTAGCCGAACCCGCCCGCGCGTCCCGCCTGCACACCGGCCAACGCGTCCTCGAACACCGCCGCCTGCCCGGGTTCGACGCCCAGCAGCCGCGCTCCGGCGAGGAAGGAATCGGGCGCGGGCTTGCCCTTCAGCCCGTCCCGGACGATGACCACGCCGTCCACCAGGGCTTGCGCGTACTTCGACAGGTCGGCCGCGTCCAGCACGCGTTGCGCGTTGGCGGAGGAGGTGACGACACCGATCTTGAACACGTCCTTGGCCGCCTCCAGGTACCGGACGGTGCCGGGGTAGGGGCTGACGCCTTCCTCGCGGATGATCGCGTCGATCAGCTCGTTCTTGCGGTTGCCGATGCCGTGCACGGTGTCCAGGCTCGGCGGGTCGTCCGGGGTGCCTTCCGGCACGGTGATGTTCCGCGACGCCAGGAAGGTGCGCACGCCGTCGTAGCGCGGCCGGCCGTCCACGTACCTGATGTAGTCGGCTTCGGCGAACGGCGGTTCGCCCCGTGGTCGGAGGAAGTCGTCGAACGTGCGCCGCCACGCCCGGCGGTGCAGGACGGCGGTGCTGGTGAGCACGCCGTCGAGGTCGAAGAGGCAGGCGGTGATCCCGTCCGGCAAGCCGAGGTTCATGGTCGGTGTCTACCCGTTCGCGTCGTGGGGCACCGGGAGGCCGTGTCCAAACCGCCCCGGCTCGTGTCGGCACATGCCTCCCAGCGTGGACCTCACGACGCGGACGCGCACGGCAATCGGCGTGGAAGTCCGCTCACAGGTGGCCGGTGGCGGGGCTCAGGCGGGCCGGAGCGGGTCGTGGCCGATGGACATCAGGCGGTGCCGCCAGTGGGCTTCGCCTGCGGTCGGCTCCAGGTCGTCGCGGCGCTGGTTGTGCACGCGTTCGACCACCTTCCGCATCACCCGGACGTCCTCGGTGGTCAGGTCCGTCCGCCGTTTGCGCAGGACGCGCAGCACGTCGTGGCCGGTCGGGGTGCCGGCGCGGTCGGGCAGTTCCTCGGACTCCACGTCCGCCGAGCGGGTGCGCAGCCAGTCCTCCAGCTCGTGCGAGGTCATGTTCACTACGCGGTGGAACTCGTCCCAAAGGGTGTCGGCCATGGGACGGAGGTTGCCACTCCCGAACCGGGCGAAACCCACTCTTCATTGCAGAATCCGACCATCGGTCGCACCACTCCGGACGGGCACTTGGCCGGGTGCCGGTGCACCCGGCCGGCCGCGTCCTAGACGACGTCGGGGGAGAACTGGGCCTTCGACACGGAGACCGCCTCGGCCAGCTCCTCCGCCGTCGCCGTGCCGGAATCCCGGATCACGGCCTCCCAGATGCCGATGGACTCCAGGCTGAACTCCTGGACCTCGGGGGAGTTGGCCATCTCGGTCGGGTCGCCGATGGCCTCGCCCGCCAGGTACAGGCCCAGGCCGAGGAAGGCACCGTCCCAGCCCGGGCCGACCCACAGCGCGCTACCGCCGTTGGGCGCCATCTCCGGCGGCATGGTGTGTTCCAGCTCCAGTTGCGTCCGGCCGTCCTGGCCGGTCAGCCGCAGTTCCACGATGCTGTCCGGGCCGCCGAACGTGACCCGCAGCAGCTTCGGCCGCTCGCACGCCAGGATGTCGCCGCCCGCGTTGCCCTCCAGCTGGAACGAGCCACCGACCTCCAGCGTGCCGCTGATCGGCAGGAACCAGCGCTTGAGCCGCTCCGGGTCGGTCAACGCCGCCCACACGTCGTCGGCCCGCGCGTCGTACGTGCGGCTGAGCAGCACACCCAGGGTCTCGCCGCGCTGCACGGCCCGCTGGACCGCCTTGAGCCGGCCGTTGAGGTCGTTCACTGTCGTTCCTCCTCGATTCGTCGCTCGCGTTTGCCGCGGGCGAGTTCGGTGGCCAGCGCGTCCAGGTGCCTGCTCCAGAACCGCCGGAACCGCTCCAGCCACTCGTCCACTTCGCGCAACCCCCGCTCGTCCACCGCGTACAGGCGGCGGGTGCCGTCCGGCCGGACCCGGGCGAAGCCGTTCTCCCGGAGCACCCGCAGGTGCTGCGAGACGGCCGGCTGCGAGATGCCGAACTCGTCCCGGATCACCGTAGTGACCTCGCCGGAGGACTGCTCACCGTCGGCCAACAGCTCCAGGATGCGCCGCCGCACCGGGTCGCCGAGAACATCGAACGCGTGCACGACCAGCATCTTTAAGCCTTGAGTTATATAAGTCAAGGCTGTTCCCTCGGAATTGTCGTACCCCCCTGGCACTATGTCGAACAGGTGTTCGGTACGCGATCGGAAGGGAGCTTGGGATGCGCGTACAGCTTGATCCACGGCAGTGGCCGGGCCGTGTCATCCCCGAGACCGACGTCGAGATCGCCCGCAGCGATTCGACGCTGGGCCA
>CBHFOL010000566.1:0-2755 GCA_965995405.1 uncultured Saccharothrix sp.
GGGCTTCGAAAGGTCGGTCTTGCTGTCCTGCTCTTGGGACCTGTGTCGTTCGCGCAGGCCCACAGCACCGTGCCCAACGGCTACCAGGTGCGGTCCCACACGGCGCTGCATGAAGGCGTAGAGCACGTCACGCTGACCTTTCCCGATCCGGCGCAGACGGTTCACGTCGCCCACATCGATCCCGGCGCACCGGTCGCGGTCGAAGCAGTGAGCGCACACGATGGCATCCCGCACCGCAACACCGACCATGAACTTCCGAGCGACATGTGCCGCCGGGTGTCGTGCATCGCCGGGATCAACGGCGACTTCCATGATCTCAGCAGCGATCAACCCTTGGGGGGTGTGATCACCGGCGGACGGATGTTGCGGTCTCCCAGGGCGGGGTACGACCAGGTCACCCTGGACCGAGGCGGACGCCTCCACGCCGGCCAACTGGGCTGGTCCGGTTCGCTCGTCGCCTCGGACGGCACCACGATTCCGCTCGGCGGCGTGAATGTCGATCGCGGCGCCGACGCCGCCGTGCTCTACACCCCGGCCTGGGGTGGGTCCACCCCGGCGGGCGCCGAGGGCGAGCTCGTGTTGCGAGCGGCCGGCCCGATCGGGACGCTTGGAACCACTTCAGTGGAGATCGTCGCCACGCGGTCCAGTTCCGGCGGGATCCCGACCGACGGCGCGGTGCTGTCGGCCACCGGCTCCGCGGGTGCCGCCCTGCGCGGGCTCGCGGGTCGGATCGGCACGGGCGTCACCCGCACCGCACAGTTGCGGCTGGAGACGGCGGTCGACGCGATGCAGAGCCTGGGGGCGCACCCGGTTTTGCTGCGGGACGGGCGGCGCGTGTTCCCCGATACACCCGACGGATTCACCCGCTTCAGGAACCCCCGGACCCTGCTGGGCTGGAACCCATCCGGGGAGATCGTCATGGTCACCGTGGACGGCCGGAACGACGAGGCCGAAGGCATGAGCCTGGCGCAGGCGGCCGACCTCCTGGTGGGGCTCGGGGCCACGGACGCGGTCAACTTCGACGGCGGTGGCGGCACGACGTTCGTGGTGGCTGGCGAGGTCAAGAACCTTCCGAGCGACGACAGGAATCCCGGCCCGCCTGCCTACCCGGACGGGCACGTTGTGGCCCCGGGTCACGTCGAGCGCATGGCCCCCAACGCCCTGGTTATCGTTCCGAAGGCGTCGGCTTCAGTCCCGCCCCCCACCACGACGACCACTGCCCCCGGAGGTTCCGGACCGGGCTCAGGTTCTACAGGGGGCTCGGGAACGGACAGCCCCGAGCCGGTCCTGACCGGACGCCCTGTCCCGTCGATCGGTGACATCTCCCCGTCCGACCCCGACCTTGAGTTCACCGTCGGCGGCGGTGGATCCGGACGGCTCGTCCTGCCCTCCCCCGACGCGGACGACCGCGACCAGAAGGGCAGGCGCAAGGGAAGAGGCAAGGGCAAGGGCGACGGCAACAGTCCCGAGGGGTTCGTTGACGCCAACGGGAACTGGATACCAGACGCGTTCAGCTTCCCTGATGGCACGGGGCCTGGTTACTCAGCGCTGCCGAGTGGCCCCGAGGAGGAGGCCGGGCCGCTGCTCGGCCTGGGCTTCACGCTGGCGGTGACGGTCGCCACCGGCATGATCATCGTCGTGGGCGGAGGCATCAGCCACGTGCGGCGCGCTCGCCGTACACGACCCGCGCTGTGGCTGTGAGCGGCGCCGGCGGGTAGCGGCCGGCCGGGGGTGGTGAGCCCGGCAGCACCACACATCCCTCGTCGGGCTCGCCGACCGAGAACCACTCGCCGCCTTCCGCCACGATCACGGCGACCAGCGCCGCCAGCGCCGCATCGACGGCGTCCAGCGTCCGCAACGGCGCCACCTCGACGGCGCACGCTTCGAGCACCGCAGCCCGCCACGAGCGTTTGGTAGCCGGCCGGCGGGCCGTCCCGGGCGGAGGCCGCCCTCCCCGCGCCACGGCGGCGCCGTGTGGAAAGACCTCCAGCGCACAGCCTCGCCCCTCCCGTCCTCCCGTGAAGCAGGGATATCCGGCCCGGGCGGCAGCGGCGAAAGCGGCGTGCCCGGCGAACATCCAGCCGTAGAACGGGTGCTCCTTGAGCGCCGGGTCGGAGGGGGTGCGGAAGCAGGGCAGCCCGAGGGCGATCAACTCCCGTTCCGCCCGGCGGCTCGTGCCGCGCACACCCCAGGCCGGCGGCGAATCGATGGCCACCGCATCGGGCCGCAGGCGGAGCAGCAGCGCCTCGAGGTCGTCGGGGGTCTGCCGGGCCAGAGGCGCCTCGACGAGGCGGCGGCGTTCGTCGAGCACGACCACGTCGAGCCCTCGCCGCACCGACACGTCGACGCCCACACCGAGAGCCACCGTCCAAGTCTGACATCCGTGTAGTTTCCTCTGCGATGGGGGCCACACCCACCGGGCGAGGTACGGCCACGAGCCGATTCGGCGTGAGCCGCCGGGAGAGCCACGACGCCTCCGAGTTCTACGCCCGGTTCCACGTCCCTGAGGTCAGCGGCGACGACCAGGTGGCCGGCCAGGTCGACATCGGCGAGCCGCTGCGCTGCGCCGACGCCCGGGCACTCGACCTGCCCGACGGCTGCGTCGCCCTTGTCGTCACCTCACCGCCCTACTTCGCCGGCAAGGAGTACGAGGCGGCGCTGGGGGAGGGGGCTGTCCCCGCCAGTTACCTCGAGTACCTCGGCATGCTGCGCGACGTGTTCGCCGAGTGCCGGCGCGTCCTCGAACCGGGCGGCC
>CBHFOL010000567.1:0-2712 GCA_965995405.1 uncultured Saccharothrix sp.
GCCGCTGCCCCTGATGTACAACGAGCTCGGCATCGTGGTCGCCCTCGTGCACATCTACGTGCCCTTCATGGTGCTGACGCTGGTGGGGGTGATCGGCCGCATCGACGAGCGGCTGGAAGAGGCAGCGCGCAGCCTCGGGGCCGGTGTTGGTGACCGGCAACGAGACCGACGACGAGCGGGTGTTCGGATCGCCCAACGCGACCCCGTACGTCAAGGACGGGATCGAGCGCGCCGTCGTGCACGGGGACGACTCGGCGGTGGACCCGAGCGGTATCGGGACGAAGGCGGCGGTGCACTGCGTGGTGACCGTCCCCGCCGGCGGCAGTGCCGTCGTGCGCGCCCGGCTCACCGACGGACGTTCGACGTCCGACCCGTTCGGCGATTTCGACGCGGTGTTCGCCGACCGGGAGGCGGAATCCGACGAGTTCCACGCCGGGATCGCCAGCGGGCTCGGCGCGGACGAGCGGCTGGTGGTGCGCCAGGCGTTGGCGGGATTGCTGTGGTCCAAGCAGTTCTACGTGTTCGACGTCGAACAGGCGCTCACCGGGCGCGGCGTGGACCCGCTGGCGTCCTCGACGCTGCGGAACCACGATTGGCGGCACCTGGCCGCCGAGGACGTCATCGCCATGCCGGACACGTGGGAGTACCCGTGGTTCGCGGCCTGGGACCTGGCGTTCCACGCGGTGGCGTTGGCGGTGGTCGACCCGGCGTTCGCCAAGCGCCAGGCGGATCTGTTGCTGGACCGCAGGTATCTGCACCCCAACGGACAACTTCCCGCCTACGAGTGGGATTTCGGCGACGCGAACCCGCCGGTCCACGCCTGGGCGGTGCTCTTCCTGTACGAGTACGAGAAGTCGACGACCGGAACCGGCGACCGGGCGTTCCTGGCATCGGCGTTCCCCAAACTGCTGCGGAACCTCGGCTGGTGGCTCAACCGCAAGGACGCCGACGGCCGGAACGTCTTCCAGGGCGGGTTCCTGGGGCTGGACAACGTCGGCGTGTTCGACCGGAGCGCGCCGCTGCCCACCGGGGGCCGGCTCGACCAGGCGGACGGCACCGCGTGGATGGCGCTGTTCTGCCAGAGTCTCGCGCTGATCGCGCTGGAACTGGCCGCGGACGATCCCGCGTACGTGGAGCAGGCGCAGGCGCTGCTGGAGAACTACGCGTGGATCGCGGCTGCCGCCGGCCACATCGGCCCGGACGGGGTCGGCCTGTGGGACGAGGAGGACGGCTTCTTCTACGACGTGCTGCGGCGTCCGGACGGCAGCGCGGTCCCGCTGAAGGTCCGGTCCGCCGTGGGGCTCGTGCCGCTGGCGGCGGCGACCGTCGTGGACGCCTCGGTGCGCACCCGGTTCCCCGGCGTGGTCCGGGACGCGGCGGAATTCCTGGACCGCCACCCCGCCGTGCGGGCCGCGCTGTGGAACCGGGGGCGGCAGGTGGACGGCACCGGGCCGGTGCTGTTCGCCCTGTTCGACCCGGACCGGCTGCGCCGCGTCCTGGCGCGGGTGCTGGACGAGGCGGAATTCCTCAGCCCGTACGGGATCCGCTCGCTGTCGCGGTACCACCTGGAGCATCCCTATGTGTTCACTGTGGACGGACAGGAGCACCGGGTCGGCTACCTGCCGGGCGAGTCGGACAGCGGCATGTTCGGCGGGAACTCCAACTGGCGCGGCCCGGTGTGGTTCCCGGTCAACCTCATGCTGATCCGGGCGCTGCTGAACCTGCACCGCTACTTCGGCGACGACTTCCGGGCGGAGTGCCCGACCGGCTCGGGGAACCTGCTGACCCTGCACGAGGTCGCGCGGGAGATCGGCGCGCGCCTCACCCGGATCTTCCTGCCCGGTCCCGACGGCACCCGGCCCGTGCACGGGGGGTCGCGTCACGACCGGCACTGGCGCGACCTCCTGCCGTTCCACGAGTACTTCCACGGCGACGACGGCTCCGGGCTGGGCGCGAGCCACCAGACCGGCTGGACGGCCACCGTGGCGCTGTTGCCGTTGCTGTTCAAGGGAGAACCCCGATGAGCTGGCCGGAGCGTCCCGTGGTGCACGAGGTGAACACGGCCGTCTGGCTGGCGGAGCTGACGCGGTCGTCCGGGCGGCCGGTGGCGTTGGGCGACGTCCCGGAGGAGGCGTGGGACGCGATCGCCCGCCTCGGTGTGGACGCGGTGTGGCTGATGGGCGTGTGGGAACGCAGCCACGCCGGGCTCGCGCTGGTCGATCCCGGCTCGTTCCGGCACGTGCTGCCGGACGTGCGGGACGAGGACGTCATCGGGTCGCCCTACTGCGTGCGCCGGTACGTGGTGGACGCGGCGTTCGGCGGCCCGGAAGGCCTGGCCGGTGCGCGGAACGCGTTGGCACGGCGGGGTTTGCGGCTGGTGCTCGACTACGTGCCCAACCACGTGGCACCCGATCACCCGTGGCTCGCGGAGGATCCGGAGCTGTTCGTGCGCGGTGATGTCCGGGATCTCGTCGCGGATCCGGGAGCGTGGCTGGAGGTGGGCGGTCGGGTGTTCGCGCGGGGCCGCGACCCGTTCTTCCCGCCGTGGCCCGATGTGGTGCAGTTGGACGCGTTCTCGCCGGCGCTGCGCGCGGCGACCGTGCGGACGTTGTGCGACATCGCCGACCAGTGCGACGGACTCCGTTGCGATATGGCGATGTTGACGACCAACGAGGTGTTCGCGCGCACCTGGGGCGAGCGGACCGGGTCGCC
>CBHFOL010000568.1:0-2613 GCA_965995405.1 uncultured Saccharothrix sp.
CCCGTTCGCGCGCGCCACCCCGTCGAGCTGTTCCGCCGACAGGTCCAGCACGACCTGCGCGGACGACTCGGCCCGGTGCGCATCGGCCGGCGGCCGGTCGTAGGGCAGGGGAGTGGGCGACGTGAAGCCGCCGAGCACACCACGCCAGTGCTCCTCGGCCGCTGCCGGATCCTGCGCGGCCAGCCACTCCAGGTAGTCCCGGAACGGCCGCCGGGCGACCGGGTCGGTGCCGGCGTACTCGGCCAGCACCTCCCCGAACACCTGGGCGGTGCTCCAGCCGTCCAGCAGCAGGTGGTGCGACGTCCACAGCAGGTCGACCTCGTGCTCGGACACGTGGCCGATCACCAGTCGCATCAACGGCGCGCGGGTGAGGTCCAGGCCGGCGCGGGCGTCCCGCTCCACCACTTCGTCGGTGACCTGCGCGTACTCCACCGGCACCACGACATTCCGGTACACGACCTGAAGAGGCTCGTCCACGCCCTCCCACACGACGGCGGTGCGCAGGACCGGTGTCCGGTCGACCACCCGTTGCCAGGCCTGCGCGAGCCGTTCCGGTGAATCCACATTGGACAATCGGACGCACATCTGGTTGAAGTACGCCGTGCCGTCGTCCACCAGACTGTGGAACAACATGCCCGCCTGCAACGGCGTCAGCGGGTAGATGTCGTCGACCCCGCGGCCGGCGATCCGGTCGACCTGGTCCTGGGTGAGTCGGGCCAGCGGGAAGTCCGACGGGGTGCGGCCCCAGGCGTCCGGGGAGGCGCAGTGGGCGACGATCGCCCGCAGCGCGTCCACCATCCGGTCGGCCAACGCGCGGACGGCGGCTTCGTCGTGCGCCTGCGTCGAGTACTCCCAGTCCAGCGCGAGTTCTCCGTCCGCGACGGCGGCCGTGATGTCCAGCAGGTGCGGCCGGTTCAGCTCGTCGGGCACTTCACGGCCGTGCTCGCCCTCGCTGAACGTGCCGGACTCGAACTGGCCCAGGTAGTTGAAGCACACGCGGGGCAACGCGCCGGTCAACCCGCGATCCGCGTACCGCAGCGCCTCGTAGCTCAACCCCCGGTCCGGCACGGCCCGCAGCTGCTCCTTGACCGCCTTCAGCGCAGAACCCCAGTCACCGGCTGGGATTTCGAGCGCCACCGGGAACTGGGCGGTGAACCAGCCGACCGTCCGGGAGAGGTCGACGTCGAACAGTTCCTCCCGGCCGTGGCCCTCCAACGTCACCAGCGCGCGACCCGCGAACGCGGATGTCAACGCGGTCAGCAGCACGTCGTTGACCTGCGTCCGGTACGCCTCGGGCACCTGGTGCAGCAAGGCGTCCGTCTCGGCCCGCCCCAACCGCACGGTGACGTTCCGCGCGCTGCCCGCCGTCGTGGGCACCGGCTCGTCGTGTGGGACGGCCGCCCAGTGCGGCAGTGCCTGGTCGAAGGCACCGGAGCGCACGTGGGCGTCGAGCCGGTGCGCCCAGTCGTTGAACGCGGTGCTCTTCGGCCCCAACTCGCCGCCCTGGTAGGCGGTCTGGAGGTCGGAGAGGATGATCCGCCAGGACACCGCGTCGACCACGAGGTGGTGCGCGGTGAGGAACAGCTTGCCGTCCGGGAACAGCACGGCCTGGAACAGCGGTCCGCGCCTTAGGTCCAGCCCGGAGCGGGCCAGGTCGGCTTCCGTCTCGTAGTCCACAGTGGACGCGATCCGCAGGACGTCGACCTCGGTCGCCGAGACGTGCTGGCGCAACTCGCCGTCGATGTGGGTGAACCGGGTGCGCAGGGCGTCGTGGTGTGCGACGACCGTGCGGAGAGCGGCCCGCAGCGCGGGCACGTCCACGTGGTCGAGATCGGTGAAGACGGACATCGTGAAGTGCGCCAACGGCCCGTGCTCGGCGAAGAACCAGCGCTGGATCGGGGTGAGCGGGGCCGGACCGGTGACGACCTCGTGCGTTGCCCCGGTATCGGCGGTGACGGCGAGCGCGAGGTCCGCGACGGTCTGCCGGAGGAAGATGTCCTTGGACGTCAACCGCATCCCGGCCTGCCGTGCCCGGGACACCACCTGCATACTGAGGATCGAGTCGCCGCCCAGCGCGAAGAAGTTGTCCCGCGCGCCGACCCGTTCGACACCCAAAACCTCGGCCCAGATCGCGGCGAGGTCCGCCGCGACACCCGGTGCCGGGGCGACGAAACCGGACTCGGTGAACGTCGGTGCGGGCAGCACCCGGCGGTCGACCTTGCCGCTGGACGTCATCGGGATCGCGTCCAACCGCACGAACGCCGACGGCACCAGGTAGTCGGGCAGCCGTTCCTTGAGCCAGGTGGGGAGATCCGTTGCCGTGCCGACGGTGTAGGCGACCAGCCGCTGATGCCCGTGGTGCTCTCGGGCCACCACAACGGCTTGCGAGACGTCGGGGTGTCGCAGCAACGCCGCTTCGACCTCGCCGGGCTCGATCCGGAAGCCTCGGATCTTGACCTGGTCGTCCGTTCGCCCGAGGTATTCGAGCTGGTCGCCGACCCAGCGGACCCGGTCTCCGGTCCGGTACATCCGGGTGCCGGGCGGGCTGAACGGGTCGGGCAGGAACCGTTGCGCGGTCAGGCCGGGCTGGTTCAGGTAGCCGCGCGCGACCTG
>CBHFOL010000569.1:0-2400 GCA_965995405.1 uncultured Saccharothrix sp.
AGGTGGTGCGGCCAAGGTGGTGCGGCCAAGGTGGTGCGGCCAAGGTGGTGCGGCCGGGCTTCGCCGGCCGGGGTCGACCAGTTCCGGCTGTCGCCGGCCAAGGGCGGACCTGTCGGACTTTCGCCGACCGGGGTCCGGCCGGTCAGGGTTTGAAGTCGTACCGGACGTTGTCCACCTTCGGCACCGCGGGCAGGTCCTGCCCGTCCACACAGCCGCCGACGAACTCGACCACGCCGTCCCGCTCCACGAACCGGCCGGACTCGGCACAGCCCGCATGGGCCACGGTGAAGAAGGCCGCGCCGGTCAACGCCACGGCCGTGGCCACCGCCCCGACGAGCGGGACCACACCGGTGACCCGTCGCGCGAGCGCCATGCCACCTCCCCGGATGAATGTTGCCTGAGATACCCCCGCACCGAGAGTACCGGTCCCGCGCGGTGCGGTGACGGACATCGTCCGCCTTCGGCCGGCGCCGGGTAAAGAGTCCGAACGAAAAGGCCGGTCCGGGGGATGCCCCGGACCGGCCCTTCGCGCGTCCCGGCGTCGAAGGTCGCCCCGACGTCGGAGATTTCACGGCGTCAGAGGTTGCCCCGACGCTCCTGCTCACGCTCGATCGCCTCGAACAGGGCCTTGAAGTTGCCCTTGCCGAAGCCGAGCGACCCGTGCCGCTCGATGAGCTCGTAGAAGACGGTCGGCCGGTCGCCGATCGGCTTGGTGAAGATCTGGAGCAGGTACCCGTCCTCGTCGCGGTCGACCAGGATCCGGTGCTCCTTGAGCACCTCGATGGACACCCGGACCTCGCCGATGCGCGCCCGGAGCTCGGGGTCGTCGTAGTACGAGTCCGGGGTCTCCAGGAACTCGACGCCGGCCGCGCGCATCGCGGTCAGCGTGGCGACGATGTCGTTGGTGGCGAGCGCGATGTGCTGCACGCCCGCGCCCTCGTAGAACTCCAGGTACTCGTCGATCTGCGACTTGCGCTTCGCGACGGCCGGCTCGTTGAGCGGGAACTTCACCCGGTGGTTGCCGTTGGACACCACCTTGCTCATGAGCGCCGAGTAGTCGGTGGCGATGTCGTCGCCGACGAACTCCGCCATGTTCACGAAGCCCATCACGCGGTTGTACCACTCGACCCAGTAGTCCATCTTGCCGAGTTCGACGTTGCCCACGCAGTGGTCGACTGCCTGGAACAGCCGCTTCGGCGCGCCCTCGGGTCGGACGACGGTGCTTTCCTTCGCCACGTAGCCCGGCAGGTACGGACCGGTGTACTTCGACCGGTCGACCAGCGTGTGGCGGGTCTCGCCGTAGGTCGCGATCGCGGCGATCCGGACCACGCCGTGCTCGTCCTCGATGTCGTGCGGCTCGTCGAGGACCGTGGCGCCCTGCTTGCGTGCGTGTTCGATGCACTTGTCGACGTCGGCGACCTCCAGTGAGAGGTCCACCACGCCGTCGCCGTGCCTGCGGTGGTGTTCGAGCAGCGGGCTTTCCGGCTTGACCCCGCCGTTGATCACGAACCGCGCCGACCCGGACTTGAGCACGAAGGACTTGTGGTCCCGCTGCCCGGTCTCCGGCCCGGCGTACGCGACGAGCTGCATCCCGAAGGCGACCTGGTAGAACCACGCGGTCTGGGTCGCGTTGCCGACCACGAAGACCACGGCGTCCATGGAGCGGACGGGGAACGGGTCCCGCGTCCCGTCGTAGTCGACCAGACCCACGAGTTGCCGGAGCTGGTCGTAGCTCACGTCGTCAAGCTGCTGCGTCATGAGTCACAGCATGTGTCGGTTAGGCAGGGTGAGCAACAGTCTCGTTTTCCGCTGGGCAAGTTGTACAGTGATCTATGCCTATCGAGGGACAAGCTGAACACTCTGACCAGGCTGTGGACGAGCTGGACGCCCGGCTGCTCCTCCTGCTCACCGACGAACCCCGCCTCGGCGTGCTGGAGTGCTCCCGCCGGCTGGGCGTGGCGCGCGGAACCGTCCAGGCCCGGCTGGACCGCCTGGTCGCCCGCGGTGTCCTGACCGGTTTCCCGCCGGCCCTGGACCTGGCCGCGATGGGCTACGGCCTGACGGCCTTCGCCGTCCTGGAGATCGCGCAGGGCCGGCGTCAGGAGGTGTGCGACGGCCTGTCCGCGATCAACGAGGTGTGCGAGGTCCACGCGACCACCGGCCAGGGCGACCTGTTCGTGCGCGTGGTGGCCCGCTCGAACGCCGACCTCCAACGCGTCATCGACTCGATCGTGGACGTGCCCGGCGTGCAGCGCCTCTCGACGTCGATCGCGCTGTCCACGCCGGTTCCGCCCCGGGTACGGCCGCTGCTGGAACAGGTCCGCTGAGTTTGGGGGTGGCGTGTGTCGTTGCGAGGACGATCGCTGTGTTTTCGGGCTCGAAATCACAGCGATCGTCCTC
>CBHFOL010000570.1:0-2398 GCA_965995405.1 uncultured Saccharothrix sp.
CGGCGGGTTCGCTGGTGATCACGCCGCCCCGGGTCGCCCAGCCGCCCCAGCCGTTGTTGGGTGCGGTCTGCCAGATGTGCCACAGCCCGCCGTCGGTGCCGCGGCCGAAGACCTCCAGGCGTCCGTCGGCGTTCCGGCCGACCGCGGGGTTGCTGGTCAGCACGCCGCCGAGGCTGGCCCAGTTGCTCCAGCCGTTGTTCGGGGCGGTCTGCCAGATGTGCCAGAGGGCACCGTCGCCGCCGATGACGAAGACTTCCAGGCGGCCGTCGGCGTTGTTGGCCACGGCCGGTGTCCCGGTGAAGTAGCCGCCGAGGCTGGCCCAGCCGCTCCAGCCGTTGTTGGGTGCGGTCTGCCAGATGTGCCAGAGTGCGCCGTCGGTGCCGCGGGCGAAGACCTCCAGGCGGCCGTCGGCGTTGCGTCCCACGCCCTGCGCGTATGTCAGCGGTGCGGCCTGGATGTTCGACGCGGGCGAGCCGGCGTATTCCGGTGTGGGTGCCGCCGTGGCGTTGCCGGTACCGCCCGGTAATAACGTGGTGGCCGCGACCATGATGCCGATCAGCATTCGTCTGCCGAGTCGACGTGTCATATTCGATTCCTTTCGGTGCGCTGGTGTCGGTCGGATACCGAATGGTTCGCGGTGCAGCGGTGACCGACCGGAGTCGGCGGCCTTCGGTCCGGTCGCGAGTGTTTCGGCCCGACTACAGTGGCATTGATCGCGGTTGAGCGTCGAGCGGCCATTAGGGGGTTCGGGCGTACTGCGCCCGGTTGACAATAAGCCGGATTATTCGCGGCCACGGTGGATTTCCGGCACCGGTCACGGGTGGGATGTGTGCAAATGTCGGTTATCGATTACCCGTCGCCTGGATAGGCCGGATTTTCGGCACGCGTTCGGCTCGGTGGGCCGCGGAATTGTTTCGCGTTCGGGGTGCCGGCGGTGGGCGGTCGGCGCGCGGAACGTCGGTGGGCGAGGGCAGCCGGGGCCAGGGTCGGGGCACGATCTTCGCCATGGGCCGAACGGGTGACGTCGGGCGCTTGTCGTGCGGCCGTCCTGCCTCTCACCCAGGGTGTGCAACGTTCGCGGGTGAACCTGCGATGTGAGACGCGAGTGGCGGTTGTCGTGGGCCGCCCGGCTGGGAGGCGTGGATGGCGCTGGCGGACGGCGTGCGGGCCGGTGCGGCATCGGACGTCGGGTTGGTGCGATCGTCCAACGAGGACAGCTCGTTCGTCGGGTCGGCGCTGTTCGCGGTCGCCGACGGGATGGGCGGGCACGCCGCCGGCGAGGTGGCCAGCGCCATGGCGGTCGAGCACCTGCGGGCCCTGGACGAGCGCGGCGACCTGCGGCCGGACGACATCCGGACCACCCTGACCGAGGCCAACACCGCGATCCGGGCGGCCGGCGCGGAGCACCCCGAGCAGGCCGGCATGGGCGCCACGGTCACCGGGCTGGGGCTGGTGGGGTTCGCCGGTTCGCCGCACTGGGTGGTGTTCAACATCGGGGACTCGCGGGTCTACCGGTACGCGAACGGAACCCTGACGCTGCTGACCGTTGACCACTCCGAGGCCGCCGAGCTGGTGGCCGCCGGGAGGCTGACCGCCGAGGAGGCCCGGTATTCGCGGTTCCGGAACGTGATCACCCGGGCGCTGGGCGTGCACACCGTCACCGAACCCGACCAGTGGGTGTTCCCGCCGGTCGCGGGGGAACGGTTCGTGCTGTGCTCGGACGGGTTGACCGGCGAACTGGCGGACGACGAGATCGCCGGTGTGCTGCGGGACGTGCCGGACGCGGAACTCGCCGCCGGGGAACTCGTGCGGCGGGCGGTTTCGGCCGGTGGTCGGGACAATGTGACCGTGGTCGTCGTGGACTACGGGGTGGGTGGTGCCGAGTCCGGCGACACCGTGCCCAGGAGCGCGCCGTGACCGGCTACACGCCGGGTGCGTCGGTCGCCGTGGTGGCCGGCGGGACGTGGCTGCTCATCGGTGCCGCGCCCGCGTCCGACGTGGTGCGGCGGTGCTGGGAGTTGGTGCGCGGCGGCGCGGGGCTGGACGACGTGCTGAGCGTGATCGTGCACGAGGGGTTCCGGGCGGTGGGGAGCTTCGTGCTGGTCCGGTACACCGAGGACGAGCGCCGGGTGGTGTTGCGCGGTGACGCCGTGGTCGGGATCACCGGGCCGGACGGGGTGCCGCTGGAGCTGCGCGACGACGGGGTCGCCACGTGGGTGGACACCGGGCTGCCGGACGGGATCGCCGAGCTTCGACTGACGTCGGGCACACCCAGTGGGGTGGAACTGCCGGTGGAACGCGGGGTGGTGCTCGCCTCACAGGTGGGGGCGCGACTGGTGGACGGGCCCGCGCTGCCGGTGGCGCAGCCGTTGCCCGACGTGGTCCAGGCGACCGAGGT
>CBHFOL010000571.1:0-2381 GCA_965995405.1 uncultured Saccharothrix sp.
CTCCCGCGACCGGGAACGCGATGTGTTCGGCCGGGTCGTGCGCGAGGAAGGCGACGCGTTCCCGGTCGCCTGGCTGCGGGCGGGCCTGCACGTCCGGGAGTTCACCCGCGCCGTGGCCCGCCGGGCGTGGCTGGACGCGGTGAGCCCGACGTAGCCGACCGGGCCGGGAGCGCGGACAAAACAATGCCTGCGCTCCCGGCTCCGTTCGTGACGGGGCCCGACCCCGTCACGGACTACAGACCTCGTCCGCGATGTACGGCCCGACCCCGTAGCCGACGAGTTTGGCCCGCAGTGCGACCAGCGCGTCCCGACGGCCGTCCTCACTCAGCACGTAGTACCCCGGGACCACATCCGGCAGGCGGTTCCGCGCCTGGCGGATGCCCTCGCTCGACGGTGTCGCGTTGAGGATGTCCACGATGACGTGCGCCGGATCGCGTTCCCGCACATACGCCGCGACCTTGTCCAACGTCGTAATGATGCTGACGATCCTGCCCCCGTACCGCTTCCTGACCTCGGCGTTGCCGGCCGCGTACCCGGCGGCGGCCACGGCCCGGGCGAACGCCACCGGGGCGGCCGAGTTCGACCACGCCGCCGCGTAGGGCGGATCGTGCAACGTCCGGCCGTGGGCCGCGACGGACTCGGCGTCGTTCGCGAACTTCCGGAACGGCAGTTTCACCGGGTAGGTCTCCTCACCCTCCTTCGGGTCCTTGTCCTCGAACTCCGGGTACTTCCCGTACCGCGCCCGCACATCGCTCCGACTCGCGACCGGCTCCCGGGTCCACTGCCACTGGATCCGGTCGGGCGGCGAGTCCGGGTTCCCCTTGAGCCCGAACAGGTTGTGGATGCCGGACATCCCGCCGCCCCAACCGCTCTCCTCGACCATCTGTGCCAGCGTGACGAGCGCCGGCACACCGCTGACCGCCTGGTCCGCGATGGCCACCGCGTGCCGCCGCTCGTAGAACGAGACGTACTTCGGCTCCCGGGCGAACAACGCCCGGTCCTTGTCCGTCAGCACCGCCGACAACCCGGGCATCGGCGCCTGGGCGTACGTCGGCGGTGCGGCCGGCGCGGCGGCGGGAGCGGGACCGAGCTCGGCCGGCGGAACAGGCTGCGAATGCTCCTGCCGCTGGACGACGACCGCCCGGTTCCCCACCGTCCGCTGCAACCGCAGCATCGCGTCGTGCGCCCCGCCGACAGTCCTGCCGGCAGACCGCCGAACAGGCACCGCCACGTCCGGGACCTCGGCTTTCTTCCTCACCGAACCAGCGGACCGCGAACCGGTCCGACGGCGGTAGGTCCATTCGTGCGGCCGTTCAGGCAGCAAAACGGGCGCTCGAAGCCCCATCAGGCGTCCGACCCGGTTGCGGCGTAGCCGGCCTCCAAGGCCGAAGACACGCTGCCGCTTACCGCCCTGGGCGACATCGACCGGTGGGACCCGTCCTCACGGATTCGCCTCGGCCGCACGGCGTTCCACGATCGCGACCAGCTCGGCGACCGCCTCGGGAACGGCTTCCGGCAACAGCTTCCGCACCGCCAGGAACCCGACCTGCCATCGGTCCGACTCCAGGACACGGGCCGGCACGCGGACCCGCCGGCCCGGATCTCCGGCCAGGTCGAGTCGGTTCGACGGCCGGAGCGCGGCGTCCGAAATGGACTCCGCTATCGTCTCGACCCGGTCCCGCCGGCGCTCTGCCAGATCCGTACCCGCCGCCGACACCCACGCCCGGTCGACAACAGCTGCCGCCTCGGCCACGGCGGCGGACGCCATCGCGCGTTCGGCGGGATCGGTGATCGAGCAGGCGATCGCCTCGGCGTACTCCAACACCCCGACCACGTCTCCGGCCGCCACCCGCGCCACGGACGCCAGCGCGCGAGCCTGCGCCAACGGCCCGGTGATCGACCGGGCGACCGCCGTGGCCCGGGCAAGGTCACCCGCACGGGCCACGGCCTCGGCCACTGCCGTCTGCACCTCGGCCCGTTCCCCTGCTGCCACCACACACCGGGCGAGCGCTTCGGCGTCGGCGAACGCACCGACCTCCGCCGCCGCACGCGCCAACGGCCCGACCTGCCCACCCGACCGCAGGACGACCTGTGCGACGCGCCGGAACCGCACCAGGTCACCGCTGACCGCCGCCACCTCGGCGACGGCCGTCAGCAACCGCGACCCGCCGGCGGCGTCCGCGATCGCCGCCACCCGGTCCACGATCTTCGCGACCCGCCCCACCTCACCCACCCCGGCCCCACCCCGGGCGACGAACCCCAGCACGGCCACCAGTCCCGACCCCACCCCCACCGCCTCGGCGCTGGGTCGATCGGCGCCACGCGTGCAGCCGGTACAGAGGACCGTCAGGAGCAGCAGCAGCGGACGAGACTTGAGCACC
>CBHFOL010000572.1:0-2274 GCA_965995405.1 uncultured Saccharothrix sp.
CTCTACGACACGCATGTCCCGAGCGAGGTCATGTCGGAGTGGTTCGTCTACGACAGCCTGGCATCCAGGGTGGTCGGTCTGCTCCCTCAGCGGCCGAAGTTCGACCAGCCCGCGGAGGAGATGTTCCTGTTGGACGACAACGGATCGCCGCAAAAGATCACCGGCGTCAAGGATCCGGTTGTCGGCAGGAAAGGTCCGGTGGCCGACTGCGGCTACCCGGTCGGCGGCCAGGTCGTGACGATTCCGCTGAGCAGCCGGGTGGAGGGCCGTCGGCTGCTGCGGATGGAGTACTACACCTCCAGCGCGGGCCCGGTGCGGCTCGCGCTGGGAACGGTCGCCCAGGAGGTGATCCTCGTCGAGGGCCTGCACGTGCGGTACGTCGTCGTGAACAGCGGCTCAGACCGGCTGGAGATCAACCGCGGCACCGAAGTGGACCCGATATGCCTTGTGGACGTCCGGATCGGTTCCCCTACGACGTGACCGGACCTAGACTCCGCCGAATGACATTCGACCAGGTGCGCCGCGACTGGACCCGGCTCGGCGAAGCGGATCCACTGTGGGCGGTGCACGTGGCGCCGGACAAGCGCGGCGGCCGGTGGGAGGTCGACCAGTTCCTCGAACTGGGGCGCCAGGACGTGGCGGTCGCCCGTGAGTGGCTCGCCGGGCTCGACCTGCCGGTGACCTGGCGGCGGGTGCTGGACTTCGGGTGCGGAGCCGGGCGGCTGTCGCAGGCGCTGGCCGAGCACGCCGACGAGGTCGTCGGCGTGGACGTCTCGCCGCCGATGCTCTCCACCGCCGAGAACCTGGACCGCAGCGGCGGGAAGTGCCGGTTCGTCCACAACGACACACCGGATCTGCAGCGGTTCCCCGACGGCGATTTCGACCTGGTCTACACCGAACTGGTGTTGCAGCACCTGCCGCGCACGGCGATCGAGGGCTACCTGGCGGAGTTCATGCGCGTGCTGCGTCCCGGTGGCGTGGCGGTGTTGCAGTGCACGACGAGTCCGTTGTGGACGCTCAGGGGCATGCTCTGGCGGTTCGCGCCCTACCGCCTGGTGGCCTGGGGGCAGCGCGTCGTGCTGCGCTACCCGGCGCCGATGCGGATGACCGCGCTGGCGCCGGACCGGCTCCGCGCCGTGGTGGCCGAGCACGGCGGTGAGGTGGTGGACAGCAGGGTGGCCGTGGGCTTGCACCGCAACCCCACGGCGTGGGTCATGCTGGGTCTCACGCTGCTGTCGTTCCTGCAACGCCCCGGCCGCACGACCTTCGACACCAAGCTCGACCTCGTGGTCGACCCGCTGGCGTTCCTCGGCCGCGCGTTGCACCTGTGGAACCCCGCGGCCAGCGGTGGCGAACTGCAGAACCAGGCGTACGGCTACCTGTTCCCGATGGGGCCGTACTTCGCGGTGTGCCAGGTGCTCGGGCTGCCGCCGTGGATCTCCCAACGCCTGTGGTGCGCCCTGCTGCTGTGCGGCGCGTTCGGCGGTGTCCTCGCGGTCGCGCGGGCGCTGCGGATCGGCACCGCCCCGGCGCAGTACCTGGGGGCCGTCGCGTACGCGCTGGCGCCGCGGATGCTCACCGAGATCGGCCCGCTGTCGGCGGAGATGGTCGCCGCCGTGATGCTGCCGTGGATCCTGCTGCCCTTGATCAAGGCCGACCGGATCTCCTCGCCACGACGGGCGGCCGGCTTGTCCGGGCTGGCGACCCTCGGCGTCGGCGGGATGAACGGCGCGCTGGTGCTCACGGTCCTGCTGCTGCCCGGTCTGTGGCTGCTGACCCGGCAGTGGACCGCGCGGCACGTCCGGCTCGTGCTCTGGTGGTTCGCGTCCGTGGTGGCGGCCGTGCTGTGGTGGTTGCTGCCGCTGATGCTGCTCGGCGAGTACAGCCTGCCGTTCGTCGACTACGTCGAGTCGGCCGCCAACACCACGGCGCCGACGTCGCTGTTCCAGGTCCTGCGCGGCACCAACCAGTGGGTGGCCTACGTCGTGCAGGGCAGCGGCAGCCCGTGGTGGCCCTCCGGTTTCATGCTGGTCGACAACCCGGTCCTGATGCTGGCCACCGGGCTCCTCGCGGCGGCTGGCCTCGCCGGGCTGGTCCGCCGCGGACTGCCGGAGCGGCTCTTCCTGACGATCGGCGTCATCGCGGGCGTCGCCGTGATGACCATCGGCTACGTCGGGGCACTCGACAGTCCGCTGTCCCACACCGTTCGCGCCCTGCTGGACGGTCCGCTGGCCCCCCTGCGCAACGTGCACAAGTTCGAGCCCGGCCTGCGGT
>CBHFOL010000573.1:0-2227 GCA_965995405.1 uncultured Saccharothrix sp.
CGTTCGACATGGACGAGTACGCGCTGTCCGCATTGCGCAACGGCGCGTCCGGGTTCCTGTTGAAGGACACCCCGCCGGGTGACCTGGTGTCGGCGCTGCGGGCGGTGGCGTCCGGGGACGCGGTCGTGTCGCCTTCGGTGACAAAGCGGCTGCTGAGCCGGTTCCTCGGGGAGAGCGGCGGCGAGCTGCGGGACGCGAGCGTGCTGGAGGCGCTGACCGAGCGGGAGCGCGAGGTGCTGGTGCTGATCGCCAAGGGGCTGTCGAACACCGAGATCGCGCGGAAGCTGTTCCTGTCCGAGGCGACGGTGAAGACGCACGTGGGGCGGATCCTGGCGAAGCTGGAGCTGCGGGACCGGGTGCAGGCCGTCGTGCTGGCCTACGAGACCGGGCTGGTGCGACCCGGCGACGTCTGACCCGTAACACCGTTACTCCATTTCGGTGATCTGACCTCCGCTCGACCGATCCCGCGAATTCTCTGGAAGACTGGAGTTCGCATGGGGGGATTCACAAGGCGTTCCGGGGGGTTCGCCTAGCCGATTCGTACGCATACGTTTCGGCGTCCCCTCGCGCATTGTTGCGCACACTCCAGGGGGATAGGTGAAACAAGTCACACAATGGTCTCGACTGTTAGTCGGCACGGGGATCGCGGTCGTGGTCGCGGCGGCACTGGCCGCGCCCGCCTCCGCACAGATCGCCGCGGCGGGGAGCCTCGATCCGCACGCCGCGGCAGTCACCCGCTCCGTAGGACACACCGCCCGCGCGGGCGAGTACTGGACCGAGGAACGGATGGCCCAGGCCCGGCCGGCGGACGCCCCGCAGGCGGGCAAGGACCCGGCTCGGCCGGTGACCGAGCAGTCCGTACGGCGGCTCGCGTCGGCGGCGACCGGACAGGGCGAGGTCAGCGCCGCGCTGACCATGTCGAACGCGGTCGGCAAGGTCTACTTCGTGGACCCGGCCGACGGGCAGCCGTACCACTGCTCCGCGTCGACGGTGAACAACCCGGCGAAGAACATGGTGTTCACCGCAGGTCACTGCGTGCACCAGGGTGACGGCGGCACGTGGATGCGGGAGTGGACGTTCGTGCCCGCGAAGCGCAACGACCGGGAGCCGTTCGGGAAGTTCACCGCGTACGCGCTCGGCACACTCAACGGCTGGTCGCAGGACGGGTCGTTGGGGTACGACTCCGGCGTCGCCCTGCTCAACGCCAACGACCGCGGTCGCGTGGTGGACCTCGTGGGCGGCAACGGACTGGTCGTCGGCGGGGCGTACGAGAAGTTCCGCACCATCATCGGGTACCCGAGGCGGGTGGAGGACGGCACGGTCCAGGCGTTCTGCCAGGGCGATTCGCACCAGGCGCAGCCGGTGATCTTCCCCAGGCAGGTCGAGATCGGTTGCGTCCTGGGCGGTGGCGCGTCCGGTGGGCCGTGGCACATCGACTACCAGGACCGGCCGGACGGCAGCGGACTCGGTGACGTGAACGGGGTCACCAGCAACGAGGATTTCCTGGGTGGCCTGCGTTCGCCGTATTTCACGAACGACGGCGAGGGAAATCTGTACCGGCAGTTGGCGAAC
Organism: uncultured Saccharothrix sp.; assembly: GCA_965995405.1. GTDB lineage: Bacteria > Actinomycetota > Actinomycetes > Mycobacteriales > Pseudonocardiaceae > Actinosynnema. The sequence goes on from CBHFOL010000573.1 coordinate 1,573, forward strand.
GGATAAGGTGAATCACCGCGCCGTGGTGTCCCGGTCCGCCGGGGCACCACGGCCCAAGGCAAAGGGAGTCCACTTGTCTCGCGGCAGGTACGCCCTCTATTCGTGTGCGTTACTGCTCGCGGCCTGCTCCGCACCCGAGCCGACGGCCACGGTCCCGACCACCGCGCGCGACATCACCCCGGGGTCGACCGGCACACCATCGAGGCAACTCGACCCCGACAACGTCGACCCGGTGATGACAGTGTTCCCGTGGGACGCGCTCATCACCGTGGTGCTGGGTATCGTCGCCGTGCTCCTGCTCGGGGTGGGAGCCGCGCAGGCGGCCAGGACGTCGGGCCGGCACCGCGTGGTGTGGATCGCCGCGACAGTCGGCGGCCTCGCCCTGCTCTTCGCCATCGCCCTGGCACTACGCCTCGTCTAGCCCCTCACCAGTCCATTCGAGTGGCATCACCCTTGTAGCGGTGACTCTCCGAATTCTCGCCGATCGCCGCCACGGGCCTGCGGACCCGGCCACAGCGCCGGTGGGAGCCAGTCGGCGCGGTAGGGGGGTTCGCTCGGGTACGACTCCGGCGCCAACGGCCAGGAAAAGACCGAAGTGGGGGTCCGCCCCCCCCGCGCCCCACAAACCCAAAACCCCAAAACAAACCGGATTTAG